>JBLRXD010000016.1:0-26939 GCA_047920935.1 Pseudomonadales bacterium | reverse complement strand
CGGCCGCGGCCGCAGCTGCAGCCGCCACAGCGGGCTCGGCCTTCGGTTCGGCGGCCGCCCGGGGAGATACGCCCGGCGTACCCCCCGCAGCCGGCGGAGCGGATGCGGTGCCCTGGCGGGACCCAGCCAGGCTGCCGTCGCTGAGCGGCCGCCGGCTTGCCTCCACGGCGTTGCCGGACCGCGCGCTGGGCTGCGCCGCGCCCGCCAGCAGCGTGCGGGAGAACCCGCTGACCGTCAGCAGGATGCCCCCCAGCGCCAGGCCGAGGCCGGCGGCCAGCGCGGTGGCGAGGGACATCACGCCGAGCTGCGGCGTAGCCGCCGGTAGTACTGGCTCGAACTCCAGGTGCCAGTGCGGGACCAGGAGCGGGCGCCGCAGCGCCGGCCCGAGCCCGGCGCCTGCATCCCCCCACTGCAGCAGTGCAAGCGGCGGGCTACCCTCGAAACTCTGGGTCAGAGTGACCCGGCCGCCGTCACCATGAAACGCCCTCAGCGGCTGCAGTAGATATTCCGGCGACAGCGCCACGAACAGCACCCCGCCGGTGGCGTCCGTGGCGTCGATTGAGCGAGCGGCGAACAGACGGCTGCCCTGGGGCTCGAGGCGGACGCCTTCGGGGCCGACCATGCCCGCTGTCTCCGCCGTCTGAATGACACGCAGTGCCGCATAGGAGATGGGCACGTCCGCGTCCAGGTCGACGCTGGCGCTGCCTGCCGCAACGATTTCCACCCGATCGGCAAAGGGCATTATCTGGGTGAGCAGCAAGCCCGCTCGGGCCAGCTGCGCCGGTTCGCCGCTGGCGAGAGCTTCGGTGGTGCTGTCGGCCGCCGCCGCGGCCTCGAGTTGCGCGCGCAGCTCGACGATGCGCGCGTCGAACAGGCCCGCGTAGCGATCGGCCGCGGCGGCTGCAAGTTGCGTGCTATGCGCGCTGCGCGCGGGCTCCACCATCTGGAACCAGATCATGGCGCCGGCCACCATCATGCCGGCAACGCTGAGCGCCAGCGCGGGCGCAGCGCTGCGCCAGGCTCCCCGGGCGGCCCCGGGCGGCAGCGTCGCAGCAGTCACCGGGGGCGCCTCTGGCTCGCGGTATCCAATTGCCTGAAGTCCTCCAGCTTTGACATCAATTTTAGTTGGCGAACGCCAACCTATCCACCGTGGGGCGATGCCAGCTGCTCCGCCACGGCCTGGAGAATCGCCCGGGCAATGGTCTCTTTGCCGCTCTGCTGCAGCTGCTGCTCGCCGCCTTCCCAGATCAGGGTCACCTGGTTCTGGTCGCTGTTGAACCCGATGGACGGGTCGGACACGTCGTTGACCACGATCAGATCCATGCCTTTGCGGATGCGCTTCTCGCGAGCGTGGATCAAGGCGTCCTGAGTTTCGGCGGCGAAACCGACCACGAACGGCCGCTGCGGGCTGCGGGCCACGGTCGCGATCACGTCGGGATTCTCCACCAACGACAGTGACATCTCGAGGCCGCCGCCTGCGCCCTTCTTCAGTTTCTGCTCGGCCGCCAGCGCCGGCCGGTAGTCGGCCACCGCGGCGACGCCGATGAACACCTCGCACTCGGCGATCCGGGCCATGACCGCCTCGAGCATCTGCTGCGCGGTGACGACCGGCACGGTACTGACGCCTGCTGGCGGCGGCAGCGAAACCGGACCGGATACCAGCGTGACATCGGCGCCGGCCGCGCGGGCCGCGGCAGCCAGCGCGTAACCTTGCTTTCCGGAGCTGTGATTGCTGATGTAGCGCACTGGATCGATGGGCTCGCGGGTGGGCCCGGCCGTGATGAGTAGTTTGCGGCCCTGGAGCTGCGGAATCGTGCTCGCTGCGCGGTCACGGAAGTGGCTGATGATGGTGTCGAGCAATTGCTCCGGCTCCACCATGCGTCCCGGGCCGAATTCGCCGCAGGCCATGGAACCGCTGTCGGGGCCGACCACCACGCAGCCGTCGCCGGTGAGCGTCCTCAGGTTGCGCTGGGTAGCGGGATGTTCCCACATGGCCACGTTCATCGCCGGCGCCAGCAGCAGCGGCGCGCGGGCCGCCAGACGCAGCGTGCACAGCAGATCGTCGGCGCGCCCGGCAGCGAGCCGACTGAGCAGATCGGCGGTGGCCGGCGCCAGGATGATCAGATCGGCCCAGCGCGCCAGCTCGATGTGCCCCATGGCGGCTTCGGCGGCAGGATCCCACAGATCGCTGCGAACCGGGCGCCCGGAAACCGCCTGCAGTGTGGTGGCGGTGACGAAGTGTTCCGCGCCGCGGGTGGTGACCACCTGAACGTCCGCCCCGCAGTCGCGCAATCGGCGCACAAGCATCGGCGACTTGTAGGCTGCGATGCCACCGCTCACACCCACTAGGATGTGGCGTCCGGCGAGAGGTAGGCCATCGTCGACGGTATGTTGGCTCATATCGGTCTTCCGTTGTGCAGCCGGTGCGCCCCGCGCTGGCGTCGCGGGCTGACGACGCGCCGGGTGCGCGCAACGATACCACTGCCGACAGTCGGCCACTACGCGGGAGCCGACCCGGAGGAAACGGCTCATGAACGAAAAATCCCGACGCGGCGGCTGGCCGGGCGGCGAGCCGCCCAGAGAGCGCCTGCTGCGTGCCGGCGCTGCGGCGCTCAGCGATGTGGAGTTGCTCGCGGTGTGTCTCGGCACGGGTGACGGCCGGCTCGACGTGCTGGCCTTCGCCGAGCTGCTGCTGCAGACGTTCGGCGGGCTGCGGGGCCTGCTCGCGGCGTCACCGCGCCGGCTGGCGGCGGTGCGCGGCCTCGGGCCGGCGCGGGTGGCGGTGCTCAAGGCGGTGCTGGCGCTGGGCGAGCGGCAAGCCGAGGCCGGCATCGCCGACCGCCAGCTGTTGAGCGACACTCGGGCGGTGCGTCATTACCTGCAGCACAAGCTCTCCGGCTACGAGCGCGAGGTATTCGCCTGCCTGTTTCTCGACACACGACACCGTCTGATCGGTTTCGAGGCGCTGTTCCTCGGCTCGGTGGATAGGGCCAGCGTGCACCCGCGGGAGGTCATCAAGCAGGCCTTGGCGCACAACGCGGCAGCCGTGGTGCTGGCGCACAATCATCCGTCCGGCAACCCCGAGCCGAGCCCCAGCGATCTGCGGCTTACCGAGGAGCTGCGCTTGCTGCTGATGCAGATCGACGTGCGGGTGCTCGATCATGTGGTGGTGGGTCACGGCACCACGGTGTCCCTGGCGGAGCGCGGCCTGCTTTAGCGTCGCTTTTCGACCATATTTTCCGACGATTCTTGCTGAAACACTGGGGCTCTGGTATAAACGCGCCTCATTTTTTTCGGACCATCCTGTCATGTCTCAAGTCTGTCAGGTGACCGGCAAGCGGCCGATGAGTGGAAACAACGTCAGCCACGCCGAGAACAAGACCCGGCGCCGGTTCTCGCCCAATCTTCACTATCATCGGTTCTGGCTCGAGAGCGAGAAGCGTTTCGTGCGGCTGCGCGTGTCGTCGAAGGGCATGCGTATCATCGACAAGAAAGGTATCGAGCAGGTTCTGGCCGACATCCGTCGGCGGGACGCTCGGGGCTAACCCTCTTTTTATTCCAGCGAGAACATCATGCGGGACAAGATCAAACTGGTATCCAGCGCAGGCACCGGGCACTACTACACCACCGACAAGAACAAGCGCAACACGCCCGACAAGCTCGAGTTCCGGAAGTACGACCCCGTGGTTCGTAAGCACGTGCCGTACACGGAAGCGAAGATCAAGTAAGCGCGTGCCCGGACTTCCGGGCATTGCCGCCCAGCTGCCACCCGCTGCCCTCACCCTCCCCGTGCCGGACTAGCCGTGCCGGAACTCCCAGAAGTAGAAACTACCCGGCGTGGTGTCGAGCCGCACCTGCTTGGACGCCGGGTGCTGGACTGGCAGATTCGCAATGCGGCGCTGCGCTGGCCAGTGGAGTTGCCCCAGACGCTGCGTGGTCAGGTGGTGCAGGGGGTCGAGCGGCGCGGTAAGTACCTGCTGCTGAGGTTCGAGGCCGGTTGCCTCATCCTCCACCTGGGTATGTCCGGCAGTCTGCGGATCCTCCCCGGCGATGCCCCGGTGCTCAAGCACGACCATGTCGATCTGCTGCTCGACTCGGGCAAAGTGCTGCGCCTGAACGATCCGCGCCGCTTCGGCAGCATCCATTGGCAGGCGGCCACGGCCGAGCAGCACTGGTTGCTGTCGAGTCTCGGCGTCGAGCCGCTGTCGACGGCGTTTACCGGCGAGTACCTGAAGCGCGCGGCCAGGGGGCGGCGCGTATCGGTGAAAACGCTGCTGATGAACGGCAAGGTCGTGGTCGGGGTTGGCAACATCTATGCGAACGAAGCCCTGTTTCTCGCCGGTATCCGCCCTACCCTGCGCGCCGGCCGGGTTACCCTGAGCAGCTACCGGCGCCTGGCCGAATGCGTGCGCCGGGTGCTGCAGCAGGCCATCGACATGGGCGGCACCACCCTGCGGGATTTTGTCGATCAGGACGGCCAGCCCGGCTACTTCAAGCAGTCGCTGTACGTCTACGGCCGCGAGCGCTTGCCGTGCAAGCTGTGCGGTGCGCTGCTGGTGGGCAAGCGGCTTGGCCAGAGAGCCACGGTTTTCTGCCCGAATTGCCAACGCGACCAAAGTTTGCGGTCGGCCTGATGCTAGAGTTCGCTCATGCCGTATCAACGAACAGTGGAAGTGTGGATATGAACCGACCAGGCCGATTGCTGCTGACCGTGGCGCTGATGGGGCTGCTTTCCATGCCCGCTCATGCCAACGTGGAGAGCCATCCCTCCGCGGGGGCAATGACCGCCGATCTGCTCGTCGCCCGCCCGCTTGGCATCGTCGCCACCACCCTCGGCACTGCATTCTTCGTGGTGAGCCTGCCGTTCAGCGCGGCCGGCGGCAACGTCGATCAGGCAGCCCAGGCGTTGGTGATAGGTCCCGCGCGCGAGACCTTCGTGCGCTGCCTGGGCTGTCGCTCTGCGGGGAAGTCCCAGCAACCGCGCAGGCCGTGAGAACGCGGTCTCGGTCGGAGCGCTAGCCTTTGCGGGAGTAAGCCTGGACCACCGCCGGGTGGACGAACTGGGATATGTCGCCACCCAAGGCCGCGATCTCCCGCACCAGGGTCGATGAGATGAAGGAGCAATCCTTCGATGTCGGCAGAAACACGTACTCGATGGCCGGATCCAGGGACTGGTTCATTTCCGCCATCTGGAACTCGTAGTCGAAGTCGGTCACGGTACGTAAGCCGCGCAGGATGAACAGCGCATCCCGGCTGCGCACGTAGTCGACCAGCAGGGTGTTGAAGCCTTCCACCGACACCCGGTCGCCGAACCCCGCCAGCACTTCACGGCACAGGTCGATACGGTCCTTGAGGTCGATCTTCGGGTCCTTCTGGGCGGAGGTTCCGATGGCGAGAATCACGTGATCGAAGAGGTTCAAGGCCCGCTTCACCAGATCCACATGGCCATTGGTGATGGGATTGAACGACCCCGGATAAACCACTACGCGCATTGACATCTCCCCCCGAAACGGCCGGATGGTAGCCGGGCTATCAAGGGGAGGCAAGAAGTGCGAATTGAGTATCTCCCGCCTGACCATGCTTGAGCCGAGTCCAACTGCCGAGTTGCAGCTCCTCCCTGCGCGGCGCTTCGATATAGATCAGCCCCTCTGCCGCGAGCGCTTCCCGGTCGCGGATCAGTTGCAGGATGTCGGCCACGTGAAAGCCCTTGAACGGTGGGTCGAGAAAGATGATGTCCCACGGCTCCCGTGCGCTGCGCAGCACCCGTTCGGCCGGCGAGCAGATCACCGTGGCATTGTCGGCGCCCAGCGTGCGCAGGTTGTCCTCGAGGCAGCGCGTCGCGCTGCGGCTGCTGTCTACGAAGGTGACCGCAGCGGCGCCGCGCGACAGCGCTTCGAACCCCAGGGCGCCGCTGCCGGCGAACAGGTCGAGACAGCGGCTGCCGGGGACGTCGTCGCGCAGCCAATTGAACAGGGTTTCCCTTACCCGGCCGAGCGTGGGTCGCAATTGCGGCTCGTCGGGGAATGCGAGCTTTCGTCCTCTCCACTTACCGCCGATAATGCGGACTGCGTTGCTGGCCATGGTGTCGCCGAATGCTCTCCGGGCAGAAATGACTCCCCGTCATGGTGGGGCAGCGATGGGGCGCCGACAAGAGCGGCCGGATTCGACGGATCGACAACCCAGCAACTGATTGATCGGGCTTAGGCGGTGAGCGAAGGTGAGTGAAGTAGAGAAGCAGGGCGGCGGCGGTCTCTGGCGACGCCTGAAGAACAGCATGAGCAAGACCCGCACCCAGCTGGCGGAGGGTGTGGGCACGCTGCTGCTCGGCGAGAAGGAAATCGACGATGCGGTGCTGGAGGAGTTGGAGACGGCATTGCTGATCACCGATGTCGGCACCGAAACCACGCGCCACATCATGGAGCAGCTCACCCAGCGGGTTAAGCGCCGCGAGTTGAACAATACCGTGGCGCTCCATGGTGCCCTGGCCGGCTTGCTCAAAGACCTCCTGCAGCCGTTGTCGCAACCATTCGAGATTCCCGCCGACCAGCGTCCGTTCGTGATTTTCTTCGTGGGCGTCAACGGTGTCGGCAAGACCACCACCATCGGCAAGCTGGCGCGCCGCTTCCGCGATCAGGGCCTGTCGGTGATGATGGCGGCGGGCGACACCTTTCGCGCCGCCGCGGTGGAGCAGCTGAAAAGCTGGGGCGATCGCGCCGGGGTTCCCGTGATCGCTCAGGCCCAGGGTGCCGACAGCGCGTCGGTGGTGTTCGATGCGGTCCAGGCTGCGCGCGCGCGGGGCGTGGACGTGCTGCTCGCCGATACCGCCGGGCGTCTGCAGGCCAAGACCAACCTCATGGAAGAACTCAGCAAGGTCAAGCGGGTGGTGCGGCGCCTTGACGAGCAAGCGCCTCACCAGGTGCTGCTGGTGCTCGATGCTGGTATCGGTCAGAACGCTCTGTCCCAGGTGCGGGAGTTCGATGCCGCAGTCGGCGTCACCGGCCTGGTGATTACCAAGCTCGACGGTACCGCCAAGGCCGGAGTGCTGTTTGCCATCGCCCGCGAGGTGGCCAAGCCGGTATATTTCATCGGCATCGGCGAGGGCGTCGACGATCTCAAGCCATTCTCTGCCAGCGACTTCGTCGACGCGCTGCTTGCCCGGGAATGAGCCCCCGGCCATTGGGACGCTAGAGGAGGCACCGCTCGTGGGGCAGATCGAGTTCCGCCAGGTCACCAAGCGCTTCGACAACGGTCAGGATGCCCTCAAGGAGCTGTCCGCCAGTTTCGAGGAAGGCTCCATGACGTTCCTCACCGGCCACTCGGGGGCGGGCAAGAGCACGTTTCTCAAGCTGCTGCTGTGTCTCGACCGCCCGACCCGCGGGCAGATCCTCGTCAACGGCGTCAACCTCGCCCAGATCGCCGCGCGGCGTCTGGCGCGCTACCGCCAGCACCTGGGCGCGGTGTTCCAGGATCACCATCTGCTGGCAGGGCGCACCGTTTACGACAACGTGGCGTTGCCGTTGCGGGTGGCCGGATACCGCGAGCGGGACGTAGCCCGGCGGGTGCGCGCTGCCCTGTCCCGGGTCGGCCTGCTGGCCAAAGAGTCGCTGCTGCCGCGCTATCTCTCCACCGGTGAGCAGCAGCGCATCGGCATTGCCCGGGCCGTGGTTACCCGCCCGAAGATTCTGCTGGCGGACGAGCCGACGGGTAACCTCGACCCGGAGCTTTCGCGGGACATCATGAATCTGTTCCGGCAGTTCCATCAGGTGGGCACCACGGTCATCGTCGCCAGCCACGATCGCGACCTGATCGAGTCCATGGGCATGCGCATCATCGAGCTTTCCCAGGGAGCGATGGTCAGTGACTTGAAGGCGGCGCCGCGGCCAGCGGTTGCCGGCGAGACCGCCTCGAGCAACCCGCCGGCCGGCGCGTTGCAACCTGTCGGGGCAGGCGATGGCGCGAGTTAAGCTGCCCCAGGATCCCTGGCCGCCGCAACGTCCGGGGCTGCTGGCGCGTTGCCGCGACCATGCCCGCGTGCTGCGCGACAGCGCGAACTTCGTCAGCGAGCGGCTCGGCACCAGCCTGCTCGTGTGGTTGCTGGTGGGCATCGCCCTGGCGCTGCCAGGGGGCCTGTTCCTGCTGCAACTCAACCTCGCTGCCATGACCGGCTCCTGGGAGGGTCGGCCGGGGCTGACCGTGTATTTCGAGCTGGGCGCAGCCCCGGCCTTGGTCGACGACCTCGCCGCCACGTTGCGGCAGCAGCCGTCGGTGCAGCAGGTGGTGATCGTTTCACCCGAGGACGCGCTGGCAGAATTTCAGGCGTATACCGACATTTCCGACGCGCTCGAGTTGCTGGGTTCCAACCCGCTGCCCGCCTCGCTGCGTGCGGTCGTCGCCGCCGGCGCCGGTAGCGAAGATCTCGAGGCGCTGGCGGCGCTTGCGGGCGCGCACCCCGGCGCCGCCGAGGTCGTGGTGGAGAAGACCTGGATGGAGCGGATCACCGATCTCACCCGGGTGGTCACGCGGCTGGGCGTCATGCTGGCGGTGCTGTTCGGGGTCGGCGCCATCCTGATCACCGCGACGTCGGTGCGCCTGGCCATCGAGTCCCGGCTCGACGAGCTGCGGGTGCTGAAGCTGGTGGGCGCCAGCAATGCGCAGATGCGCCGGCCGTTCCTGTATTTCGGCGCCATTTACGGCCTGGGCGGCGCGGTCTTCGGCGCCATGCTCATCAGCCTGTGCCTGGTGGTGATCGAAGCGCCACTTGCGGATCTACTGGGCAGCTACGGCCAGGCACTCCGGGTCACGGGCTTTGATCTGAGGTTTCTCGGCACCCTGTTCGGGGTTGCCGTCCTGCTCGGCGTGGCGGGCGCTCTGATCGCCGCGCGGCAGCGCCTTTCCGGCCTGGAAATCCTTTAGTATCAGATAGATAAGTGTTCCTCCCGGAGCGCCGTCGGGGTGAACTCGCGGCCTGCTTAGCGGTCTCATGAGGAGAGTGCTAAACTGCTCGGATTAGGTGTTACCGGAGGTATCACAATGACCACCAATTTGCTGGCCCTGAACAGCCTGTCGCCCGGGCGCGATCTCGATGCCTACGTGCGTACCGTGAGTGCGATTCCCGTGCTCACCGTGGAGCAAGAGCAGGCGCTGGCCGGGCGGCTGTACTACGACAACGATCTGCAGGCGGCCCGGGAGCTGGTTTTGAGCCATCTTCGGTTCGTGGTGCATCTGGCGCGATCCTATCAGGGCTACGGCCTGCCCCAGGCCGACCTGATCCAGGAGGGCAATGTCGGGCTGATGAAGGCGGTGAAGCGCTTCAATCCCGAGGTGGGCGTACGCCTGATCTCTTTCGCCGTGCATTGGATCAAGGCGGAAATGCATGAGTACATCCTGCGCAACTGGCGCATCGTCAAAGTGGCCACCACCAAGGCGCAACGCAAGCTGTTCTTCAACCTGCGCAGCAGCAAGAAGCGGCTCGCCTGGCTGACCCAGGACGAGACCAGGGCCATGGCCACCGAGCTCGGGGTTTCCGAAGCAGAGGTGGCGCGCATGGAAGGCCGCTTGGCATCGGCCGACGTGTCGTTCGAAGGATTCAGCGACGACGATGACAGTGAGTCCGCCACTGCGCTGTCGCCTGCGCATTACCTGGTCCAGGAGGGGGCCAACCCCGAGGATCAGGTGGTCGAAGCGGACTGGCAGGCCACCTCGACCGAACGGCTTGCGCAAGCGCTGTCGTCCCTCGACGAGCGCAGCCGTGACATCATCAGCAGCCGCTGGTTGGCCGACCAGAAGGCTACGCTCCACGACCTGGCTGCACGTTACGAGGTGTCGGCAGAGCGGATCCGACAGATAGAGAAGAGCGCCATGAAAAAACTCCAGGCGGGAATGGCGGCCTGAGGGTGGCCGCGGGCCGCTGGTTCTTGGTCATTGCGGCTGTTTACGGGGCCGCGGGGGTGGTGCTCGGGGCCTTCGGGGCCCACGCGCTGCGGGAGCGGCTCGCTGAGGGGCTGACGGTCTGGCAGACGGCGGTCAGCTACCATCTCGTCCACGCCCTGGCGTTGCTGGCGTCAGGGCTGTGGCTGCGCCTCGCAGCGGACCCGGGCCACGGGTCCCTGCACCTGCCTCTGACCATCGCCGGCTGGAGCTTCGTGGCTGGCGTGCTGCTGTTCTCCGGCAGCCTCTATGCTCTGGCACTTGGGGGCCCTGGATTGTTGGGGCCGGTCACGCCTTTGGGTGGGGTCGGGTTCATCATCGGCTGGCTGGCGTTGGCTTGGGCGGCGCTGAGTGCGGCGCCATGAGCACGTCGGAGCAAGCCGCCAGCCACCCGGATTCCAGCGACCGGCGCACCTACATTCGCCGGCGCGGGCGCATGACCCGCGGTCAGGCGCGGGCGCTGGCGATGCTGCAGGAGCGCTACTGCATCGATCCCGACGCCGGCTTGCTCGATGTCCCGGCGCTGTTTCAGCGCAACGCGCCGCTGGGTCTGGAGATCGGCTTCGGCATGGGGCACGCGCTGCTCGACTGGGCCCGGGAGCGCCCCGATTGGAATCTGCTGGGCAGCGAGATCTATGAGCCGGGTGTCGGTGCGGCGCTGCTGGGGCTGCAGCGCGAAGGGCTCGACAACGTCCGCCTGGTGGCGGCGCCGGCCGAGCAGTTGCTGGAGCGCCAGCTGGCTTGCGGCGCGCTCGACGAGGTGCGCATTTTTTTCCCCGACCCGTGGCCGAAACAGCGGCATCACAAGCGGCGCCTGCTGCAGCCGCAGTTCGTGCGCACGCTCACCGAGCGGATGAAGGTCGACGCCACCCTGTGGGTGGCGACCGATTGGGAGGCGTACGCGGAGTGGATCGTCGCCGTGCTCGACGCACAGCCGGGGCTGACGCGACTGGCCGAGCCCCGGGTGACCGATGCGGCTACCGCCGCCGCGGCCGAATCGGTGCATGGCCGTCCGCGAACCCGATTCGAGACGCGCGGCATCAAGCTCGGGCACCGCACGTGGGACCTGCGTTACGTGAGGAACCGCTCGAGTACCCCATCCAGGTAACGGTAGCCGAGGTCGGTGGTGGCGATGCGGTGGCGGCGCACCAGCCCTTGGGCTGCCAGCCGTTCCCAGGTGGGCTCGAGGCAGCCCGGATCGAGCCCGGTACGCGCTTCGAACACCTCCCAGTCGACTCCGTCCGTCAACCGCAGCGCGTTCATCATGAATTCGAACACCAGTTCTTCGTGGGGCACCGGCACGCGCTCCGTGGTGAGTGGCGCGGCCATGTAGAGCCGCGGTTGCGATGGTTTGCGGGTGCGGACGATGTGCTTCGTCCTGCCACGGCCGCTGGTCAGCTTGCCGTGGGCGCCGGCGCCGATGCCCAGATAGTCGCCGAAGGTCCAGTAATTGACGTTGTGTCGGCACTCGAAGCCGGCCCGGGCGTAGCCGGAAACCTCATAGCGCCGGTAGCCGTGCTCCGCCAGCAGGGCATGGCCCTGGGCTTCCATGGTGGCGGTGGCGGACTCGCTGGCAAGCATCGGCGGGCGGCGGGCGAACTCGGTTTTCGCCTCGATGGTCAGCTGATACCAGCTGAGATGCTCGGGCCCCAGCTCCAAGGCGGCGCGCAGGTCCGCAAGCGCAGCACCGGGCGTCTGCTGTGGCAGCCCGTACATGAGATCCAGATTGATGTTGTCGAAGCCGGCGCGACGCGCGGTGGCGAATGCGCGAGTGGTGTCCTCGGCGTCGTGAATGCGGCCGAGCGACCGTAGCTGCTGCGGCTCGAAGCTCTGAGCGCCAAGCGACAGGCGGTTGATGCCGGCGCGCCGGTAGCCGGCGAAATCGTGGTGCTCAACGGTGCCGGGGTTGGCTTCCATGGTCACCTCGGCCGCGCTCGCCAGCCAGGGTCGTAGCCGCGCGAGCAGTTCGGCGAACGCCTCTGGAGAGAACAGGCTGGGGGTGCCACCGCCGAAGAACACGCTGGCGATCTGCCCCGGCGCCAGCTGGGCCAGGGCGTCCCTGGCGTCTGCCTGCAGCGCCGCCAGGTAGCTTGCTTCGTCGAGCGCGCCGCGCAGCGGGTGGGAATTGAAGTCGCAGTATGGGCACTTGCGCACGCACCATGGGAAATGCGCATACAGCCCGATGGGGCCGATCATCAGAGCTCCAGGCGCAGCTGCTCGAGCAGGGAGGTCATCGCCTGGCCTCGATGGCTGCGGCGGTTTTTTTCTGCGGGCTCGAGCTCGGCCGCCGTGCGCTGCAGCTCGGGCAGATAAAACAGCGGGTCGTAGCCGAATCCGGAGTGCCCGCGGGGGCTGGTCAGAATCTCGCCGTGCCAGCGCGCGGTGGCGATCAGCGGTGCCGGGTCTTGCGGGTGCCGCAGGTACACCAGGGCGCAGTAGAAATGCGCCCGTGGGTTGGCGACGTCGGCAAGCGCGGCGATGAGCTTGGCGTTGTTGGCAGCGTCGTCGCCGTCAGCCCCGGCGTAACGGGCGGAGCGGATGCCCGGCGCACCGCCGAGTGCCGGAACCACCAGGCCGGAATCGTCGGCCAGTGCCGGCAGCCCCGAATGCAGGGATGTGTGGCGAGCCTTGTCGAGCGCGTTCTCGACGAACGTCGAGCGTTCCTCGGGCGCCGGCTCGATGCCGAAGGCCGCCTGGCTTTCCACCGTGATTCCCAGCGGCGCGAGCAGCTCGGCGAGCTCGACCAGCTTGCCGCGGTTGGCGCTCGCGAGAACGATCTTCACCGCCCTTCCCAATACATCGTCTGCATGAATTCGAGCCGATGAGCGGCTGAGTCGGGCGTGGTGACGTCGACGATGAAGCGCAGCATTTCCCGATCGGCGTGCTGCACCTCGGCCAGGTAATACACGGCCTGGCCGTCCAGCACCTGGCGGAACTGCAGCCGTACCTCCTGCCCCAGCAGGTTTCTCGACCGCCCCGTCACCTGGGCTTGAACCGGAACGTCGGAGGCGTCCAGGATCGATACGTTCAGCAGCGCTCGGTCGCGGCTGCGGGTGATGCCGTGTCGTGCGGCGATCTCGGGCTTGAGAAACAGCGTCGGCACCAGGCTGTAGTGGGCGTCGAAGGCCCCAATGGACTGCTTCTGTTCGGCGCCCGCAGGGGCGGCCAGCAACAGGGCGAGCAGCAGTGGGGCGAAAAGTCGTCGTGGTTTCATTTGCTACCTCGAACCGGGGCGACCTAGCCGGTAGAACGCGTAGGTGCCGAAAAAGTTGGGAAACTGATTCATCAGGAAGCGGTTTGCGTATTTGGCGTCGACGACGAACCGCTCGATGATTTCGACACCCTGAACGCGGCAAAGGTGCTCGAAGTCGTTGAACGTACACAGATGGATGTTCGGCGTGTCGTACCAGGTGTGTGGTAGATGCTTGGCGACCGGCATCCGCCCGCGGGCGCTGAGTTGCGCTCGGCATCGCCAGTGACCGAAGTTGGGGAAGGTTACCACGCATTCCCGGCCGATGCGCAGCATCTCGCTGAGCATGATGTGGGGCTCACGCACCGACTGCAGGGTCTCGGTCATGACCACCATGTCGAAGCTGTCGTCGGGAAAATTGGTGAGCCCTCGATCCAGGTTCTGCTCGAGGACGTTGACGCCCTTCCTCAGGCATACGGTGATGTTGTCGGCGTCGATCTCCAGCCCGTAGCCGTTCACCTGCTTGGTTGCCTGCAGATGCTCGAGGAGCTCGCCGGTGCCGCAACCGAGGTCCAGCACCCTGGCCCCGGGCTTCACCAACTCGGCGATGATCCGCAGGTCAGCGCGCATGGCAGGCGCCCGCGGCGGATACCTCGGTGGCGAGCCGGGCGAGGTAGCTGCCGAGCACCTCCATGTAGCGGGGTACCGGCAGCAGAAACGAGTCGTGGCCGTGCTGGGTGTCTATGATCGCGCTGGCGACGTTGCGGCGGGCTCTGACCAGCACATCCACCAGTTCCTGGGAGCGCTCCACCGAAAAGCGCCAGTCGGTGGTGAACGACACCACCAGGAAGCGGCATCGGGCCTGGGACAGTGCCGCTACCAGATCGTCCTGGTACTCACTGGCGGGATCAAAAAAATCCAGCGCCTTGGTCATCAACAGATAGGTGTTGGCGTCGAAGCTGCGGGAAAACGACTGCCCCTGATGGCGCAGATAGCTTTCGACCTGGAACTCCACGTCACGGCCGATGCGCAGATCCCCCGATTTCAGCTCGCGGCCGAATTTCTGCCGCATGCCGTCGTCGGACAGATAGGTGACGTGCCCGACCATACGGGCGAGCCTCAGACCTTGGTCCGGGTTCTTGCCCAGCGCCCGATAGTGGCCGTCGTGGAACTCAGGATCGGCCATGATGGCCTGGCGCGCGATTTCGTTGAAGGCGATGTTCTGGGCCGACAGCCGCGGCGCGCAGGCGATCAGCACAGCGGCGCGCAGCCGGTGCGGGTAATCGATGGACCACTGCAGCGCCTGCATGCCGCCGAGGCTGCCGCCGATGACCGCGGCGAACTGCTCGATGCCCAGGTGGTCGGCCAGAGCCGCCTGGCTGCGAACCCAGTCGCTCACCGTCACCTTCGGGAAGTGGGGGCCGTAGGCGACGCCTGTTCGGGGGTCGGTGCTGATGGGCCCGGTGCTGCCGTGGCAGCCGCCCAGGTTGTTGAGGCTCACCACGAAGAAGCGCTCGGTATCGATGGGTTTGCCCGGCCCGATGCAGGTCTCCCACCAGCCCGGACGCTTGTCTTCGAGACTGTGATAGCCGGCGGCATGGTGGTGGCCGGACAGCGCGTGGCAGACGAGCACGGCGTTGCTGCGCTGTGGGTTGAGGCGGCCATAAGTCTCGTACACCAGTTCGAACCCGGGCAGCGTCTCGCCACACTGCAGCGCGAACGGATCCCGGCTGACGAAGGTTTCGGCAGTGACCAGGCCCACCGAATCGGAAGGCAGCGCGTCGGGCATCAGCAAGCCTCTAAAACAACGCCAGGAAGATCTGCGGAAGAATCCGCTCCAGCAGCCCGAGAATCAGGAACACCATGATCGGTGAGAAATCCAGGCCGCCCAGAGACGGCAGCAGCCGCCGCGCGGGCGCCAGCAGGGGCTCGGTGATCTGGTGCAGCAGCAGCAGCGCCGGGTGGCTGCTGCCGGGGGCGATCCAGCCGGCGATGATGACGATGAGGATCGACCACCAGAATATCCGGATGATCAGCATCAGCACCTGCAGCACGCCGGCGGCGAGCACGGCGACGATATTGCCCACGAACGCGCCCTGCAGGGCCCCCAGGGACATGATCAGAATGATCTGCACCACCACGGCGGCGAGAAATGCGGCCAGGTCGAGGTTGCGATAGCCGGGCAGCACCGAACGCAGCGGCCGCAGCACCGGATCGGTGGCTTTCACCAGCCCCTGAGAGATCGGATTGTAAAAGTCGACTCGGCAGGCCTGCAGCAGAAACCGCCCGACGAACAGAAAGGCTGCGATCTGCAGGATGAAACTCACCAGGTAGTTGAGCGCTTCGTTCATGGTCGGCCGAATTCCTCCGCTAGTTCACGAGCCCGCTGTGCCGCACCGGCAACGGCGCTCTGTACGGTCTGCCGGGCACCGGCGGCGTCCAGTATAGACAGCGCACGCTCCGTGGTCCCGCCCGGTGAGGTGACGTTGGTGCGCAGCCGGTCCGGCGCATCGGCACCCTCGCGCGCCATGCGCGCGGCACCGTATGCCGTCTCCAGGGTCAGCAGTCTGGCGCTTTCCCGATCCAGCCCCAATGACACGCCCGCCTCGATCATGGCTTCCATCAGATAAAAGAAGTACGCCGGGCCGCTGCCGGACACCGCCGTGACCGCGTCCAGCTGCGCTTCCTCCAGTACCCACAGGGTTTTGCCAGCGGCGCCCAGCACGGCTTCGGCTGCCGCCCGGTGACTGGCGCCGACGCCGTCGGGCGCATACATGCCGGTAATGCCGGCGCCCAGCAGGGCCGGCGTGTTAGGCATGCAGCGCACGATCGGGGTGCCGTCGGGCAGCCAGCGCTGCAGCGCATGCACCGGCACGCCGGCGGCGATGGAGATCACCAGCGGTCGCGTCGGGAGCTCGAGGGCCGCCACCACGGCGGCCATGGCCTGGGGCTTCACCGCGAGCACCACCAGCGCTGCATCGGCCACCGCTCGATTGTTGTCGTCGAAGCTGGTTACGCCAAGGTGCTCCACCGCGGCCCGCTGGGCGGCTACCGGGTCGCTGGCGCGGATGCTCGCAGGGTCGGTGCCGGCGGCAATCAAGCCGCTGATGAGGCTGCGCGCCATGTTGCCGCCGCCGATGAAGGCCAAAAGATCGCTCACTGCATGCTCCGTCGTCAGACCCGGTCTCGCGGGCCGAAAATGGTGGTGCCGAGGCGCACATGGGTGGCGCCTGCGGTGATGGCTTCGGCAAAGTCCGCACTCATGCCCATGGACAGGGTATCCCAGCAGGCGGGGGCCTGGCTCGCCAACTCGGCGAACAGAGCGGCGAGTCGGCGATAGCCGGCCAGCGGCTCTGATCCCTGACGCAGCACCGTCATCAGGCCGCGCACCCGCAGGTTGGGCAGATCGGCAATATCCGCAAGCAGCGCGCGCGCGTCAGCGGGGGCTACGCCGGCCTTGGCGGGGTCGTCGTCGATGTTCACCTGGATGGTGACGTTCAGCCATTGCCCCTCGGGGCGCTGCGCCGACAGACGTTCGGCGATCTTGCCCCGCGCCACCGTGTGGACCCAATCGAAGTGCCGGGCGATGAGTTGGGTCTTGTTGGACTGGATCGCGCCGATGAAGTGCCAGGTGAGGTCGAGATCGGCCAGCTCACTGATCTTCGGCACGGCCTCCTGCAGGTAGTTCTCGGCAAAATCGGTGCAGCCGGCGGCGGCCGCGGCGCGGATCAGCGTCGCGGGTTTGGTTTTCGACACAGCCACCAGATGGATCTCGTCAGGACTGCGTCCGCAGGCCTGTGCGCTGGCGGCGATGTGCTGCCGCGCGGCACGGACGTTGGCGTCGACGGTTCGAGAGACGGACTGCAAGCTCATGGTGCCAACCTTGTCGCAGATTTCGCACCTGCCAGGCGTTCGGTGGATGACGGCGTAGTTAAATCCGCCGGGCGGATAATACTATAGGGCTCGCCTGATACGGACATACCGCGAGCAACGACTCTCCAGGGACAGGACCGCTCATGGACATCACCGAGCTACTAGCGTTCAGCGCCAAGCAAGGCGCCTCCGATCTGCACCTCTCCGCCGGGCTGCCGCCGATGATTCGCGTCGACGGCGACGTCAGGCGCATCAATCTGCCGCCGCTGGAGCACCAGGAGGTCCACGCGCTGATCTACGAGATCATGAACGACAAGCAGCGCAAGGACTACGAAGAGTTCCTCGAAACCGACTTCTCGTTCGAAGTTCCCGGAGTCGCGCGCTTCCGCGTCAATGCCTTCAATCAGAACCGTGGCGCCGGCGCGGTGTTCCGAACCATCCCCTCCAAGGTGCTCACCATGGACGATCTGGGAATGGGCCAGGTGTTCAAGGACATCTCGATGACGCCGCGCGGGCTGGTGCTGGTGACGGGGCCCACGGGTTCGGGCAAGAGCACCACGCTGGCGGCCATGATCGATTTCATCAACGACCACCGCTACGACCATATCCTCACCATCGAGGATCCCATCGAGTTCGTCCACGAGAGCAAGAAGTGCCTGATCAACCAGCGCGAGGTGCATCGCGACACCCATGGTTTCAACGAGGCGCTGCGTTCGGCTCTGCGGGAGGATCCCGACATCATCCTGGTGGGTGAGTTGCGCGACCTGGAGACCATCCGGCTGGCGCTCACCGCCGCGGAAACCGGCCATCTGGTGTTCGGCACCCTGCACACCACCTCCGCCGCCAAGACCATCGACCGGGTGATCGACGTGTTCCCCGCCGAAGAGAAGGACATGGTGCGGTCGATGCTCTCCGAGTCGCTGCAGGCGGTGGTCTCGCAATCGCTGCTCAAACGGATCAACGGCGGGCGCATCGCAGCCCACGAGATCATGATCGGCACCCCGGCCATCCGTAACCTGATTCGCGAAGACAAGGTGGCGCAGATGTATTCGGCCATTCAGACCGGCGCGGGCCACGGCATGATCACCCTGGATCAGTGCCTCCAGGATCTGGTGTCGAAGCGCTCCATCACCCGCGAGATCGCGCGGGAAAAAGCCAAGATGCCCGAGAAATTTTAGTCCCTGGGAGGGCAGCAATGGAATTCGACAAGCTGTTGAAAGTCGTGGTGGAAAAAGGCGCCTCTGACCTGTTCATCACCGCCGGCAAGCCGCCGATGCTGAAGATCAACGGCAAACTGTACAGCGCGGGCAAGACCGATCTGTCGCCGGAGCAGGCCCGGGACCTGGTGCTCGGGGTGATGAACCCGGAGCAGCAGGCGGTATTCCAGAAGGATCACGAGTGCAACTTCGCCATCGCCACCGCCGGCCTCGGGCGGTTCCGGGTCAGCGCCTTCTATCAGCGCAACCAGGTGGGCATGGTGCTGCGGCGGATCGAGGTGAACATCCCCACCATCGCTGACCTGCAGTTGCCCCCGATCATCGCCGACCTGGCCATGACCAAGCGCGGTCTGATCGTCTTCGTCGGCGCCACCGGCACGGGCAAGTCCACATCCCTCGCGGCCATGATCGGCCACCGCAACGAGCACTCCTCCGGGCACATCATCAGCATCGAGGATCCCATCGAGTTCATTCATCAGCACCGGGGCTGCATCGTCACCCAGCGCGAGGTGGGGGTGGACACCGACAGCTTCGAGGTGGCGCTGAAGAACACCCTGCGGCAGGCGCCGGACGTGATCATGATCGGCGAGGTGCGCAGTCGCGAGACCATGGAGCACGCGGTGGCGTTCGCCGAGACCGGCCACCTGTGTCTCTGCACGCTGCACGCCAACAACGCCAACCAGGCGCTGGACCGCATCATTCACTTCTTCCCCAGCGACCGGCAGACCCAGGTGTGGATGGATCTGTCGCTTAACCTGCGCGCCATGGTGGCTCAGCAGTTGATCCCAACCGTCGACGGTCAGGGGCGTCGAGCGGCCATCGAGGTGCTGATCAACACCCCGTTGGTGGCAGACCACATCCGCAAGGCGGAAGTCCACCTGCTGAAAGAGTTGATGACCAAATCGACCCAGCAGGGCATGCAGACCTTCGACCAGGCCCTGTACAAGCTCTACAGTGACGGCGAGATCACCTACGAGGCCGCCATCGCCCATGCGGATTCGCCCAACGATCTGCGGCTCATGATCAAGCTCGGCTCGGATGCCGACCCCAAGCCGCTGGAGGCGGTGGCCGGCCTGCGCCTCGAGGAGGACGAGCCGAGCCCCATGCACTTCCGTCGTTGATCGGGGCTAGTCGTCGTTTGGCCGCTTGCCGGGCGGCGGGCGGTGGTTGAGCCAGGTCTCGGCGATCAGTACGGCCGCCTGTTCGTGTGCTCGCAGCGGCTGCTGCTCCCGGGCTGCGCGGGTGGTCAGGCGCTCGTCCACCATGTCGACGGCGATGCCGGTGCGGCGTTGCAGCTGGTTCGCAAAGATTGTGGCGCGCGCCGACATGGCGCTGTCGGTATCGTCCATGTTCAGCGGCAGGCCCACCAGCAGCCGCACCGGTCGCCACTCGGTTACCAGCTGACTCACCGCCTGCCAGTCGGGTTTGCCGTGATTTGCGCGCAGCGTCACCAGCGGGCTTGCAGTACCCGTCACCGTCTGCCCCGCAGCGACGCCGATGTGGCGCAGGCCGAAGTCGAAGGCGAGCACGTAGCCTTCGGTGATGGATTCATCACGGTCAGGCGTGGCCCGCATGGCCCGACATGAAGCGAAAGTCGATGCCCAGAATCGCCGCTGCCTGGTGCACGCGGTTGGAGAACGGCTCGCGAAACACCACGTCCAGGTTGGCCGGACAGCTCAACCAGGCGTTGTCCTTGAGCTCTTCCTCGAGTTGCCCGGCGCCCCAGCCAGCGTATCCCAGGGCCACCAGGTAGCTGCTGGGCCCGTTGCCGGCGCCGATCGCCTCCAGCGCTTCCCGGGAGGCGCTGAGCATGAGCCCGTTGCCCAACTCCAGTGACGCTTCGAAGCGTCGGTCATCGGTGTGCAGAATGAAGCCGCGCTCCGGTGACACCGGGCCGCCGTCCATCACCATGACCTCGGCGGAGATGCCTGCGGTCGGCAGATCGAGCTGCGCCAGCAGCTCAATCAGAGACAGCTCGCTGGGGCGGTTTATCACCAGCCCCATGGCGCCATCCTCGTCGTGCTCGCTCAGGTAGGTGAGGGTGTCGCCGAAGTAGCTGCCGGCGAGCCCCGGCATGGCGATGAGGAACTGATTCTTCAGGCTGTGTTCAACTGTCAAGACGCGCTCCGGATCGAGAGAACTGCCAGGTGCGGATGATTTCCAGGCGATCGTACTTCTTGCGCATCTCCACGTTGAACGCCTGGTAGGGAGCGGCCAGGCGGACGATGCGCAGCGCCGCCTCGTCCAGCAGCGGATGGCCGGACGACTCCAGCAGCCGCACCTCTTCGAGGGCGCCGTCGAAACGCAGCACCACCAGCATGCGCAGGCTGCCGGACATGCCGCCGGCAGGGTAGTTGGCGTTACCGATGCGTTCCACCTTCTGCCGCCAGGCGTTCAGGTATGCCGCTTCGTCGGCCGATTTCGCCGATACGCTGGTAAGCCGCTTGACGCGCGGCCGGTTGGCATCGGCCTGCTGCTCCTCGGCGATGCGAGCCTCCAGGCTGGCGATCTCCCGGGCAAGGTCATCGTAGGACAGGCTGGAGAGGTTCGGCAGCGGCTCCACCTGCTCTTCCGGCACGATCTCCTCGACCGCGAGGCGCTCGTCGCTGGCGATGGTGGTGGACAGCAGCTCCCGTTGCGCACGGACCTCCGCCGCCACTTGCTGCACCTGCTCCATGGCGATGGGCTGGGGCTCATCGCTGAGGAAGTCGGTCTCGCTGGTCGCTTTGGTTTCCTCGGCCACTTGCTCGGTGCCGCTACCGAGCTGATTCGCCTGGGCGATGAAATCGGCCTCCTCGGGTGCCTGGAGATCGGATCGCTGCGCCAGGGTCACCTCGATGGTGGGCACGGGCGCGGCCCGCTCGCTGCCGCTGAAGCTCACCCCGAGGATGACCGCCGCATGCAGCGATGCCGCCAGAAACAGCGTGAAGGCGAGCCGGTCTCGCGGGTTGATGGTGATTGCGGGCATGGCTCTTTGATGCGGGTTACGGCCAGCGGTTCAAGATTTCGCGGTCAGCTTGGCGGCGACCGTGTCCATCAGCATACCGCCGATGTCCAGCGAGAACTGTGCGTCCAGTTCCCGTATGCAGGTGGGACAGGTAACGTTGATCTCGGTAAGGTAGTCGCCGATGACGTCGATGCCGACGAAAACCAGCCCGCGCCGCTTCAGCTCCGGCCCCACCTCGGCGGCGATCCAGCGGTCGCGCTCGGTCAGCTCGCGGCCCTCGCCGCTGCCGCCGGCAGCCAGGTTGCCGCGGGTCTCACCCACCATCGGAACCCGCGCCAGTGCGTAGGGCACCGGCTCGCCGTCGATCAGCAAGATGCGCTTGTCACCGTTGGCGATCTCGGGCAGATAGCGCTGCCCCATGATCTGCTCGGCGCCGCTGCGCGTCAGGGTCTCCAGCACCACGCCGATGTTGGGATCGTTTTCCATGATGCGGAACACCGATGCGCCGCCCATGCCGTCGAGGCGCTTGAATACCACGTTGCTCTGGGCCTTCTGGAAGCTGCGCAGCACGTCGGCACGGCGGCTCACCACCAGCGGCGGGCAGCATTGCGGGAACTCGGTGGCGAACATTTTCTCGTTGCAGTCTCGCAGGCTGGCCGGGCGGTTCACTACCAGAACCCCGCGCGCCTCGGCGCGCTCGAGGAAGTAGGTGGTGTAGATGTACTCCATGTCGAACGGCGGATCCTTGCGCATCATGATCACGTCGAGCTCGGCCAGCGGCGTCTCCACACCCTCGCCGAGCTCATACCAGGCACCTTGCTCGCCGGTTTGCGGCACGTCGGCCGGGTTCAGCGTCTCGGCGAATTCGCCGAGCAGCTGCAGACGGTGGAGAAACGCGTGTGGCTCGCCCTCGCGTAGCAGCAGATCCCCCTGGCCGATGAAATAAATCTCCCAACCGCGACGCTGCGCCGAGCGAATCATGGCGAGAGTGCTATCTTTCTTGAGAGACAGGCTCGGAAGGGGATCCATGACGAACGCGATGCGGGTGCGCGACGTTGCGCCCGTGGTGATGGCTTGGTCGCTGCTGGCAATGGTCATTGGGGCGTTCCGCCGTGATATCTGGTTGCGCGCTAAACTAACGTCATGCGTGGGTTCCAGCAACAATGAGACCCAATTCCCTTTCTGATCCAAGGCTTATGGAACGCCCCGGCGATGCCGTGATACAACCCGAGCGCGGCGCCCAGGCGCTGGCTGCTACCTTTCGCGGAGCCGCGTGTAATCAACAACAACCCTCGTCTAGAGGGGCATGGAGCCGACATGGAAGAGGATCTTCGAGGCATAAAGGTCCTGGTGATCGACGACAGCAAGACGATCCGCCGCAGCGCGGAGAATCTGCTCACCAAGGAGGGGTTCGAGGTCATCACCGCCACCGATGGCTTCGATGCGCTGGCGAAGATTGCCGACTCGCGGCCGAAAATCATCTTCGTCGACATCATGATGCCGCGCCTGGATGGCTATCAGACCTGCGCGCTGATCAAGAGCAACAGCGAATTCAAGATGACACCGGTGGTGATGCTATCGAGCAAAGATGGTTTGTTCGATAAAGCCAAGGGCCGTATCGTTGGCTCCGATCGTTACATCACCAAGCCCTTTAGCAAGGAAGAGTTGCTAGGCACAATCCGCACGCTCGTACACTGAGGCTCGCAGACAAAATGGCTCGGATACTCGTGGTCGACGACTCTCCAGCGGAGACCCATCGATTCGTCAACGTGCTCGCTGGGTGCGGTCACCAGGTGCTGACCGCCACCAGCGGCGCCGACGGGATCGACGTGGCCAGCGCGGAGCAGCCGGACGTGATCCTCATGGATGTGGTCATGCCCGGGGTCAACGGTTTCCAGGCGACCCGCCAGCTGACCCGTGGCAGCGCCACACGGCACATTCCGGTAATCATCGTTTCCTCGAAAGACCAGGATGCGGATCGCATCTGGGGGGCGCGTCAGGGCGCCTGCGGTTACCTCACCAAACCCGTGGACGATCGCACCCTGATCGCTGCCGTCAACGATGTGCTCGGCAGCTGAGCCCATGGCGGAGATCGATGCCCTGAGCCAGCTGCGCGACATCGAATCGGCGGTGTTCCGTCACGCGCTGCCGTTGCCGTTGCAGGCGGACGCCCGCCCGGCCTGGCAGGGGACGGGCTTTCAGGTAGGCGGTCTGAGGCTGGTTGCGGCCATGGGCGAGGTCGGTGAAGTACTCAAACTGCCTAAGGTGGCGCCGCTGCCTGGCGTCAAGTCATGGGTCGTGGGCGTCGCCAACGTGCGCGGCAGGCTCATTCCCGTGATCGACCTGCACGACTTCCTCGGCCTGCGGCCGACCCAGCCCAACAGTCAGTGGCGGGTTCTGGTGGTCGAAGATCGCGAACTGGTGGCCGGGCTGCTGGTGGAGCAGTCGCTGGGGATTCAGCACTTCCTCGAGGAGACTTTCGGGGAAGTCCCCGCCGATGCCCCGGAGTCGCTCGCGCCTTATCTGCGAGGCGCGTTTCGCCACGGCGGGCGCATCTATTACGACCTCGAGCTTCCATCGATTCTCAGGGACGAGAAGTTCCGCGATGTCGCACACGGGGTCAACTAGACAAACTCAGGGATAGACGGATTACAGGGATATGAAATCAGGAAAAATGTCACCTCTGCTGATCGTCATGCTGCTGCTGCTGGCGGCAACCATGGCGGGGATGGCCTGGTCGATGCTCACCGATGCGGTTGCCGTCACCAATAACACCGCGCTGATGTTCGCTGTCGGCAGCATCGTGCTGCTCGCGATCATCGCCATCGCCATGATCCGCGACACCCGTCAGCAGCTGGCCGAGCAGGCATCGCAGAACGAGCGCAACCAGGCTGCCATCCTGCAGTTGCTGGACGAGATCGCCGATCTCGCCGAGGGAGATCTGTCGATCCACGCCTCGGTGACGGAGAATTTCACTGGCGCGATCGCCGACTCCATCAACTTCGCCATCGATCAGATGCGTGGGCTGGTATCCAACATCAACCATCTGTCGGTGCAGGTTGCCAAAGCGGCGACGGCCACCCAAGCCACGGCGAGCAATCTGGCCAGCGCCGCCGAGGGGCAGGCGCGGGAGATCGGCGCCGCATCTCAGGCCATCAACGAGATGGCGGTATCCATTGACCAGGTTTCATCCAATGCAGCGGAATCCGCTGCGGTGGCGGAACGTGCTGTCGCCATTGCCAACAAAGGTGCGGACGTCGTGCAGCACACCATCACCGGCATGGACACCATTCGCGGACAGATCCAGGAGACATCCAAGCGCATCAAACGCCTTGGCGAGTCGAGCCAGGAGATCGGTGACATCGTCTCGTTGATCAACGACATCGCCGACCAGACCAACATCCTGTCGCTCAATGCCGCCATTCAGGCATCCATGGCCGGGGACGCGGGCCGTGGCTTCGCGGTGGTGGCCGATGAAGTGCAGCGGCTTGCAGAGCGCTCGTCCGCGGCCACCAAGCAGATCGCGGCGCTGGTGAAGACCATTCAGACCGATACCAACGAGGCCGTGATCTCCATGGAACAGACCACGACGGAGGTGGTCAGCGGCGCCAAACGCGCCCAGGACGCCGGGGTGGCGCTGGAGGAAATCGAAAACGTTTCCACCTCGCTGGCCGAGCTGATCCAGAACATCTCCAATGCGGCCCGCCAGCAGGCGGCCTCCGCCGGCCACGCATCCAACACCATGAACGTGATACAGGGCATCACCGCGCAGACGGTAAGCGCTACGGAGCAGACGGCGTCATCCATCGGCAAGCTCGCGAAAATGGCCAACGAGATGCGCGAGTCAGTCGAAGGTTTCAAGCTCCCCGATCACAATTAACGCCGCGCCAAGGCTCAGCTGACAAGGCATCGCTATGGCCACAAGCCGAGAACATTACGCCCTCGCCTGGATCAAGAGCGAACTGCTCGAGACCCTCGATGCGGCTCGCAAGGGGCTCGAAGCTTTCGCCGAGGCCTGGGAAAACGGCGGTGCGGACTCCGCCAGCGCCAACGTCGACGCTCAGCAGGCGGGCTTGAGGCGTTGCATCGACGCGCTGCATCAGGTGCACGGCAGCATGGTGATGCTCGAGCTGCAGGGTCTCCGGCAGCTGACCGACCATCTGGAACGGGTGGCCAGCGCATTGCAGCAGCAAACCACCGCCGATGTGCCCGGTGCGAGTCAAAGCCTCATGCAGGGCATTCTCGAGCTTCCCGGTCATCTCGACCTGCTGCAATCGGGCGCCGGCGATTCGGCGGCGACCGTGTTCGCGCTCGTCAACGAGCTGCGGCAGCATCTTGGCGAGGCGCCCCTGGAAGACGGCTCCCTGGCCGGGCGCTTACGCAACACCGCCAGCCAGACCGCAATCGCCCGCTTCGAGGGCATTGACGGTAGCGACAAGACCAGGCGGATTCGCGCCGTTTATCAGCAGGTGCTGCTTGCGCTGCTCAAGGGCGGTGATCTCGCCAGCGCGGCGGGCAATCTGCGCAAGATTGCCGAAGGCATGCGCAGGGTCTGCGGCGGCACCGCGCTGGAGCTGCAGTGGCAGGCGTTCGGCGAGTTCGTGGAAAGCCTGACCCTGGACTCTGAACGCGATTACGGCCCTATCGACGGAGCGGCCGTGAAGCTGCTGCGCCGGGTGGACGCGGAGATCCGGGAAGTTGCTCTGACCGGAACGGCGGCGCTGGAGCGCCCGGTATCCATGAATCTGATGCGGCAACTCATCGACGGTGCGGTCGGTCGCGGTCGCACCAGCCCCCTGTTGGCCGAGCTGGCTGCGGCCGTTGCGGCCTGCGAGCAGATGGACGGGCTGTCGATGCCTGGGCGTCAGGCGTTGGTCAGTGCGGCTGCCGCCCTGCGGGAAGAACTCAGCTCCGTCAAAGACCGGCTGGATCTGTTCGTGCGTGCCGAGCGCGGCGAGGTCAGGCTGCTGGGAGATCTGCTTGCGCCGTTGAAGCAGGTGGCCAGCACGCTGTCGCTGCTTGGCTTCGAGAGCTCGAAGAGTATCGTCCACGATCAGGTGGACGTACTCTCGACGCTGATCGAGGCCGATCACGCTGACGGCGCGGTGATCCTCAGCGTGGCCGCTGCCTTGGTGCAGGTCGACGACAACCTGGCGAGCCTCACCCACGGCGGCCGCGGCGAGCTGGAGCGGATCACCGATGACGCCCAGCGCGCCGTGGCCGAGCAGGCGCGGGCCGGGCTCGACCGGGTCAAGCAGGGCGTGGTCGACTACGTATCGTCCCAATGGGACGTCCGCCATCTGGAGCAGATTCCCGCCGAGCTCGCTGGTGTCATTGGCGCGCTGTCGATGATCCCGCTGGCGCTGGCATCCTTGCTGCTGCAGCGCTGCCGCGACTACGTCGGCCAGGAACTCATGGCAGGGCACGTGCCCAGCTGGCAGGAGCTGGATCAGCTGGCGGACGCCATCAGCGGCATCGACTACTACCTGGAGCGCCTGGCCAGCGACAAGCCGGGTGGCGCCGAGGAAGTGCTCGATCTGGTGCAGCGCAGCCTGGATGAGCTCGGCGCTGAGCCAGCGCCGTCGTCGCTGGAGCCTGAAGCCTTCGTTGCCGGGCCGCGCGCGGAACTTCGGCAGGCGCCGCATCCCGCGGAAGCCGGGTCCACCACCGACGTAGAACCGGTGCTGTTGACCGCAGTTGCGCCGCAGGAGGGCTCTGAGGATTCCGCCACGGCCATCCCGCCGATGACGGACGCCAACGCTTCGGCCGCCGCCGAAGCGCTGGC
>JBLRXD010000015.1:0-27652 GCA_047920935.1 Pseudomonadales bacterium | reverse complement strand
GCCGCTGAGCGCAGTAAATTGACGCCGCTCAGTGGGACCGAAGGTCACGCTGGGCGGCGGCAAGTTTACGGAGCGAAGGGACCCCGGAGGGGCGGCGCGAAAGTCGCGCAGCGCTGCTCCGGCCCGGCGCCCCGCCCAACGCTTCGCCTCACCCCTTCCACCGCCGGTTCAACCCCGACATGATCGCATTGAAAGACGCCGTGATGGTGTTGCGCGACAAGCCGATTCCATAACACCGCCCGCTATCCGGCTCGTCGATGGCGACGATGCAGATTGCCTGGGCGTCCTTGCCGGCGCCGAGGGCGTGCTCATGGTAGTCGATGATGTTGAGCGGCTCGTTGAGCGTCTCCACCAGCCCGTTGACGAAGGCCTCGATGGGGCCTGACCCCTCGCCATCGATGGTCAGCGGCTGCTCGGCGACTTCCACCCGCGCCACGCAGCGCTGATCGGCCTCCCGGGCGGTGAGCAGATCGAAGTTGAGCAGCTTGTAAGGGCCGTCCTCGACCACATACTCCTTCAGCAGCGCCTCGAGAATCTCGGCGTTCTTGACCTCGCGGTTGAGGGTTTCAGTCAGGCGCTGGACCACCCGGCTGAACTCCACCAGCATGTCGCGCGGAAGCGTTACCCCGTAGACCTCTTCGAGGATGAAACCCACCCCACCCTTTCCGGACTGGCTGTTGACCCGCACCGACTCCTTGTAGGAAGAGCCGACGTCAGCCGGATCGATAGGCAGGTACGGCACCTCCCAATGATCACGATCCACTTTCGCCATGCCTTTCTTGATGGCGTCCTGGTGCGAGCCGGAGAACGCCGTGAACACCAGCTCACCGGCATAGGGATGGCGCGGGTGCACCGGCAGCTTGGTCACCTCCTCGGCGGTGCGGCGGATGCGGGGCATGTCGCGCAGGTCGAGTTCCGGGTCTACGCCCTGGCTGAACAGGTTCATCGCCATGGTGATGAGGTCACAGTTGCCAGTGCGCTCGCCGTTGCCGAACAGAGTGCCTTCCACGCGCTCGGCGCCGGCCATCAGCGCCAGTTCGGTGGCGGCAACGCCGGTACCCCGGTCGTTGTGCGTGTGCAGACTGACGACCACCCGTTCGCGCTGCGGCAGATTGCGGCAGAACCACTCGATCTGATCAGCGTAAATGTTGGGGGTGGACATCTCCACGGTGGATGGCAAGTTGACGATCATCGGCTTGTCAGCAGTAGCGCCCCACTCATCGGCCACCGCGGCGCAGATCTCCACGGCGAAATCGAGTTCGGTGCCGGTGAAGCTCTCTGGCGAGTACTCGAAGGTGACGTCGGAGCCGAAGTCTCGCAACCCTTCTTTCACCAGCCGGGTGCCACGTACCGCCAGGTCGATGATGCCGGCGCGATCGAGATTGAAGACCACCCGGCGCTGCAGTTCCGAGGTGGAGTTGTAAAGGTGGAAGATCACCTTCGGCGCGCCGCGCAACGCCTCGACCGTGCGGGCAATGAGTTCCGGGCGAGCCTGACAGAGCACCTGGACGGCAACACCGTCGGGAATGCGATCTTCGTCGATGATGCGCCGGATGAAGTCGAAATCAGGCTGCGAGGCCGCCGGGAACCCCACTTCGATCTCGCTGAAGCCGACGTCGAGCAGCAGTTCCCAAAGCTTCAGCTTCTCTTCCACGCTCATCGGGTCGATCAGGGCCTGATTGCCGTCCCTGAGATCCACGCTGCACCAGCGCGGGGCGCGCTCGATCAGCCGACCTGGCCATTGCCGGTCGGCCAGTTCGATCGGCTCGAAACGCCGGTACTTCTGGAAAGGCATCTTGTTCGCCCCGCGACCGTGCGCGCGGTTAACGGGCTGCTGGGTTTCTATCTGCTCGCTCATGACGATCCTCGCGTCGACGACACCGCGGGCGGATTGACCCGCGTGGTGTGAGAGTTCGGAGAAAACTCCGGGAAAATCAGGGTGGGCGCAGGGCCCTTTTGAAACAGATATATGCCGGCTACGCCGGCAGTCGCAGCGAGCGTAGCAGGAGATCGACAAACTGTGCAGAAGATGGCGACACGCGAACCCGGAAAAACGAGGTTAGACGCCGGACTATAGCCACCATCAACCGCTTTGCCAACCCCCGGCTCAGTCGAACACCACCCGCACCGCGGCCGCAGCATTGCGGGCTCGGGCCCGAGCGCTTTCCACGTCGTCACCCAGGGCCAGGGCCACTCCCATGCGTCGCTGGCCGCGCACCTCGGGCTTGCCGAACAGGCGCAGCTGGGTATCGGCTTGCGCGAGCGCCTGATCCACGCCTTCGAAGCGAACCGCGGCGGAATCGCCCTCCACCAGAATCACCGCCGACGCCGCCGGGCCACGACTGCGGATGTTGGGGATGGGAAGGCCGAGAATGGCGCGCGCGTGCAGCGCGAACTCCGACAGATCCTGACTGATCAAAGTGACGAGCCCGGTGTCGTGAGGCCGTGGGCTCACCTCGCTGAAGTAGACGTCATCACCCCGAATGAAGAACTCGACGCCGAACAGCCCGTAACCGCCCAGCGCGGCGGTCACCAGCTCGGCGACCCGCCGGCACTCGTCCAGTGCCTGTTCCGCCATGGCTTGAGGCTGCCATGACTCCCGATAGTCGCCATGCTCCTGCCGGTGCCCCACGGGCTCGCAGAAGGCCGTGCCACCGGCATGGCGCACGGTGAGCAAGGTGATCTCGTAATCGAACGGCACCCAGCCTTCGACGATGACTTTGCCCGCCCCGCCCCTGGCTCCCTGTTGCGCGTAGGCCCAGGCCCTGGCCGCCTGCGCCTGATCGCGAACCGTCGACTGGCCTTT
Source organism: Pseudomonadales bacterium (assembly GCA_047920935.1). Lineage (GTDB taxonomy): Bacteria > Pseudomonadota > Gammaproteobacteria > Pseudomonadales > Azotimanducaceae > UBA7803. The sequence continues at coordinate 24,846 of JBLRXD010000015.1, read as the reverse complement.
ACCCGACGAGCTCATGACAGGTTTGACAACGCAAGGAAAGCCAATGGCAGCAACGGCCTGGCGGTATTCCTGCTCGCTGGCGGCAAACTGGTAAGGCGACGTGCGCACCCCCAATTCCTCCGCTGCAAGACGCCGGATACCCTCACGATCCATGGTGAGGCGCGCGGCCGAGGCGGTGGGAATGACGTTGTAGCCCTCGGCAGCCAACTCCACCAGGGTCGCCGTGGCGATGGCTTCGATTTCGGGAATGATCAGTTGGGGTTGCTCCAGCTCGATCAGCTTGCGGAGCGCGACCCCATCCAGCATGTCGATCACGTGGCTCCGATGCGCCACGTGCATCGCCGGAGCTGCCGGGTAACGATCCACCGCAATGACTTCGACGCCGAGGCGCTGCGCCTCGATGGCCACTTCCTTGCCGAGCTCACCGCTGCCGAGCAGCAACGCCCGGGTGGCGTTGGCCGCGAGCGGCGTGCCGATGCCCGTCATGTAGCGGCATCCGCGGCATCCGCGGCATCCTGAACCACGAGGCCGGCCCGAAATCGCCGCGCATTGTCGACGTAATGGGCCGCCCCCATCTGCAACCCCTGGATCTCCGCTGCAGTCAACTCTCGGACCACCTTGCCCGGTGCCCCCAGAACCATGGAGTTATCGGGAATTTCCTTGCCTTCGGTGATGAGCGCGTTGGCGCCGATGAGGCAGTTCTTGCCGATCTTGACCCGGTTGAGCACCACCGCGTTGATACCGATCAGGCTGTTGTCACCAATTTCGCAGCCGTGCAGCATGACCTTGTGGCCGATGGTCACGTTGCTGCCGATGAGAATGGGACAGCCGGGGTCGGTGTGCAGCACCGAGCCGTCCTGGACGTTGGAATTTTCGCCTATGGTGATGAGTTCGTTGTCACCGCGAACCACGGCGTTGAACCAGACGCTGGCGTTGTTCTTGAGCAGCACCGAACCCAGCACCACCGCGCTGTCCGCGACCCAATAGTCGCCCTCCGCCCGCACCCGTCGATCATCCAATTGCAGCAGCACGTTTCGCCTCCAGTAAACTCGCCGTATCATGGCAGCCGAACAAATCGCTTACAGCAGCGCGATGGCGACCGTAAGCAGGCCCCGGGCATAGTAGCCACGGGGACGACATTAGCAACATAACAAATTAAGGGTCTTCCATGCCCCGACTACCAGCGTTCGATGTGCTGGTGGACATGGCCCGCAACGACCCGCAGGGACTCGAGACGTTGCGACGTTCGCTCACGGACGCCGTGATCACCGCTGCCAGTAATGAAGCCACTCGGCGAAGGCTGCAGGGTTTACAGTTCCTCGTGGACGTGGAGCGTCGTCGTGCGACGACTCCGTTGGCCGCCACCATTCGGATTTCGGAGATGATGTGCCGATCGCTTGCCGAGCTGCGGCGATGCATGATCGAGTCGGTTCACGGGGAGCCCAGCCAGGCTGCGCGGGCGGCGCCGCAAGAGGCGTCGGCCGAGGTCGTGCCGCTGTTTCCCAGGGCCAGCGCCTGAGCCGGAAAAGCCCGGGGCAAGCGGTTATACTCGCGGCAGATCCTGAGCGAACGCAGCCATGAATTACTGCAGCGCCTGCGGCCGGCCCGTCGTCTACCAGATACCCCCAGGTGACTCCCGTGAACGCTTCATGTGCGAGCACTGCAACACCGTGCACTACCAGAACCCTCGGGTGGTCACCGGCTGCCTCGCCGTCTGGGAAGATCGGGTGCTGCTTTGCAAGCGCGCCATCGCGCCCCGCCAGGGCTTCTGGACTCTGCCCGCCGGATTCCTCGAAAACGGTGAAACCACCGAAGCCGGCGCGCTGCGGGAAACCTGGGAGGAAGCCTGCGCTCAGGTCGCGCTCGACGAGCTCTACACCATGTTCAGCCTGCCTCACATATCGCAGATATATCTTTTCTATCGGGGCCGCATGCAATCAGCGGAATGCGCCGCAGGCGAAGAAACCGAAGCGGTGGGGCTGTTCACCGAGCAGGAAATACCCTGGGACGAGCTGGCATTCCCAGTGGTGCGGGAAACCCTCGAGCACTACTTCGCCGATCGCGCCCGGGACCGGTTCGAGATTCGCACCCGCAGTCTGATCGTCGATCCCGCCAGGCGCCGGGGCTGGCGTTAAACGCCGACCGCGCGGGCGGCAGCGCCGGCCAACGACCATGCCCACCACACCAGCCCGAACGCCGCTGCACCACACAATACCTGGCCACTGACGCCGAGCCGGCGCAGGTCCACCGAAGCAGCCAGCACGCCCATCAAGGTGCCAAAACCAAACCCGGTCAGGTGCGCCATGATGTCGGTGTTCTCGCCGCCGAAGCCGGTGAAGGCCAGCAACGCGATGCCGCCGAACAGCGGCGCAAAGCGGCGGCGCCAGCCCCAACCACGCATGTAGCCGCGGCGCCAGACGAAGGTCGCGCCCAGCGCCAGGGCAGCGAAGGTGGCCGTGGAGGCCCCCACCGAACGGAACCCATCGGCTTGGATGAGGGCGTTGAGCCCGTTGCCGAGCCCCGCTGCGAGCAACACCATCAGCCAGCCGGCGCCGGAACCGACGTAGCGCCCGACGAACAGCCCGAACACGGCACCGAACAGCGAGTTGCCCACCAGGTGCGCGATGTCCCCGTGCAGCGTCAGGGCCGTGATGGTGCGCCACCACTCGCCGTCGGTAACCCGCTCGGCGTGCATGACGCCCGCTTCCCGCCAGTCGAGACCGAAAGCGCCCAGGCCTTCCAACGTCGGCAGCGCCCAGATCACCAGCAGGAAGCCGAACACACCGAGCCAGCCGCTGTCGAAGGTGTGCACGTGCGGCGGCGCGCTGGGCTCGGGCTGATTTTCGAACCGATAGCTCGCCAGTTCGTCCCTGGCCGCGCGCACGTCGGCCTCGCGGACGCGCAGGCACCACTCATAGCCGTCGAAGTCGATCTCGTGATCGATGGCCACCGCCATCAGCACCAGACCGAGCTCCGCCACGGGGCCACGGGCCCGCGACCGGCTGATGCAGGTGGTGAAATGCTCGTCAGGGCTGCTCATGAGCCAGGCATGTTACGGCACTGGGACGGCTTGCGGCAGACCCAGCACCGCTCAGTCGTAGAGATCCACCTTGTCGTAAATCGCAGTGACACGTTTGAAGTCCAACACCACGGTGTGGGACAAGCGCTCCTGCTGGTCGTGCAGGTGGAACTTGAAGCGCTTCTGGCTTTCGCCTTTCATGAAGCCGTCGTACTCCCGGACCAGTTCGCGTACGTCGCTCACGTTCTCCTTGCTCCAGGTGGCTCGAAACGGGCCGAGCACGGCGCCGCCCTCCAGGCAGATGGTGATCGTGTGGTTGGTAAGCCCTTTCTCTTCACTGGCCATGTTGTTCTAACTCCGCTCGCAGTCTGCAGTCAGCATACCCCCATCCGGGACACCGGAGCGATGATCGATGGCGACCGGGCGTCCGGCCAGTGTCGGACAATCGGCCATCAGCAGCGTGGCGGCGGCCGCCTATCCCGCGGTATTCTCCCCCGAGCCTGCACGACCGCAATCGACGGGAGGACGCATGGACCGACGGAAATTTCTCCAGGCCGGCGCGCTGGGCGCGCTGCTGCCAGCCGGCAAAGCCCTGGCCCAGAATCACGCGTCCAGGCCGGATCAGCAGGTACGCGGCTACCGGCGACTCGGCCGAACCGGGTTCGAAGTTTCCGACATCTCCTTCGGCGCGAGCAGACTGCGTACCGGAGAGGAGCATCTGGTCCACCACGCGCTGGATCGCGGCATCAACTTCTTCGACAGCGCCGACAGCTACACCGGCGGCGCGTCGGAGCGGGTGCTGGGTAAGGCGCTGCGCGGCAAGCGTGATCAGGTTTATCTGGTGTCGAAGACCAAGTGTCAGGCAACCTCCACCGTCGCGCAGCTTTCAGCCACGCTCGACGAAAGCCTGCGCCGGCTGAACACCGATTACGTCGACGTTTACTTCAACCACGCCGTCAACGACCTCGACCGCCTGACCAACCCGGCCTGGGGCGAGTTCGTCGAGCGCGCCCGGGACCAGGGGAAGATCCGCGCCACCGGCCTGTCGGGCCACGCCGGCCGCCTGATCGAGTGCCTCGATCATGCCATCGATCACGACCTCGCCGACGTCATTCTGGTGGCCTACAACTTCGGCCAGGATCCCGCCTTCTACCAGCAATTCACCCGCGGGTTCGGCTTCGTGGCGCGCCAGCCCGACCTGCCGCGGATCCTGGAGAAAGCACGCCGACAGGACGTCGGCGTGGTGGCCATGAAGACCCTGATGGGTGCCCGCCTCAACGACCTGCGGCCCTACGAAGACGGGGGTGCTACCTACGCTCAGGCGGCGTTCCGCTGGGTGCTGGCGAACCCGAACGTCGATGCGCTGGTGATCTCGATGACCGATCAGGCGCTCATCGATGAGTACCTGGGGGCTTCCGGCGCGCGCGCGGTGAGCGGTCGCGACGTCGACCTGCTGCGCCATTACGCCCACCTCAATGGCACCAGCTACTGCCGCCACGCGTGCAACGACTGCGAAGGCGCCTGCCCGTACCAGGTGCCCATTGCCGAGGTGCTGCGCACCCGCATGTATGCCACCGACTACCAGGATCTGAGCTTCGCCAGAGACGAATACGCGGCGCTCGAGGTAAACGCGGCCGCTTGCCTTGGCTGCAGCGGCGCGCCCTGTCAGAGCGCCTGCAGTCACGGTCTGCCCATTGCCGAACTGTGCGCCCCGGCGCATCGACTGCTGAGCTGATTCATGGCCAACGACACAAGACTCATCGCCACCGAGTCGGGCTCCACCGCCCGCTGGGAAGACAAGCTGCAGCACCTGCGCGACTGGTTCGCCGAGCATCCCCGAGTGCTGGTGGCTGTGTCCGGCGGCATCGACAGCACCTTCGTGTGGAAGGTCGCCACCGACGAACTCGGTGACAACGCCCTCGGTGTCACCGCGGTGTCGCCGTCGCTGGCCTCCTGGGAGCAGGAGTCCCTGGACGGCCTGCGGGCCGAAGTCGGCGGCAATCATCGCACCGTCACCACCGGTGAGTTGGACAACCCCAACTACGCCGCCAATCCCACCAACCGCTGCTACTTCTGCAAGGACACCCTGTGGGACGCCCTGGCAGAGGTGGCCCGGCGGGAGGCGATTCCCGATGTCCTCGATGGCTACAACCTGGACGACGTCGGTGACTATCGACCGGGCCAGGACGCGGGTGACGAGCACCAGATTTTGAGCCCCCTGAAGGAGACGGGCTTCCGCAAGGCCGACATCCGCGCCGCCGCCGAATCCCTGGGTCTGAGCATCTGGAACAAACCGGCCATGGCCTGCCTGTCGTCGCGCTTCGCCTATGGGGTGGCCATCACCGACGAAGGCCTGGCCCGGGTGGACGCCGCCGAGCGCTGGCTGCGCGAGCGCCGCTTCACCGACCTGCGGGTGCGCGTGCACGCCGACCGGCTGGCGCGACTGGAACTGCCGTTGTCGCAGTTCGAGCGCTTCCTGCCGCTGCGCGAGGCGTTCGTCGCCCATCTCAAGGGCCTGGGCTTCCTCTACGTCAGCCTCGATCTGACCGGCTTCAAGAGCGGCAGCATGAACGCCGTGCTGGCCACATGACCACCGCCTTCGCCAACCTCGATCACGAGCGCCTGGCGCGCCAGGGCTTCCCCGAGGTGGTGTTCGCCGCGGGCAAGACCGCAAGCCAGGTGGCCGCCATCATGGCCGAGTTCGTCGCCCGGGCCGGCTGCGCGCTGGCCACTCGGGCAACGCCGGAGCACGCCCAGGCGGTTGCCGCCACGGTGGATGGCAGCCGTTACGACCCCACCTCGCAGCTGATCACCGTCGGCACGCTGCCCGCGCCGCCGGGGTTCGCGCGCCATACGGTAGCCGTGGTCTGCGCCGGCACCAGCGATATCCCGGTGGCCGAAGAGTGCGCCGGCACCCTGGAGTGGGCGGGCATCCGCGTGGCGCGCTTCTTCGACCTGGGGGTGGCTCGGCTCGAGCGGTTGCTGGCTGCGGAAGCCGACCTGCGCACGATGTCGGTGTGCGTGGTGGCCGCCGGCATGGAAGGCGCCCTGCCCACGGTGGTCGGCAGCCGCATCGCCTGCCCGGTGATCGCCCTGCCCACCAGCATCGGCTACGGGGCGAGCTTCGGCGGCGTCAGCGCGCTGCTCGGCATGCTGACCAGTTGCGTGCCGGGCGTGACGGTGGTGAACATCGACAATGGTTTCGGTGCCGCTGCGGCAGCCAACCGCATGCTGCGCCTGGCGGCCATCTCAGCAGAGGTCGAGCATGCACGCCCATCTTGATCTGTTCTGCGGCGCCAGCGGCGACATGCTGCTGGGCGCGCTGCTGGACGCCGGCATGCCGCTGGAAGAACTCCAGCGGGTGATCGCCGAGCTTGGCCTCGAGGGCCTGCGGGTCGAAGCCAGCCGGGTGGACAAGTTCGGCATCGCCGCCATGCAGGTGGACGTCCAGGCGCCTCACAGCCACGTCCATCGGCACCTGCCGGACATCGAGAAGATCATTGCCGCAAGCAGCCTCGGGGATGCCGTCAAGCAACAGGCCGTGCGCGTGTTCCAGGTGCTCGCGGAGGCCGAGGCCCGCGTGCACGACGTGCCGGTGGATCGCGTGCACTTTCACGAAGTCGGCGCGCTCGACGCCATTGCCGACGTGGTGGGGGTGGTGGCCGGGTTCGAATTTCTCGGCATCCGCAGCGTCAGCTGTCGCGCCCTGCCCGTGAGCCACGGTACCGTGCGCTGCGAGCACGGCCTGCTGCCGGTGCCCGCCCCTGCGGTGCTGCGCCTCATGGAAGGCCTGCCCACCGAGCCGCTGGACATCGCCGGCGAGACGCTGACGCCGACGGCGGCGGCGCTGTTACGGGTGCTGGTGACTGAGTGGGGCGATGCGCCGCCCATGCTCATGGGGCGCCACGGCTACGGCGCCGGGCGCAAGCAGTTTCCGCGAGCCAACGTCATGCGGTTGCTGCTGGGCGAGCCCCGGCAGACCGCGCCGACCGAGCAGATGACGCTGCTCAGCACCAACATCGACGACATGAACCCGGAGTGGCTGCCCGCGGTGATGGATCGGCTGCTGGCCGCAGGCGCCCAGGACGTCTGGCTGACCCCGATTCTGATGAAGAAGGGTCGGCCGGCGCATACCCTGTCGATTCTCGCCGACCCGCAGCAGGCCTCCCCACTACGGGACATCGTCTACGCCCACACCACCAGCCTCGGCATCCGCGAAGCAACCCTCGATCGCCACCACCTGCCGCGTGAGACCCAGAGCGTGGAGACCGACTGGGGTACGGTACGGGTCAAGGTCGCCACCCTGCCCGACGGTTCCCAACGCGCGGCGCCCGAGTACGAGGATTGCCGCAAGCTCAGCGAGCAGCACGATCTGCCGCTGCAGGCAGTTTACGCCGCCTGCCTGACAGCCTGGCGCGCGCGCTCGGGCTGAGCGTTCATGATTCGTTCAGGGCGTCGGGTGTAGTTTCCTCGCCATGGCCGCGCTTACCACCGCCCTGCTGGCTTCCCTCCTCTGGCTACTGGCAGCGATGCCGGCATCGGCCAGCCTGCGTTGCGACAGCGACCTGGTGCAGCGTGGTATGACGCCGCTGGAAGTGCTGGAGCGCTGTGGCCTTCCGGTGTACGAACTCGGCTGGACCGACTACCGCTATCCGGGCTTCTTCGTCCGCGTGGACGAGTGGACGTACGATCTGGGCAGCACCCGATTCCGCCGCCAACTCACCTTCGAGAACGGCCGCCTGATGCGTATCGAGACCCGCAGCAAGCCCCGCGGCCGCCGGCCGGAAACCCGGCCCGCAGACCTCTACCGGTAACGTGCGTCTGATGCCCGACGCAATCTCGCGACCACGATCGGGATCGGCCGGGCACTGCTCGAGCGTCTGACGGCGGCCGCCGACAGGGTCTCGGCAAAGACGATCGCGATCTGGAGATCGCTCCCACAGAGCGGAGTCGTTCCCACAGAGAGGCTTATGCCACCGCCACCCGCGCATTGCGGAACAGGCGCAGCCAGGGGCCGTCTTCTCCCCAGGCCGGGTCGCGCCAGGCGTTGGAGATGGCGCGAAACACCCGCTCCGGGTGGGGCATGATCACCAGCACGCGGCCGTCGGCCGCGCTCAGCCCCGCCAGGCCGCGGGGCGCGCCATTGGGGTTCGCCGGGTAGGTTTCGGTAACGCGGTGATGGTTGTCGACGTACTGCAGGCACATCTGCTCGTCCGCCTGCTGCCAGAAGGCGTCGGCGGACGCCCCATCGGCGAACTCCGCCCGACCTTCCCCATGAGCCACCGCTATGGGCAGCACGCTGCCGGCCATGCCGGCGAGCCAGGGGGACGTCGAGGCGGTCACCCGCACCAGTGCGGTACGGCCTTCGAACTGCTCCGAACGGTTGCGCACGAAGCGCGGCCAGATCTGGGCCTGGGGAATCAGCGACTTCATGGTCGACAACATCTGGCAGCCGTTGCAGACGCCGAGCGCGAGCCGATCCTGCTCGAAGAAGCTCGCGAACTGGCTGCGCACCGCCTCGTGATAGAGCACGCTTTTCGCCCAGCCGCCGCCGCCGCCGAGCACGTCGCCGTAGGAGAACCCGCCGCAGGCTGCCAGCACCGGGAAGTCCAGCAGACTCACTGTACCGCCCAGCAGATCGCTCATGTGGACGTCGACCGGATCAAAACCCGCCCGCTCGAATGCCGCTGCCATCTCGATCTGGCCGTTGACGCCCTGCTCGCGCAGCACGGCTATCCGCGGCCGTGACGAGACGATGAACGGCGCCGCGACATCGTCGGCGGGATCGAACGTGAGACGGGATGTCATGCCGGGGTCGTCGGCGGCTATCAGCGCATACTCCTGGTCGGCGCAGGAAGGGTCGTCACGCAGCCGCTGCATGCGGTGGCTGGTGGCCGCCCATAACTGCTGCAGCTCGGCCCGGGATGCCTCCATCACCGACCTGTCGCCGTGGCTGATCGCCACCGTCTGATCCGACCGCGGCGCACCTACATCCACGCACCGCAGGCCGTCCAGCGCCTGTCTGACCTGATCGACGTCACCGGCGCGAACCTGCACCACGGCACCGAGCTCCTCGGAGAACAGCGCGCCGAGCAACTCCTGGCCGGCGCCCACCGACACGTCCACTCCGCAGCGGCCGGCGAACGCCATCTCCAGCAGGCAAGCCAGCAGGCCGCCATCCGAACGATCGTGATAGGCGAGCAGTTTTCCCGCCCGGTTGAGCGCCTGCACGGCTCTGAAGAAGCGCGCCAGCGCGGCTGCATCGTCGACGTCGGGGGCCTGGTCACCCAACTGACCGTAACACTGCGCCAGGGCGCTGCCACCGAGGCGATCCCTGCCACCGCCGAGGTCGATCAGCAGCAGCCGGGTGTCGCCCGCGTCCAGGCGCAGCTGGGGAGTCATGGTCAGCGCCGCATCGTCGACGGGCGCGAACGCCGAGGCGATCAGCGTGAGCGGCGAGGTGACCTCCTGCCGCCCCCAGCGGGTGCGCATGGAGAGGCTGTCCTTGCCTACCGGGATGGCGATGCCAAGCGCTGGACACAGCTCCATACCGACCGCCTGCACCGCCTCGAACAACGCCTGCTCATCGACGTCGTCACCCGCAGCGGCCATCCAGTTCGCCGACAGCACCACCCGCTCGAGCGCCGTCACCGGCGCCGCGCACAGATTGGTCAGGGCTTCGGCGACTGCCATGCGTGCGGATGCGCAAGCGTCGATGAGCGCCAGCGGCGGACGTTCACCCAGGGCGAAAGCCTCGCCGGCACGAGTGCGATAGCCGGCCAGCGTCACCGCCACGTCGGCCACCGGCACCTGCCAGGGGCCCACCATCTGCTCCCTGGCCACCAACCCGGTGATGCTGCGGTCACCGATGGTCACCAGGAACTGCTTGCTGGCGACGGCGGGGAACTGCAGCACCCGCGTCAGCGCATCGGCAACTTCGATGCCGCCCAGCTCGAGGGGCGGCCGCGACAGCACCCGGGGCTGATAGCTGCGCAGCATCTTCGGCGGCTTTCCGAACAGCACCGACAGCGGCAGATCCACCGGAGCATTGTCGAACTGCGGATCGGTGACCTCCAGGTGGGGAGCGGCCAGCGCCTCCCCCACCACGGCGAACGGACAGCGTTCGCGCTCGCAGATGGCCACGAAGCGCTGCAGCTGCTCCGGGGCGATGCCCAGCACGTAGCGCTCCTGAGACTCGTTGCACCACAGCTCCAGCGGCGACATGCCCGGGTCGGCGCTGGGGATGCTGCGCAGGTCGAAGCGCCCGCCAACCCCCGCGTCCTTGACCAGTTCCGGCAGCGCGTTCGACAGGCCGCCCGCGCCGACGTCATGAATCAGGCGGATGGGGTTGTCGGCGCCCAGGGCGCAGCAGGCATCGATGACCTCCTGGCAACGGCGCTCCATCTCCGCGTTGTCCCGCTGCACCGAGGCGTAGTCGAGATCCGACGCGCTCTCGCCGGACGCCATGCTGGAGGCGGCACCGCCACCGAGCCCGATGAGCATGGCCGGCCCGCCGAGGACGATGAGCTTCGCCCCGGGCGCGAACGGCTCGGCGTGCACGTGTTCCGGCCGTACAGAGCCCACCCCGCCGGCGATCATCACCGGCTTGTGGTAGCCGCGCACCCGCTCGGGGCGGTCCGGATCCACCTGTTCGAAGGTACGGAAGTAACCGCTGAGCGCCGGGCGGCCATATTCGTTGTTGTAGGCGGCGGCGCCGATGGGGCCTTCGAGCATGATGTCCAGAGCCGAGACGATACGGTCGGGCTTGCCCGTGGCCAGCTCCCACGGTTGCGGGAACTCCGGCATGTTGAGATGCGACGTGGTGAAGCCGCTGAGCCCGGCCTTGGGCTTCGAACCGCGGCCTACCGCGCCTTCGTCACGGATCTCGCCGCCGGAGCCGGTGGCGGCCCCCGGGTAGGGCGCGATCGCGGTGGGGTGGTTGTGGGTCTCCACCTTCATCAGGATGTGGCTGTCGGCATCCTGGTAAGCGTACCGGTGGGTCAGCGGATCGAGTTCGAACCGCGCAACCCGATGCCCCTCGATTACCGCAGCGTTGTCGGCGTAGGCAGAGAGAATGCCGGCCCCGTTGATGTGGCGAAAGCTGTTCTTGATCATCTCGAACAGCGACAGCGGCTGAAGTTCGCCGCCCACCTCCCAGGTGGCGTTGAAAATCTTGTGACGGCAGTGCTCGGAATTCGCCTGGGCGAACATCATCAGCTCGACGTCGCTGGGATCCCGGCCCAGATCCGCATAGGCACGGGCCAGGTAGTCGATCTCGTCGTCCGACAGCGCCAGACCCAGCTCGCCGTTGGCGCGCACCAGCGCCTCGCGGCCTCGCGCCAGCAGCGGCACCGTGGCCAGCGGCCGTGGGCTGGAACCCGCGAACACCGACTCGAGATCGGCGTCTGTTACCAGCCGTTCGGTCATGCGATCGAACAGCAGGCCGAGGTCCGCAGCCGCGGCCGCCTTCGGGTGAAGGTACCAACGCACCCCACGCTCGACCCTGATCACCTTGTGAAGATCGCAGATGCGGAAAATGTCAGTGGCCTTGCTCGACCACGGCGAGATCGTGCCGAGGCGCGGCACCACGGTAGCCACCGGTTCTCCGCTTTTGCTCGGCAGCCCCGCCTGCGGGCCGTAAGCCAGCAGGTCGACGCAGCGCTGCACCTCGTCGTCGTCGAGCGGCGCGCGCAGCTGCAGCAGGTGCAGGTATTCCGCATACAGCGGGCCGTCGCCCAGGCCGAGTTGGGCGCGCAGCTTGTCGAGACGAAACCGCGAGTGGGCCGGCGGCCCCTGGAGCATCAATACCTCGGTCATGCTAGCCTTTCGTCAGTGGTTTCAGGGGGCGGCAAGCGGCCGGCGGGCACCCGCCGGCCGGCAAAAAAACTCCGCAGCAGGCCTGCCGCCTGGTCCGCGAGCACCCCGCTCACCACCTGCACCCGATGGTTGAGACGGGGGTTGTCGAGCACCGCGGCGGCGCTCTCCACAGCCCCGGACTTCGGCTCCGCGGCGCCGTAGACGACGGTGGCGATGCGCGCATGCACCAGCGCGCCGGCGCACATGGTGCAGGGCTCCATGGTGACGTACAGGGTGGCGCCGGTGAGCCGGTAATTGCCCAGCCGGCTGGCGGCATCCCGCAGCGCCAGGATCTCCGCATGGGCGGTGGGATCCGTGGCCGAGATCGGGCGATTGTAGCCCTCACCGACGATGCTGCCATCGAGCACCACCACCGCGCCCACCGGCACCTCGCCAGCTGCCGCCGCCAGTTCCGCCAGCTCCAGCGCGCGACGCATCCAGGGCAGATGCTGAGCGTTCACTCCCACTCGATGGTGGCAGGGGGCTTGCTCGAGACGTCGTAGACCACCCGGGAAACACCCTCGATCTCGTTGATGATGCGGTTCGACACCCGCTCGAGCAGCTCGTACGGCAGATGCGCCCAGTGAGCCGTCATGAAGTCGATGGTCTCCACCGCACGCAGCGCGATCACGTCGGCGTAACGCCGCGCATCGCCGACCACACCCACCGACTTCACCGGCAGATATACGGCAAAAGCCTGGCTCACTTTGTCGTAGTAGTCGGCCCGCCGCAGCTCCTCGAGGAAGATGGCGTCGGCCTCGCGCAGCACGTCACAGCGCGCCTTGGTGACCTCGCCGAGCACCCGCACCGCGAGCCCCGGGCCCGGGAACGGATGCCGGTACACCAGCTCGTGAGGCAGGCCAAGGTGCAGGCCGATGCGACGCACCTCGTCCTTGAACAGTTCGCGCAATGGCTCGATCAGCTTGAGGTGCATGCGCTCCGGCAGCCCACCCACGTTGTGGTGGGACTTGATCACGTGCGCCTTGCCGAACTTACTGGCGGCGGACTCGATGACGTCCGGGTAGATGGTGCCCTGCGCCAGCCAGCGCACGCCGGTGATTCGATGGGCTTCGCGATCGAAGACGTCGATGAAGGTGTTGCCGATGATCTTGCGCTTGGTCTCCGGGTCGTCGTGGCCGGCCAGCAACATGAGGAATTCGGCTTCCGCGTCGACCACCACCAGATTCAAGTCGAGCGCGTTGGAGGGGCCGAAGGCGGCGGCCACCTCGGCGCGCTCGTTGTTGCGCAACAGCCCATTGTCGACGAACACGCAGGTGAGCTGATTGCCGATGGCGCGCGACAGCAGCGCTGCCACCACGCTGGAGTCGACACCGCCCGACAGCCCCAGCACCACCCGCTCGTCGCCCACCTGCTCGCGCACGCTGTTGATGGCATCCTCGACGATGTTGGCGGGTGTCCACAGGCCCTCACAACCGCACAACGCCCGGGCGAAGTGGCTGATGATGTCCTGACCTTGCTGGGTGTGGGTCACCTCCGGATGGAACTGCACGCCGTACAGGCGACGGCTGCGATCCTCCATGGCGGCGATGGGTGCCGATTGGGTGCTGGCGGTGACTGCGAACCCGGGCGGCAGTTCCGTCACCTTGTCACCATGACTCATCCACACCGGCAGCGAGCCGCCCGCGCCGGCATTGACGGGCGCCAGGAACTCGCTGTCGGCGACGACGTCGACCACCGCGTGACCGAACTCCCGATGGCTCGACCCCGCCACCTGCCCACCGAGCTGGGCTGCCAGGGCCTGCATGCCGTAGCAGATGCCGAGTATGGGCACATCAAGCTGCAGCACCACCGTCGGAATCCGCGGCGTGTGTTCCAGAGTCACGCTCTCGGGACCACCGGACAGGATCACACCGCGCGGCGCGAACTCGCGGATGAACGCTTCCGGCGCGTCGAACGGATGAATCTCGCAGTAGACGCCCGCCTCGCGCACCCGCCGCGCGATGAGCTGCGTATATTGCGAGCCGAAGTCGACGATCAGGATCTTCTGATCGTGAATATCGTTGTATTGGCTCACGATCAGCTCAGCGGGTAGTTGGGCGCTTCTTTGGTGATGGCCACGTCGTGAACGTGACTCTCCACCATGCTCGCGGCGCTGACGCGCACGAATTGCGCCTCGGTGCGCATGGCCGCGATATCGGCACTGCCGGTGTAACCCATGGAAGCTCGCAGCCCGCCCATGAGCTGGTGCACGATGGGGCTGACCGGGCCGCGGTACGGCACCCGGCCTTCGATGCCTTCGGGCACCAGCTTGCGGGTATCCTGCTCAGGCTCCTGGAAGTAGCGGTCGGTGGAGCCGTGGGCGCCGCCCATGGCGCCCAACGAACCCATGCCGCGATAGGCTTTGTAAGTGCGCCCCTGGTACAGCTCCACCTCACCCGGCGCTTCATCGGTGCCGGCGAGCAAGCCCCCCACCATCACCACGCTGGCGCCGGCGGCGATGGCCTTGGCGATGTCGCCGGAGTAGCGGATGCCGCCATCGGCGATCACCGGGACGTTCGCCTCATTGGCGACCAGCGCGGCTTCGGAGATGGCCGTGATCTGTGGCACCCCGACCCCGGTGACGATGCGGGTGGTGCAGATGGAGCCCGGCCCGATACCGACCTTGACGGCATCGACGCCCGCCTCGATCAGCGCTTGCGCCCCTTCCCGGGTGGCGACGTTGCCGCCGATGATGTTCATGTCCGGATAGCGTTGCTTGATCCAACGGATGCGCTCGAGCACGCGCGAGGAGTGGCCGTGAGCTGTGTCCACCACCAGCACATCGACGCCGGCTTCGATCAGCGCCGCAATGCGCTCTTCGGTATCCGCGCCGGTGCCGACGCCGGCACCAACCCGCAGCGAACCGTGATTGTCTTTGCAGGCGTTGGGGAAGGCGCGAGCCTTGTTGATGTCTTTGACGGTCACCATGCCCTTGAGCTCGAATTCATCGTTGACCAGCAGCACCTTCTCGATGCGGTGCCGGTGGAGAATGTCGGTGATCTCCTCGAACGACGCATCTTCGCTTGCCGTGACCAGCTTCTCCTTGGGGGTCATGACGTCGCGAATGCGGGCATCCATACGCCGCTCGAAACGCACGTCGCGACTGGTGATGATGCCCACCAACGCATGGCCCTCGACCACCGGCACACCGGAAATCTTGTGCTCCATGGTGATCTCGATGAGATCCGCCACGGTGCGATCGGGGTGAATGGTGATCGGGTCGCGAATGATACCGCTCTCGAACTTCTTCACCGCCCGGACCTCGCGAGCCTGGGCGTCGACGCTCATGTTCTTGTGGACGATGCCGATACCCCCCTCCTGCGCTATGGCAATGGCAAGGCGAGCTTCGGTCACCGTATCCATGGCCGCGGACATGAACGGAATATTGAGCGTGATCTCGCGGGTCAGGCGTGTTTCGAGCAGGACTTCGGACGGCAGGACCTGGGAGAAAGCGGGAAGGAGCAGTACGTCGTCGAACGTCAGCGCGTCGTGGGCGATACGCAGCATTGAGGACTCCGCAAAAGCGAGATTCTACCGATGTGTTCTCATCATGTAAACTCAACCCATGCTCGCCCAATCGGCCACCCGCCCTGTTCTCAGCGTCAGCGCCCTGGCTCGCGAAGCCCGGCTGCTCATCGAAGACCGCTTCCATCTGGTGTGGGTGGAGGGCGAGATTTCCAATCTTCGCCGGCCGAGCTCCGGCCATTGGTACTTCACCCTGAAGGACGACGCCGCCCAGCTTCGCTGCGCCATGTTCGCCGGGCGCAATCGGGCGCTGCGGTTTTCCCCCCGGGACGGCGCGCAGGTGATGATCCGGGGCCGGGTCAGCCTGTACGAAGCCCGCGGGGATTTTCAGATCGTCGCC
Source organism: Pseudomonadales bacterium (assembly GCA_047920935.1). Lineage (GTDB taxonomy): Bacteria > Pseudomonadota > Gammaproteobacteria > Pseudomonadales > Azotimanducaceae > UBA7803. The sequence continues at coordinate 9,106 of JBLRXD010000015.1, read as the reverse complement.
GATCACATGGAGCCTGCGGGCGAAGGGGCCCTGCGAGCCGCTTTCGAGGCGTTGCAGCGGCGACTCGAGGCCGAAGGATTGTTCGCGGCAGAACGCAAGCGTCGTCTGCCGCTGCTACCACAGCGACTGGCGGTGATTTCATCACCTACCGGCGCCGCGTTGCGCGACGTGCTGCAGGTGATCGCTCGGCGCTTTCCGGCCCTGGAGGTCGTGCTGCTGCCCGTGGCCGTGCAGGGGGAGCGTGCGGAAGGCGAGATCCTCGCCGCACTGGCCCGTATCGCCGACCTGCGCCCCGACGTGGTGCTCATCACCCGCGGCGGCGGCTCGCTGGAAGACCTGTGGGCGTTCAATCTCGAGCGGGTCGCACGCGCGGTAGCCGCCTGCCCGGTGCCCATCGTCTCTGCCGTGGGGCACGAAACCGACATCACCATCGCCGACCTGATCGCCGACGTGCGCGCGCCGACGCCATCGGCGGGCGCTGAACTGATCACGCCAGACCGCCGCGACATCGAAACCTACCTGTCCCAGGCCCATGCCCGGCTGCAGCGGGCCCTGCTGGGCGAACTGCTTAACCAGCAACGGCACCTGCGACACCTGCGCGCTCGGCTGGTCGACCCGCGCAAGCGTCTGCAGCAGCAAATGCAGCGGGCGGACGAACTGGAGGAGCGTTTGCGGCGCGCGCTGACCCGCCGGCTGCAATCCTGCGGGTCCCACCTGGGCGGGCTGGCCCGCGGGCTTTACCTGGTGCGCCCATCCCAGCACATCGCGCATCAGCGGGATCGATTGCGGGATTTGACCGGCGCGCTGGCCGCCGCCGGCTTGCGGGCCGTCGGCGACCGCGACAACCGCCTGGCCGCCGCCGCCCGAACGCTTCAGGCCGTCAGCCCGCTGGCCACCCTGGCCCGCGGCTACGCCGTGATCAGCGGCCCGGCGCAGCCCGATGGGGCCAGCGCCGTCACCTCCATCCGCCGGGCTCGCCCTGGCGACAGGCTCACCGCCCATCTGCAGGATGGCGCTCTGGAAGTGCAGGTCACCGCGGTGGACGAAGACAATCGCTTGCCGCAACTTCCGAACAACTAACGTTAAAGTTCAATATGTTACGGCTATTTCTTCTTCTGATGCTTGAGCATCCGTTTGCGGCGATACTGCTGTCGCGGGGTGAGTTCGTTCTTACGCCCGGCGTAAGGATTGTCGCCGGTGCGCAGTTCGATCTGCACCGGCACGCCGACCAGATCCAACGCCTCGCGGAACGCGTTCTCGAGATAGCGCACGTAGGTATCCGGTATCGAACTGGTCTGGTTGCCGTGGATGACGATCTTCGGAGGATGGCCGCTGGCCTTGTGCGCGAATCGCAGCTTCACCGGCCTGCCGCGAATGCTCGGCGGCGGGTGGGCGGCCACAACGCGCTCCAGCAGCCGCGTCAGATGCGACGTGCCGACATCCAGCCTGCCCGCCCGATAGACGCGGTCGACCTCGCCGAGCAGATGGCCTACGCCGGATCCGTGCAGGGCGGAAATCTCGTGCACGGGAATCCACGGCGCGAACCGCAGCCGCCGGTCGATGGTCTGGCGGTTACTGGCGCGGGCGTCGGCACTCAGCCCATCCCATTTGTTCAGGGCGATGACGATGCCGGTACCGGCGTCCACCGCGTAGCTCAACAGGTGCAGATCCTGATCCACCAGCCCCTCCTGGGCATCCATGACCAGGATCACCACGTGGGCTCGCTCGATGGCTTTGAGCGTCTTGACGACCGAAAACTTCTCGACGATCTCGTCGACCCGACCCTTGCGTCGCACTCCCGCGGTGTCGATGAGCACGTAGCTGCGATCGTCGCGGGCGAAGGGAACCTCGATGGCGTCGCGGGTGGTTCCCGGCTGATCGAACACCACCTGGCGTTCCTCGCCGACGAGGCGATTGGTCAGGGTGGATTTGCCGACGTTTGGCCGGCCGATGATGGCGACCCGCACCGCTTCCTCGGGCAGCGGCGCGACTGCGTCGTCACCGGGCAATTCGTCCGCCAACTCGAATTCCTCAGCCGACGCCTCGGCCTCGACGGCAACCACCGCCAGCGGAAAAACCTCTTCGAGCCGGTCGATCAACTCGCCGATGCCGCGCCGATGGGCGGCGGACATGTAGATGGGAGCGTCGAAACCCAGCGGGGAAAACTCCGCCAGCGCCTGATTGTCGCTGACGCCATCCATCTTGTTGACCACCAGAATGACGTGCCGGGCGCGCCGCCGCAGCCGGGCGGCGATCTCGTCGTCCGCCGGGGTGCGCCCGCTCCGGGCGTCGACCAGAAACAGCACCGCATCGGACTCGTCCATGGCCACTTCCGCCTGGCGTTCCATGGCTGCGGTAAGTTCGCCTTCCTCGCCCAACAGACCGCCGGTATCGATCACCGTATAGACACTGTCGCCCAGGGCCGCACGGCCGTAGCGCCGGTCCCGGGTGAGCCCGGGGACATCGGCCACCAACGCCTCGCGCGCCTGGGTGAGGATGTTGAACAGGGTCGACTTGCCCACGTTGGGTCGGCCGACGAGGGCGACGGTGGGCACCATGGGGTACTACCTCAGCTCGATGCGGAGCGCTTGCAGCGAGCCCGAATTGCCCAGCACGTAAAATACCTGGTCCGCCAGCACCGGCCGTGACCGCACGCCCTTGCGGTCCACCTTGCGGCGACCGAGAAACCGGCCATCGCTCTGCGCCAACACGTGCACGTAGCCGTCACTGTCCGCCACCACCAGATAGTTGCTGAAGGCAATGGGGCTGGTGAGCTTACGCCGGAACATACCTTCCTGGCGCCACACCGGCTCCGCGCTGGGCTGGTCGAAGGTGTTGACGACGTCTTCGTCGTCGATGACGTAGATCTGACGATAACCTTCGGCGAGATCGAGATAGCTGGACATCTCCTGCTCCCAGAGCATCGAGCCGTCGCTGGCGCGCAACGCCTTGAGGCGCCCCTGGTAGCTGACCACGTAGAGCACGCCGCCGGACAGCAGAGGGGTGCTGTCGACATCCACCATACGATCGAGTTCGGAGCGCCCCTCGGGCAACATCACCCGATGCTGCCAGATGGGCTCGCCGTTTTCGGCCCGCACGGCCGCCACCATGCCGTTGGCGAAACCAGCGTAGACCATGCCGCCGCTGAACACGGGCGTGGCGGTGCCACGCAGCGTGAGCACTGGAACCGGATTATCAAAGACCCAGCGGATCCGACCATCATCGCGCTCCAGCGCCAGTAACCGACCGTCGATGGTCTGCACGAACACCAACCGCGCACCGCCAATCGGCGGAGCGAGCACCTCGCTGCCCACCTGCACGCGCCAGGCCTCGCTGCCATCCGCGGCAGACAGGGCCACCACCTCACCGTGGCTGGTGCCGATCAGCACGTAGCCATGGGCGGTGCCGACGCCACCGGTCACGTAGCTCGGGTCGCGCCGGTCGATGAAGTTGAGCGAGCTGAAGAAGCCTTTGGGGTTGTCGCCGATTCTGGTCTGCCACAAGCGCTTACCGGAGAATCGATCCAAGGCCTCCACATGGCCGTAGCCGTCGGCGGCAAAGATTCGATCGGCGGCAACGGCAGGCTGCAGCTGCAGGTACTTGCTGCCGAGCCCTTTGCCGACCTTCCGCGACCACTCGCGCTGTACCCGCACCTCCTCGTCAAAACGTGCCAGACCAGCCGGTTCGATGGTGGCTGCCTTTTCGCCACCGCCGACGAATGGCACCCAGGAAAAGGCCGCGCAGCCGGACATCAATCCGACCGCGAGCACGAGCGCCAGATTACGAATCACTGGCATCGGCTGTATCTGCAAGCTTCATCTCCAAAACGGGGCGTTGCTCTCCTGCAGGCAAGTAGGAGGTCGCAGTAATGTAGGACTGGTGAGCCAGGGTACGGTTCCCCCGGGACAGATGGATGTCGCCCTGCATCTCGGCTGCCAATCCCAGATAACCGACCCCGCGCACCTGTCCGAGAATGCCCAGCGCATCGTCCTCGCGCTGCAGATCGAACAACACACGGGCGAGCCGCAGACGCGCCGTCTGCCGCAGTTCGTCGCCGGTGGCGGCGTCGATCGCCTGGCGCAGCAACGCCTCGGCGCGCTCCGCGTCACGCGCCAACAATGCGGCCTCGGCCTGCTCGAGCAGCACGAAGGCGGGATAGGCGGTGCCGGAAGCCTCTTCGAGGATCTGCTCGGCGAGCGCTTGCCGCGCCTGCCCGCCGGCGGCTCGATAGGCTACGTAGAGATCCGAGGCGTTAGCCAGGCGCTCTGCGGTGTAGTTCTGGTACCAACCCCAGCCGAGGACGGCGGCAACCACCACCACCACGCCCGTCAGCAGCGGCACGCCATACTTCTGCCACCAGGTGCGCAACTGGGCCAGCTGTTCCTCTTCAGTCTGAAAGTCAGACACCCGATCCTCCTGTTTCTTTGATTATGTCCGCCGCCGTGACGTCAGCCCAGGCTGTCAGCCGGCGGAGGCTCGGAGTCGCTCGACCAGCGCGTCGATTTCCAGACTTTCCTGCGGGCGGTCTTCACGCAGATACTTCAGCGCCGGCCGGCCCGCCCGAACTTCATCCTCGCCGATCACCAGGGCGAACCTGGCGCCGGATTGATGCGCTCGTTTCATTTGGTTCTTGAGCTTGCCGCCGCCCGCGTGGGTGCGGATTCTGAACGTTGCCAGTCGTTCCCGCAATTTCTCCGCAAGCGCGAGCGCCCAGGATTGATGTGCCTCGTCGAGGACACACACATAGACGTCGGCGCCGGAAGAAAAATCCTCCCCTGCGGACCCGGCGCCCAGCGCCTGCTGCAGCAGGATCACCCGATCCAAGCCAATGGCGAAGCCTGCTCCAGGCGTCGGACGGCCGCCGAGCCGCTCCACCAGACCGTCATAGCGGCCGCCGGCGCAAATGGTGCCCTGGGCTCCGAGATCGTCGGTGATCCACTCGAACACGGTGTGGGTGTAATAGTCGAGCCCGCGCACCAACCCGGGATTGACTCCATAGGGCACCCGCAGCGCGTCGAGCAACTCGCAAAGCCGGCGAAAATGCGCATGGCCTTCGGCATCGACGAAGTCTGGCAGCTTCGGTGCGTCGACCAGCAGCGCCTGGGTGCGGGGATCCTTACTGTCGAGAATCCGCAGCGGGTTGCGGCTCAACCGCCTCTGGCTGTCCGCATCCAGCTCATCGTGCAGCGGCGCCAGGTAATCCACCAGCGCCGCACGGTAGGCGCGGCGCGACTCGCTGGAACCCAGGGTGTTGATCTCCAGGCGCACCCGCGGGGCGACGTCCAGAGCGCGCCAGCAATCGAGCCCCATGAGGATGAGTTCGGCGTCCACATCCGCCCCGGGGAAACCGAATGCTTCGGCGCCGACCTGATAGAACTGCCGATACCGGCCTTTCTGGGGGCGCTCATAGCGGAACATCGGCCCCGCATAGAAAACCCGTTGGGTCTGATTGAACAGCAGCCCATGCTGCTGCAGCGCGCGCACGCAGCTCGCCGTGCCTTCAGGGCGCAGGCTGATGCTGTCGCCATCGCGGTCGGCCAGCGTGTACATCTCCTTCTCGACGATGTCGGTGGCTTCGCCGACGCCACGGCTGAACAGCTCCGTGGCTTCCAGCAGCGGCAGCTGAATCTCTTCGTAGGCATGGCCGAGGAGCACCTGACGGATCCGTTCTTCGGCGCGACGCCAGCGCCGTGCCTCCTCGGGAAACACGTCGCGCATACCGCGGATAGACTGGATCATGTCATTGCCCCAGAACCAGAGTGGCGATGTTGTTGCGCGTGTGCGGGCCGAGCGGGACGGCCTCGCCATTGAACTCGAGCTGCACCCCTGGGCCGTAGCCGAGGCGAATCCTGAACGGCCCCTGCCCCACCAGATCGAGATCGCTCCCGGCGCGGCCGAGATCGCTGTACAGGTCGGCGCCGGCGGAATCACGGATCTGCACCCAGCAGTCGGCAGAGAAGCGGAACTTCAGGCGCGCGTCGCCCGTGGCGGTGATGCGCCGAACCGTCCCGGCGGCGGTGGAATCAGCCAGCGGCGCTACCGCTGGCGCGCCGTCGGCGTAGGGGTCGGCGTCGGCGTCGGCGTCGGCGTAGGGGTCGGAGTCGGCGTCGGGGTCGACGTAGGGGTCGAGAGCTTCATCGCCACCCTGCTCCGTCGGCACCGGCAGCGTGGCAGCGCCTTCCGCCGTGTCCCACTGGCGATCGGCGCGCAGCTGCCCGGCAGCATCCGCCGCTGCCGCCGGCCGGAGAGCAACACGCTCGCCATCCGGATCAGCAGCCGGCCACAGCCACAGGGCCGCAAGCAGCGTCACCAGCAGCACCACTGCCACGGCAACGCCGAGAACCAGAGCCGGACGGCGCCGGATCCACTCCCGGACAGAGGCTTCCGATGACCCGGAAACGGCGCCGCTCCCCTCCTCGTGTCGCGGATACCTGGCCAGCAACGGCTCCGGATCCAGATCCAACAGCCTGGCATAGGCGCGCACGTAGCCGCGCCCGAACACCGGGCCAGGAAGGCGCTGGTATTCATCGGCTTCGATGGCCTCGATGATGGCGATGGACAGGTTGAGGGTCTCGGACACCTCGCGCAGCGTCACCCCCAAGGCCTCACGCTCCGCCTGCAGAATGCTGCCCGGGCCTGCGTCTTGCTCGCTCAACGTGTTTGCCGCCCGCACATGCTCAACCCTCGTTGATGCAGCGGGCCGCTTCGGCGGAATCGGGGTGAAGGTTCTTCAACGCGATCTCGTAGCTGGCGCGGCTGTTGTCGTCGCCGGCAGCTTGAGCCAATCTGATGCCCAGACACAGGCTCGCCGGCGTCTGTCGGGCGAGACTGCGGAACGCCTCGTAGTGACTGTCGGCGGTGGCGTGGTCACCGGCAGCAAAGGCCAGCTGCGCCAGCTCCAGATGGCTCCGCGGCAGCCGGCCGTTGAATGACAGCGCGCGCTCGAACGCGCTCTTCGCCTGCGCGCTGTTGCCTACCCGCAGTTCGGTCAAGCCGAGATTTTCGAATGCCTGGGCGCGCTCGCGGTACTCGGGATCCTGCGCGAGCCGGCGCAGCAGCACCAGCGCTTCGTCGTAGCGGCCCTGGGTGAAGAGGAACGTGCCGTAATTGTTCAGCGTCAGCGCATGGCGCGAATCGATCTGCAGCGCGCGCCTGTAGTGGCGCTCGGCCAGCTCGGGCTCGTTCTGACGCTGATAGAAAAACCCGTTGAGCGTCAGCGCCTCGGGCGAGCGCGGATCGATCTGCAGCGCGCGCTCCAACGGATCGCGGGAGCGCGCCAGATCGCCCTGCTCCAGGTAGCCGCGAGCCAGATCCAGGTGCGCCCGCAGCTGCACCTCTTTGGGCGCCGGGACGCGGCCGCCGGTGGATTCGGTGACGCAACCGGCGAGCAGCAACAGCACCAGGGCGGCCGAGCACCTGCGCATCATGCCAGCTCCTCGGCCTTGACGCGGGCGACGTAACGTTCCTTACGCCGAGTGCGGTCGTCGACCTGGCCCACCAGTTGGCCGCAGGCGGCATCGATGTCATCGCCGCGGGTGGTTCGCAACATGGTGGGATAGCCGGCGTTGAGCAGATGGGTCTGAAAATCCCGAATCGAAGCCGCGTCAGGGCGCTCGTAGCCCGAGGCCGGGAACGGATTGAATGGAATCAGATTGATCTTGCAGCGCACGCCGCGCAGCAGCAGCGCCAGCTCGCGCGCATGCTCCAGGGTATCGTTGACCCCCTTCAAGAGCGTGTACTCCATGGTCAGCGAGCGGCGTTCGCCAAGGCCTTCGACGTAGTGGCGGCACGCGGCCAGTAATTCCTCGATGGGATATTTGCGGTTGAGCGGCACCAACTGGTCGCGTAAGGCGTCGTTGGGAGCGTGCAGCGAGATGGCCAGCGATACGTCGGATACTTTCGCCAACGCGTAGATGCCCGGAACCACCCCGGCAGTACTCACCGTGACCCGACGCTTGGAGATCCCGAAGGCCAGATCGTCCATCATCAGCTCGGTCGCGACCACCACATTGTCGTAGTTCAGCAGCGGCTCTCCCATGCCCATGAGCACCACGTTGGTCACCGACTCCTCGCGCTCACGCAGCTCCCGGTCTGCCAGCCAGACCTGGCCGATGATGTCCGCGGCCGAGAGGTTGCCATTGAAGCCCTGCTTACCGGTGGAGCAGAAGCTGCAGTTGAGCATGCACCCCACCTGCGAGGAAACGCACAAGGTGTTGCGGCCGCGCTCCGGAATCAGCACCGTCTCTACGCAGTTGCCGTTGCTCACCCGCACGACCCACTTGATGGTGCCGTCGCTGGACTGCTGTCGCGACACGATCTCGGGCTGACCCAGAGTGGCGATCTCCGAAAGCCATGCGCGCTGTCGCTTTGACAGATCGGTCATGGCGGCGAAATCCAAGACGCCGCGGTGATAGATCCACTTCATCACCTGGCGCGCGTGGAACGCCTTCTCCCCATGGTCGGTGAAGAACTGCTCCATCTGCGCCCGCGACAGCGAGAACAGATTGGCCTGGCCGGCCCCCTGCTGCACGTCTGTGGCGTGGATCGCGGTAGCGGTCACAATCAGCCCCTCGAGTGTATTTCGCCCGGTTCGAAGAAGAAGGCAATCTCTCGTTCGGCCGAGGCCGGCGAGTCGGAGCCATGCACCGCGTTGGCCTCGACGGACTCGGCGAAGTCCGCGCGAATGGTACCCGGTTCGGCGTCCTTCGGGTTGGTCGCGCCCATCAGGGTGCGATTCTGAGCGACGGCATCATCGCCTTCGAGCACCTGCACCACCACCGGCCCTGAGGTCATGTAGGACACGAGATCCTGGTAGAACGGCCGCGCCTTGTGCTCGGCATAGAAACCACCCGCCTGGGACTCGCTCAAGCGCAGCATCTTCGCGGCGACGACGCGCAGCCCGTTGCTCTCGAACCGGCTGATGATTTCCCCGATCAGGTTGCGAGCAACCGCATCGGGTTTGATGATGGAAAAGGTTCGCTCGACTGCCATGGAAATCTCCGCACTGAAAAATCACCCCGCCGACTCGCTGAACGCACGCCCAGGTGATTGAAAAATCGGGTGTAAACCGTGAGGAAGGTGGGGATGACGTCAAATCAGCACGGCC
>JBLRXD010000014.1:0-28546 GCA_047920935.1 Pseudomonadales bacterium | reverse complement strand
GGTTCGTGGTTGAAGCCGACGTGCGGCTTACGGCCCAGCCTCAGCCCCAGCTGGTGATGGTGCTGGGAGTTGCGAAGTTCCGCGACCTGCTCGCCGTGCTCGACCACTTCAATGGCGCGTTGACCCTGTCGGCGTTCGAGTTCTTCTCGGAGCTGGCCCTGCAGAAGGTGACCGCCCACCGGGATCTGCCGCGACCCCTGAACCAACCCGCCGCCTTTTACGCCCTGATCGAGTTCGACGCCAGCGCCATGGAAGATGCGGCAGCGGCGTTCGAGCACTGCCTCGAGCAGGGTTGGGTAGCCGACGGGGTGCTGAGCCAGTCGGAGGCGCAGGCGCGGGCGTTGTGGCAGCTGCGTGAGGGCATCTCGGAAAGCATTGCTGGTTACGCGCCCTACAAGAACGATCTGTCGGTGCGGATCTCGCAGATGCCCGAGTTCCTCGACGAAGTGGACGCGCTGGTGCAGGCGCAGTATCCGGACTTCGAGGTGTGCTGGTACGGCCACATCGGCGACGGCAATCTGCATTTGAACATCTTGAAGCCCGCCGCCATGAGCCAGCAGGAGTTCTACGACCGCTGTCATCGCATCAGCCCGAAGATTTTCGAGCGGGTCGCCGCCCATGGCGGCAGCATTTCCGCCGAGCATGGGGTGGGGCTGCTGAAGCGGGATTTTCTCGGCTACTCGCGCAGCCCCGAGGAGGTCGAGGTGATGCGGGCGATGAAGGCGGTGCTGGATCCGTGCGGCGTCATGAACCCAGGCAAGCTGCTCGCGGGGCCGGGGTAACGCCGGCAGCGGTGGGGCCGATCAGCAGCGCAGCACGCCGCCGGCTGCCGCCACGAACACCACGTCTGCGGCCTGGGCGGCGAAGATGCCGTTGCACACCACGCCCACCAGGTTGTTGATCTCGCGTTCCAACGCCAGCGGATCGCTGATGCTCAGCCCGTGCACGTCGAGGATCAGATTGCCGTTGTCGGTGACGAAGTCTTCGCGCAGTTCGGGGAAGCCGCCGAGCAGTTGCAGGCCGCGCGCCACCAGGCCGCGCGCCATGGGGATCACCTCCACCGGCAGCGGGTACGCGCCGAGCACGTTCACTCGCTTGGTTTCGTCGACGATGCACACGAACTCCCGCGCGGATGCCGCGACGATCTTTTCGCGCGTCAGCGCGCCGCCGCCGCCTTTGATCATCTGTCGCGCCGGATTGATCTCGTCAGCGCCGTCGACGTACACGCTGACGCCGGGTACGGCGTTGAGGTCCAGCACGGTGATGCCGTGGCTGCGCAGACGCTCAGCGCTGGCTTCGCTGCTGGCGACGGTGGCGTTGAAGATGTGCTTGATCGTGGCCAGCGCGTCGATGAAGAAGTTGGCGGTGGAGCCGGTGCCGACGCCGACGATGCTCGAGCCGTCGAGCTGCGGGGTCAGATAGGCCAGCGCGGCTTCCGCGGCACTGCGTTTGAGCTGCTCTTGATTCATACTACCTCGCTTTGCCGATGACCCTACCATGCTGGAAAGGTACGTAAAGAAGATTCTATCGTCGCGCGTCTACGACGTGGCCATCGAGACGCCTTTGCAGCCGGCGCGCGATCTGTCGCGCCGCACGGGTTGCCGGGTGCTGCTCAAGCGCGAGGATCTGCAGCCGGTGTTCTCCTTCAAGGTCCGCGGCGCCTACAACAAGATTGCCCAGCTGTCCGAGGCCGAAGGCGCTCGCGGTATCATCGCTGCCTCCGCGGGCAACCACGCCCAGGGGGTGGCGCTGGCGGCCCAGCGCCTGAATCTCAAGGCGACCGTGGTCATGGGCCGCAACACCCCGAGCATCAAGGTAAACGCGGTGCGCGAGCTGGGCGCAAAAGTGGTGCTGCACGGCGACGGCTTCGACGACGCCAAAGCCCATGCCGACGTGCTCATGGCCAAGCACGGCTACACCTTCATCCATCCCTATGACGACGTGGACGTCATCGCCGGCCAAGGCACCGTCGGTATGGAGATCATGAATCAGCACGGCCGGCCTCCGGCGGCCATTTTCGTTCCCGTGGGTGGCGGCGGCTTGATCGCCGGCATTTCTGCCTACGTGAAGTATCTGTCGCCGGCCACGCGGATCATCGGCGTGGAAGCGGAGGGCTCCGCCTGCCTGGCCGCCGCGATGCAGGCAGGGCGGCGGGTGACGCTGCCTTTCGAAACCCTCGACCTGTTCGCCGACGGTGTGTCCGTGGCGCAGATCGGTAAAGAGACCTTCAAGGTGGCTCGCCGCTGCGTGGACGAAGTGATCACCGTGAGCACCGACGAGATCTGCGCGGCCATCAAGGATCTGTTCGACGACACCCGCTCGATCGCCGAGCCGGCGGGCGCGCTGGCGGTGGCCGGGCTGAAGAAGTATCTGCAGACAGAGCGTCACTGGCCCGCCGCGGACGATGGCCAAGCGGGCGGCCTGGTGGCGGTGGTGAGCGGCGCCAACGTCAACTTCGACCGTTTGCGTCACATCTCCGAGCGCGCCGAGGTGGGCGAACAGCGGGAGGTCATTCTCGGCGTCAGCATTCCGGAGCACCCGGGAAGCTTTCGCAGGTTCTGCCAGGCGCTGGGCAAGCGCTCGGTTACCGAGTTCAATTACCGCCATGCCGACGCCGACGAAGCTCATGTCTACGTCGGCCTGCAGGTAGCGGCCCCGGGCGATCGTGGCGCGGTGGTGACGGCGCTGCAGCAGGCCGGCTACGGCGTCGAGGACATGACCGACAACGAGGCCGCCAAGCTGCACGTGCGCCACATGGTTGGCGGTCGAAGCAACGGCGACAAGCGCGAGTTGCTCTACCGATTCGAGTTTCCGGAGCGTCCGGGAGCCTTGTTGCGGTTTCTGGCGGGGCTCGGCTTCGAGTGGAACATCACCATGTTCCATTACCGCAACCATGGAGCGGCCTGGGGTCGGGTGCTGGTGGGGTTCGAAGCCACGGCCGCCGACCAGGCCCGGCTGACGGGCGACCTGCGGCGCATCGGTTATCGCTTCTGGGAGGAGACCGAAAACCGCGCCTACCAGCTGTTCCTGCGCTGACGCTCCTGAATCAGGAATCAGGAATCAGGAATCAGGAATCAGGAAGGCTGCGACCAGAACTGCAGGTACTCGTTCTCGAACGCCAGCTTGCTGTGGTCGGCCATGCGATCCAGGTACAGGCGGCCGTCGAGGTGGTCGAACTCGTGCTGGAACACGGTGGCGAGAAAGCCCTGCAGTTCGAGCTGTACGGGCTGATTGTCCAGGTCCCGCGCCGTGACCCGTACGTGCTGCGGCCGCTCGACGAAGCCGCGCAAGCCCGGCACCGACAGGCAGCCTTCCCAATAGCCGGCTCGAGCCGGGTCCAGCACTTCGATTTCCGGGTTGACGAACACCGTCAGCGGCATGGCGGCGATGTCGCCATAGCGGCTTGGCCCGCCGGGGATCTCGATGATCGCCAGGCGAATGGCTTCGTTCACCTGGGGTGCCGCCAAGCCGATGCCGCCCGCGTGATGCAGGGTCTCCACCATGTCTTCCACCAGCCGGCGCGTCTCAGCGCTGCCGATCTCAGCAGGGCTCAGTTCGCGCGCACGCTGGCGCAAGGTGGGGTGCCCCATGCGGATGATTTCTCTCACTGCCATGCCGTTCGTCCTTACAGGGAAGACCTGCAGGCTAGTCATTTATGGAAAGGCTGCCAACCACGCTCGGTGAGGACGCCATGCAGGGGAATATCCCAGTCGGCCCTCGGCAGCGGCGTGGGGCTGCGCTGCACCTCGTGGGCGACCCCTATCAGCCGGGGCCGCAGCGACGGCGGCACGCGTCCGAGATAGCGGTCGTAGTAGCCGGCGCCCATACCCAGGCGATTGCCGAACTCGTCGAAGGCGACCAGCGGCACCAGCAGCAGGTCGATGCCCAGCGGCGACAGCAGCGGTGCGTCTCGGGGCTCGGGAATGCCGAAGCGGTTGCGCACCAACGGCGCGCCGCGTCGATAGCGGTGCATGCTCATGACCCCGTCGCGGCGTACCACCGGCAGGGCGATACGCTTGCGCATGCGCAGCAACCGCGCAAGCAGCGGTGCGAGTTCGACCTCGCCGTCGTTGGCGAAATACAGACCGGTCACCCGCGCGCGCAGGGCCAGGCCGTGGTTGAAGAAGTGCCGGCTGACGGCTTCCGCGTGGCAGGCCTGAGCGCTGCGGCCAAGGGCCCGGCGCTGGCGTCGGAAGTGGCGTCGTAGCGCCTGGCGCTCGCGTACCGACAAGGTTGAAGCTCGCTCGAATGGATGGCTCGAACCGGTGAGTAGCAGATCTCCCAAGATGCCGCTGCCGATATGGCCCTGAACCGTTGGGTTCAAGGAGGAGGCCGCCGGCGAGGTCCCAGGCTTCCCAACCCACCGAAGTGGTGTCGGGCATGCACACAGATCCTCGTCGTTAGCCCCCTGTAGTTTCTCTAACGGCTCAAGGACGACTACCAGCTGGCGCACATCCCAGGAGACAGGAAGGATTATAGCTGAAACTCAGCCATTTCCCGCTATTGACACCACCGAGATTTTCACAGCCCGAGTTGCTTGTGCTCCGCCAGGGCCTCGGTGATGCGGTAGGTGAGGTGCTTGACCATCTCGTTGGCCTCGCGGGTCGCGCCTTCTACGGCGCCACGCTTCTGCAGCAGTTCGTTGGCGAGGTTCAGCGCGGTCATGACGGCGATGCGATCCAGGCCGAAGACCTTGCCGGACTCGCGGATCTGCCGCATCTGCTGATCCAGATAGCGCGCTGAGGACGTCAGCGCGTCCACTTCATCCTGGGGGCAGCTGACTTGATACTCCTTGTCGAGGATCTTCACGCTGACTGTGGTGATGGCGTCTCTCATGGTGGGCTCCGCGGACGCTGGTGCGACCGAACTCAATCCTGCTCGAGGGTTTTCAGGCGTGTAATCATGGACTCGACGCGGCTCTTGGCCAGCTCGTTCTTCTCGATGAGCTTTGCCCGTTCCGTAGTCCAGTTCTGCTGTTGGGCGCGTAGCGCTCGATTCTCGCGGCTGAGGACGGCGCACAGCTCGATGAGCTCGTTCACTCTCTTTTCCAGCGCCGCCCAATCGGGGCTCGACATATGAGGGCCTGACGGTTTTTTGCAGCCGGATAGTTTGCTCCCAATGGCCCTGCATGTGAAGCTCGCGCCTATTCGGCGCGCCCGTGAGGCGGCATCGGTGAAGCTTCTGTTAGCATGGGCGCAGCTTCAATCGAACGTCGAGTTGCCCGTGCCTGACCTCAGCGCTCTCGCCCTCAGTGCCGCCCATCAGCTCGCCCCGGCCGAATTGCACGGCGTGGTTTGCGGCCTGGCGGTCTGCTATGGAGACGACCTGCCCCTGCAGGAGCTGGTCGAACTGGTGGGCGTCGACGCCCTCACCGACCAACGCTCCGTGGCGCGGTTTGTCGCTGCCAGTCTGCAGAATCTGGAGGCGCCGGACATGCGCTTCGCGCTGTTGCTGCCCGACGACGACGAGAACATCGCGTCGCGGCTCGAAGCCCTCGGTCAGTGGTGCGGCAGCTTCCTCGCCGGATTGGCGGCAGGTCTTGCCCGCCGCGGCGCCCATGGCGTCGAGGACTATCCCGAGGAGGTGCGCGAGATCGTAGAGGACTTCACCGCCATCGCCCAGATCGATACCGACGATCTGCCGGCCGACGTCGGCAAAGGGCGGAACCAGGCGGAGGCCGATCTGCTGGAGCTCGAGGAGTTCGCCAAGGTGGGTGTGCTGTTGATCATGAGCGTGCTGCGCAATGAAGCCGACGATACGTCTGAGTGAGCACAAGCGCCGGCGCACGGCGCTGATGGGCATGATGACCCCGGGCTCGGTGGCGGTGGTGGCGGCGGCCTCGCTGCGGCTGCGCAACCGCGACACCCAATACCTGTTCCGTCAGGACAGCGATTTCTTTTACCTCACCGGCTTCGACGAGCCCGATGCCGTGCTGGTGCTGGCGCCAGGCCGCGTCCACGGTGAGGTGATCCTGTTCTGCCGCGACCGCGATGCCCGGGCCGAACTCTACGACGGCGAGCGCCTCGGGCCGGAGCGGGTGGTGGAGGCCCTGCACCTGGACGATGCCTTCCCCATCACCGATATGGACGACATCCTGCCTGGCATGCTCGAGGGTCGTGAGCGCATCTACATGACCCTGGGAGAGTACCCGGAGTTCGACAACAAGGTGCTCCACTGGGTCAACGGCATTCGCGCGCGCGAAGCCGGCGGCGCGGTACCTCCTGGAGAGTTCGTCGCGCTCAAGCACCTGCTTCACGAGCAGCGGCTGTACAAGTCCGCCGCCGAGGTGCGCATCATGCGCGAGGCGGCGCAGATCACCTGTCGCGCCCATCGCCGCGCCATGAGCGCGTGTCGGCCGGGCAGCACCGAGCTGGCGCTGGAAGCCGAGCTGATGCACGAGTTTCTCAGCAGCGGCGCGCGCGCGCCCGCTTACCCCAGCATCGTCGGCAGCGGCGTCAACGCCTGTGTGCTGCACTACACCGACAATCGCGCGGTGCTCAAGGCCGGCGATCTGGTGCTCATCGACGCCGGTTGCGAATTCCAGCACTACGCCGCCGACGTCACCCGCACCTTTCCCGTCAACGGCGCTTTCAGCCGCTCGCAACAGGCGCTCTACGAGGTGGTGCTCGAGGCCAACCGGGCTGCCATCGCCCATTGTCTGCCGGGGGCGAAGTTCACGGCCCCGCACGACGCTGCGATCCGCGTCATGGTCGAGGGCCTGGTGGCGCTGAAACTGTTGCCTGGCGACGTCGAGGAGGTCATCGCCAGCGGTGCCTACCGCACATTCTGCCCCCACAACACCTCTCACTGGCTTGGCAGCGACGTCCACGATGTGGGCGACTACCGGGTGGGCGGGGCCCCTCGGGAACTCGAGCCGGGCATGGTGCTCACCGTCGAGCCGGGCATCTATCTGCATCCCGGCGAGGCAACCGCGCACCTGCCGCCGCGCTGGCGGGGCATGGGAATCCGCATCGAAGACGACGTTCTGATCACCAAGGGTGGGCATGACGTGCTCACCGACGCGGCCCCGAAGTCGGTGGCCGACATCCAGCGGGTCATGAAGCGAGCTCGCCGTGGCTGAGCATTCCGCCCCCAGCTACGACGTCGCCGTCGTCGGTGGCGGTCTGATCGGCGCCGCCGCCGCCCTGGGGCTTGCGCGGCAGGGGCGCCGGGTGCTGTTGCTGGAGCCGTCGCAGCCGCTGCTGCAGCCGGGCCGGCTGGGGCTCGATATTCGCACCGTGGCGGTGTCGCCAGCTTCCCGGCAGCTGCTCGAATCCCTGGGGGTGTGGCGCACTTTGCAGGCCGCCCCGTACCATCGCATGGAAGTGTGGGAAGAGCGCGGCACTCAGGCGATGGTTTTCGACGCCGTCGACGTGGCGCGCGCCGAACTCGGCTGGATCGTCGAGAACGGGCCCGCCGGTGCGGCCCTGTGGGGGGCGCTGGGCGGGGAAGAAAATGTCACCATCTGCCATGACCGCGTCGCCGAGCTGGCGACCGGAGACCAGCAGGTGGAACTGGAGTTGCCGCAGGGCCGGGCGTCGGCGCGGTTGCTGATAGCCGCCGATGGCGCCCGCTCCATGGTGCGAGAGCGTCTCGGCGTCGCGGTGGAAACGGCCGACGTTGGCCACGTCGCGCTGGCCACGGCGGTGCGCACCGCGGCGCCCCATCAGGGCGTGGCCTATCAGCGGTTTCTGCTGGACGGGCCGGTAGCCCTGCTGCCGACTCGCGACCCGCAAATCTGCTCGGTGGTGTGGTCGCAATCCCCTGAGGCGGCCGCGCGGCGCAGCGTGCTTGCGGACGATGCGTTCTGCGCAGAGCTGAGCGCTGCGGTGCAAGGTGTGCTCGGTGCCGTCCTGGCCGTGGATCAGCGCGTGGTGTTCCCGTTGCAACAGTTGCTGGCAGCCAGCTTCAACCCTCACCCTCGAGTGCTGCTGATCGGCGATGCCGCTCGGGTACTGCATCCGCTGGCGGGGCTCGGCGCCAACGTGGGCTTCGAAGACGTCCGCGATCTGCTGGCCGTGCTGGCGCGGCTGCCGGTCGCCGCCGACCCGGGCAGCGACCGCTTGTGGGGGGGCTTCGATCGCCAGCGACTGGCCCGGGCGCGGCTCATGCTGGGTTTGATGAGCGCGCTGCGGCGCGCTTACGCTCGCGGCGATCCGCTCAGCCAATTGCTGCGCAACCTGGGGGTCGGCTGGCTCAATGGGTCGTCGCTGCTGAAACGCCAGGTGATGCAGGAGGCCATGGGGCTGGGTCCGATGGCGCGGGGGCGCGCGGGTTAGCGCCCGGCATGCCACCCGCCTTACAATGTCGGCGTCCACCCAACCGGCTGACCCCGTCATGACCGACACCGCTCGTCCGCGACGCACGCCACTGTTTGCCGCTCATCTGGCCGCGGGTGGCAAGATGGTCGACTTCGCCGGCTGGGAGATGCCCCTGCACTACGGGTCCCAGCTGGCCGAGCACCATGTGGTTCGAGGCAGCGCGGGCATGTTCGACGTCTCCCACATGACCATTGTCGACATCGCCGGAGATAACGCCCGTGCTTGCCTGCGGCGGCTGGTGGCCAACGACGTGGCCAGGCTGGATCGTGCCGGCGAGGCGCTTTACGGGCTGCTGCTGAACGACTCCGGCGGCATCCTCGATGATCTCATCGTCTACCGCCGGGATGGCGGCTATCGCCTCGTGGTCAATGCATCCACAAGGGGCAAGGTGCTCGCCTGGCTCTCGGCCCAGAACCGGGAAGGGGTCAGCGTGGCAGAGCAGGATCTCGCCATGGTGGCCGTGCAGGGGCCCGCCGCCATCGGCTGCTTCGAAGCTGCCACAGACTGGGCAGCGGTCGCCGACATATCCCCGTTCAGCGCCATGGAGCGCGATGGCTGGATGGTGGCGCGTACCGGCTATACGGGTGAGGACGGCATCGAGGTGATGCTGCCTGCCGCTGCCGCGGTCACCCTCTGGGAAGCGCTGCGCAACGCAGGGGTGCAGCCCGCCGGCCTGGGCGCCCGTGACACCTTGCGGCTCGAAGCCGGGCTGAATCTGTACGGTCAGGACATGGACGAAGGCACCAGCCCGCTGGTGTCGAATCTCGCCTGGACCATCGCCTGGGAGCCGGCGGAGCGCGACTTCATCGGCCGTGCGGCGCTCGAGCGCCAGCGTCAGGCGGGGGTGAGCGAAAAGCTCACCGGCCTGCTGCTGCAAGGCCGGGGCGTGCTGCGCCCGGGTCAGCGAGTGCTCACTGAGCACGGCGACGGCACCGTCACCAGTGGTATCTTTTCGCCGACGTTGGGGTACAGTATCGCGCTGGCGCGCCTGCCTCGAGCGGCCAAGGGCGAGTGCCAGGTGGATGTCCGCGGCAAGCTGCTGCCGGTGCGCATCGTCAAGCCGCCGTTCGTCCGCAAAGGAAAAAAACTAGTCGACGAGGCCCCAGGTGGGCCCCGGTAATCGGAGTCACGATGAGCGAAACGCCAGCTGAACTCAAATACGCCCGCAGCCACGAGTGGGCACGGCTGGAAGAGGATGGCACGGTCACCGTCGGCATCACCGACCATGCCCAGGAAGCCCTGGGCGATGTGGTGTTCGTCGAGCATCCTGAGATGGGCCAGCAACTGGTGGCTCAGGACGAGGCCGGAGTGGTCGAGTCGGTGAAAGCCGCCTCCGACATCTACGCGCCGCTGTCGGGCAGGGTAGTGGCGGTGAACGCCGATCTCGAGGATGCCCCGGAGAAGGTCAATCAGGATCCCTACGGGGACGGCTGGTTCTTCCGATTGGCACCCGACGACGCGGCCGACCTCGAAGACCTCATGGATGCCGAGGCCTACGCAGAGTTCCTCGAGAGCGAGCCGCATTAACGACTGCGGAAACAGCCGCGCGAACAATCGCGGGGCCCCCGGGGGCCCAAGCCGCTGCGGCTGCCGATGACTCCGCATGCCGCTGCATCCTCGATGCAGCGGCGCGAAGCAAAAACCTAACGCAATTGGAGCGTTGTCATGCCCTTCATCCCGCACACGGCGGACGAAGAACGATTCATGCTGTCGGAAATCGGCGCCGAGTCCATCGAGGCGCTGTTCGACGAGATCCCCGCCGATATGCGCGCCGGCGTGCTGACACACGTTCCCCACGGCGTCAGCGAGATGGAAATGCTGCGCAGTTTGGGTGCCCGGGCGGCTCGCGACGACGCTGGCGCGTGCTTTCTTGGCGCCGGCTGCTATGACCATCACATCCCCGCGGCGGTATGGGATCTGACGGCCCGGGGGGAGTTCATGACCGCGTACACGCCCTACCAGGCGGAAGCCAGCCAGGGCACCTTGCAGCTGATCTACGAGTTCCAGACCATGATGGCGGGGCTGACCGCGCTGGACGTCTCCAACGCCTCGGTCTACGACGGCGCCTCCGGCCTGGCCGAGGCGGTGCTGATGGCGGTGCGGGCCAACAAGAAGTCGCGCAGCCGTACCGTGGTGATGGCCGAGACCGTACATCCGTTTTATCGCGCCGCCACCCGCAGCATCGTCGGCACCCAGGGCGTCGATACGGTGACCATTCCGGTGGATGCCGATGGCCGGGTGGATCGCGTGGCTCTCGAGCAGCAACAGGCGCCGGTGGCGCTGGTGCTGCAGCAGCCGAACTTCTTCGGCCTGCTCGAAGACGTCGATGCGCTCACCGATTGGGCGCATGCCCAGGGCGCGCTGGTGATCGCCGTGGTCAACCCCCTGGCGCTGGCGGCCCTCAAGCCACCCGGCCAGTGGGGCGCTGCCGGCGCCGACATCGCCTGCGGCGACGGTCAACCGCTGGGAATCCCCATGTCTTCCGGCGGGCCTTCGTTCGGCTTCATCTGCTGCCGCAGCGGCCTGGTGAGGCAGATGCCCGGGCGCATCATCGGCCGCACGGTGGATCTGCAGGGTCTGCCTGGGTACACCCTGACGCTGCAGGCTCGGGAGCAGCACATCCGCCGTGGCAAGGCCACTTCGAACATCTGCACCAATCAGGGTCTGCTGGTGACTGCGGCCACCATTCACATGAGCTTGCTCGGCGCCAGCGGGCTGGAAGCCGTGGCCCGCGGCAGCGCGGCGAATACCCGTCGGCTGATGGCGCGGCTGACCGCCATCGACGGCGTGCAGGCGCGGTTCTCCGGCGCCTATTTCCACGAGGCGGTGCTCGAACTGCCGCGGGATGCCGGTGATGTGGTCGACGCGCTGCTGCAGCACGGCGTTCTCGCCGGGCTACCCCTGGGTGAGCATTACCCCGACATGTCGCGGGCGCTGCTGGTGTGCGCGACCGAGAAGCGTACCGAGCAGGAGATCGAACGGTTCGGAAGCGCGCTGGAAGAGGTGCTGAGCACATGAGCGAGGTCGCTAAGGGTCCGCAACGAACCATTTTCGAGCTGGGGCGCGAGGGCCGCCGCGCCTGGGCGCAGCAGGTAGAGGCGCCGGAGGCGGAGGAGGCGTTCGCCGGCATCCCGGCGGCGGCGCTGCGCCAGAGTCCCGCGCCGCTGCCGCAGGTCTCGGAGCTTCAGGTGGTGCGTCATTACACCAACCTGTCGCGGCGCAATTTTTCCATCGATACCCAGTTCTACCCGCTGGGGTCGTGCACTATGAAGTACAACCCCCGCGGCGCGCACAAAGCGGCCATGCTGCCCGGCTTTCTGGCGCGGCACCCGCTGGCGCCCGAAGCGGTGAGCCAGGGGTTCCTCTCCTGCCTGCACGAACTGCAGGAGATCCTCAAGGACGTCACCGGCATGCGCGGCGTCTCGCTCACCCCGATGGCCGGGGCCCAGGGAGAGTTCGCCGGGGTCGCCATGATTCGCGCCTATCATCAGTCCCGCGGCGACCACGCCCGCAGCGAGATTCTGGTGCCCAATGCCGCTCACGGCACCAACCCGGCCACCGCCGTCATGTGTGGCTACAAGGTTGCCGAGGTTCCCGTCGACCGCAGCGGTGACGTCGATCTCGAAGCGCTGCGCGCCGCCGTCGGCCCGCAGACCGCCGGCCTGATGATGACCAATCCGTCGACCTGTGGGGTGTTCGAGCGCCGCATCGAAGCCATTGCGCGGGTGGTGCACGATGCCGGCGGGCTGCTCTATTACGATGGCGCCAACCTCAACGCCATTCTCGGTCAGGTGAAACCCGGCGACATGGGTTTCGACGTGCTGCACATGAATCTGCACAAAACCTTTGCCACGCCCCATGGCGGCGGCGGTCCGGGCTCCGGTCCAGTGGGGGTTGGTGAGCGCCTACTTCCCTTTATGCCGACGCCCATCGTCGGCAAGCAGGGCGACGCCTATCGGTGGCTGACCCAGGAAGATCTGCCGCAATCCATCGGCCGCTTGTCGGCGTTCGCCGGCAACGCCGGCATCCTGCTGCGAGCGCTGGCGTACGCGCTGTTGCTCGGCCGGGAGGGCATGACCCGGGTGGGCCAGTACGCCACGCTCAACGCCAACTACCTTGCCCGACGGCTGGAGCAAGCGGGGTTCGCGCTGGCGTACCCGGATCGGCGTGCAAGCCACGAGTTCATCATCACCTTCGCCGAGCAGGCCAAGCGTCTGGACGTCAGCGCCATGGATTTCGCCAAGCGATTGCTCGACTACGGTATTCACTCCCCCACCACCTACTTCCCGCTGCTGGTTCCCGAGTGCTTTCTGGTGGAGCCCACGGAGACGGAAACCCAGGCGGAGCTGGACGGCTTCGTCGATGCGCTGACCGCCATCGCGGCGGAGGCGGAGTCGCAGCCGGATATGGTGCGGGGCGCACCCTACTCCCTGCCGGTGCGACGGCTCGACGACGTCAAAGCGGCCCGGGAGCTGGATCTGGTGTGGCGTGAGCAGCCTGCCGGCAGCCCGGCGGGTTGACCGGGCGCCGGCCTCGATTCACGGCCCTGGCGTTCCCACCGCGGCGGCAAGCTCGTCCAGGGTTTCCATGGGCAACGAGCAGCTGAAGCCTTCGCACCTGTATGCTACTACTCTTTCCCGTAAGCTAGTACTCACCAACTTGGGCAGATAGGGAGGAGCCAGACGTACGTCGTGGTACGGAATGGTGTAGACCTTGCGCCATGGGTGATACCCCGCGGTGGCGACTCGGCGCCAGTCGTCGATCTGCGCTGATGGGCCGCGGATGATGATCTGCTCCCCGGGGGTACGGTCGGATTGCAGCGCCGATAGCATCGCGCAGTGCCCGGCGGGATGTTGCTCCATCACGCCGCGGGCCCAAACGATCGTTCGGTTCGCGCTGTCCAGATAGCGCTGCTCGCCCATCAGGTGGCCCAACTCGAGCAGCGTGCGGGCGGCAATGGCGTTGCCTGGCGGCAGGGCATCGTCCTGGGTCGGCTTGGGCCGGTAGATCAAGGTCTCGTGGTCATGGGCGGTGAAGAAGAAGCCGCCATCCCGCTTGTCCTCGAAGCGGTCGAGAAGGATGTCCGCGAGCGTGACGGCGAAGCGCACGTCTTCATCTCGCCAGCGAACCGCCAGCAGTGCCAGCAGGCCGTCCAGGAGATAGGCGTAGTCGTCGAGATAGGCGGGGTATTTGGCGACATCCGCCTTCCAGGTGGCGTAGAGGGTGCCATCGATGAACATGGCCTGGCGCACGAAGTCCGTCGCCCGCTGCGCTGCCAGCACCCAATCGGCGCGTTGCAGCTGGTCGCCCGCCCTGGCCAGGCCCTTGATCGCGAGACCGTTCCAGCCGGCGAGAATCTTGTCGTCCAATCCGGGCCGTGGCCGGGTCTCCCGTTCCGCCAGCAGCTTGGCTCGAGCGGAGGCCAGCAGTGCCTCCGCCCGCTCCGGTTCGAGCGACAGCCGCGCCACGACCGAGCGCCAGGCGTCGGAGCGATGCAGGTTCCACTTGCCTTCGAAATTGGCCGGCTTGTCGAGGCCGTAGAGGGTCTCCACCACCAGGTACTCGTCGTCTTCGAGCAGGCGCTTCACCTGGTCGCGCCGCCAGACGTAGTACTTGCCTTCTTCTCCTTCCGAGTCGGCGTCCAGGGCGGCGTGGAACGCCCCCTCGGGATGCTGCATCTCCGTCAGCAGCCAGCGGCCGGCCTCGGCGGTGGTCTGGGTCAGCAGCGAATCCGCGCCCAGCCGCAGGGCGTCGCTGTACAGCGACAGCAGCTGACCGTTGTCGTAGAGCATCTTTTCGAAGTGCGGCACCATCCAGCGACGGTCGGTGGCGTAGCGGTAGAAACCACCGCCGAGATGATCCGAAATGCCGCCCCGGGCCATCTTGGTGAGGGTGGTCATGACCATGTCCAGGGTCTGGCGATCCGGGTCGCCCCGCTGCCGGGAGTCGGCCCAGTGACGCAGCAGCCACTCCAGCGTGCTTGGCATCGGGAATTTCGGCGCGCTGCCAAAGCCGCCTTCGGCGGAGTCGTACTGGCCGGCAAGCTGATCCCGGGCGCTCTGCAGCAGCGCCTGATCCTGCAGCGCCGCCGGACCAGGCTGCTGTGGGTTGAGGCTGGCGAGCACCTCGGCGACCTTCTCCCCCTGGGTGGTGAGCTCGCTGCGCCGGCTGCGGAACACCTCTGCGATGCGCTGCAGAAGATCCGGGAATCCGGGCAGCTGATGGCGTGGCGTCTTCGGGAAGTAGGTGCCGCCGAAGAACGGCACCAGGGTATCCGGATCGAGGAACATGGTCAGCGGCCAGCCACCCCCCTGTTGGGTGAGCAGCTGATGGGCCAGTTGGTACACCTTGTCCAGATCGGGGCGCTCCTCCCGATCGACTTTGATGTTCACGAAGTTCTCGTTCATCACCTTCGCCACGTCCGGGTCGGCGAAAGATTCGTGTGCCATGACGTGACACCAGTGACAGGCCGAGTAACCCACCGACAGCAGAATGGGCTGTTGGCGTTCCCGGGCCAGCGCCAGGGCGCGTTCATCCCACGGATGCCAATCCACCGGGTTGTCGGCGTGCTGGAGCAGGTACGGACTGGTCTCTGCGGCCAGGCGGTTGGTCATGACGGCTCCCGTGGAAGACTTCGCGTCATCCTCTCACGGTCTCGCTGCGGCGGAAAACCATCGCTGCTGCCGACCGGCACAGCGGTTGGTATTTTGTTCGACTTTCAGGTTCAATCAAGCCATTAGTTTCTAGGATAACAAACACAGTGGTTGATGCAGACGGTTACCGACCGAACGTCGGGATCGTCCTCTCCAATGACCTGGGCCAGGTGCTTTGGGCGCGCCGAGTCGGTGGGCGCGATGCCTGGCAGTTTCCCCAGGGCGGCATCAACGAGGACGAATCCCTGGAAGAAGCCCTGTTCCGCGAGCTGCACGAGGAAGTGGGGCTGCTCCCCGACAGCGTCGAGATTCTCGCGCGCACCCAAGGGTGGCTTCACTATCGCTTGCCGAAGCGGCTGCGTCGCTACAACTCCAGCCCCGGTTTCAAGGGCCAGAAACAGAAGTGGTTTCTGCTGCGGATGCTGGCCGATGATCAACGGGTTCAGGTAGACCTCACCGCCAAGCCGGAGTTCGACCGTTGGCGTTGGGTCAGCTACTGGTATCCGGTATGCCAGGTAGTGGAGTTCAAGCGCGAGGTTTACCGGCGAGCATTGAAAGAGCTGGCGCCCCACCTGCCCCACGCCGCCCCCGGCGCCGCCACCGGCGGCCCTTCGGCCGGCGGGAGCTCTCCTGAATGCTGACGACCCTTCGGCGGATGGTCCAGGATGTCGCGGCTGCCAGCACCTTTCAGGAGGCGCTGCGGATCATCGTCCGCGACGTTCGCGAGGCGTTGGGCACCGAGGTCTGCTCAGTCTATCTGCTGAGCCCCGAGGCTGACCGTTACCTGTTCGTCGCCACCGAGGGGTTGAACCAGGATGCGGTGGGTAAGCTGTCGCTGGACCTCGATCAAGGCCTGACCACCCTGGTGGCGGAACGGGCGGAGCCCATCAACCTGGAAAACGCCACCGAGCATCGGCGCTTTCACTACATCCCCGAGATCGGCGAGGAGCCCTTCAACGCCTTTCTCGGCGTGCCGGTCATCCATCATCGCCAGGTGCTCGGGGTGCTGGTGGTGCAGCAGCGCGACAAGCGGCGGTTCGACGAGAGCGAGGAGGCCTTCCTCGTCACCCTGGCGGCGCAGCTGGCGGCGGTGATCGCCCACGCCCAGGCCACCGGCGACATCAAGAAGCTGTTCGATGCCTCCCGGGGTCAGGTCAGCGACGTGCAGGACCTCATGCTGCGTGGCGTTGCCGGCTCGCCTGGCATCGTCATCGGTCGCGCCGTGGTAGTGCAGCCCCCAGCCAGCCTGGAAGGGGTTCCGGAGCGGCAGGCCGAAGACATCACCACCGAGCTGATGGTGCTGGACCGCGCTGTCAATTCGGTGCGCGAAGACATCCGGCGTATTGGCGTCGACTTCGCCCAGAGCCTGCCGCGGGAAGAGTTGGCGTTGTTCGACGCCTACCTGCACATGCTCGACGACGACGCTCTGGCGGGCGACATCCGCGAGCGCGTTCACCGGGGGCAGTGGGCTCAGGGTGCGTTGAAGCAGGTGATCCGCGAGCACGTGCGGCGCTTCGAGGCGATGGAAGACCCTTACCTGCGCGAGCGTGGCGCCGACGTTCACGACCTGGGGCTGCGGGTGCTTGCCTACCTGCAGGACATCCGCAAACGCAAAACCCACTTTCCACCCGATTCCATTCTCGTTGGGCACGAGGTGACCGCCAGCATGCTGGCCAACGTGCCGCCCGAGAACCTCAAGGGCATCGTCTCCGTACGTGGCTCCGGCAGCTCCCACGTGGCCATTCTGGCCCGGGCGCTGGACATCCCTGCGGTGATGGGCGCCGTCGACCTGCCTCTTAACGATCTCGACAGCGAGCCGCTGATCGTCGACGGGTTCTACGGCGAGGTGTTCCTCAACCCGTCGCCGGGGTTGATCACCAACTACCAGACGCTGATCGACGATGAGCGCGAGTTCGCCAGCGAGCTCGAGGATCTGAAAGAGCTGCCCTGCGTGACTCTGGATGGCTGGCGGGTCGAGCTGTGGGTGAACATCGGTCTCAGCGGCGACATCTCCCGGTCGCTCGACCGCGGCGCCGAAGGTATCGGCCTGTTCCGCACCGAAGTGCCGTTCATGACCAAGGACCGCTTCCCCACCGAGGAGGAGCAGCGCGTCATCTATCGGGAGCACATGGTGGCTTTCGAGCCGCGGCCGGTAACGATGCGCTCGCTGGATATCGGCGGCGACAAGGCCCTGTCCTACTTCCCCATCGTCGAGGACAACCCGTTCCTCGGCTGGCGTGGCATCCGCGTCACCCTCGATCATCCGGAAATCTTCATGGTCCAGGCCAGGGCCATGATCAAAGCCAACGCCGGTTTGCGCGGCGAGCTGCGCATCATGCTGCCGATGATCTCCAGCATCACCGAGGTGGAAGAAGCCAAGGCGCTGATTCACCGCGCCTACATCGAGGTGCTGGAAGAAGGGGTGCAGGTCAAAAAGCCCCTGGTGGGTGTGCTGGTGGAAATTCCTGCCGCCGTCTACCAGGCACGACAATTGGCGCGGCGGGTGGATTTTCTGGCGGTGGGCTCCAATGATCTGACCCAATACATGCTCGCCGTAGACCGCAACAATCCGCGTGTTGCGGATCTCTATCAGGAAATTCACCCTGCCGTGCTCGCCGCGCTGCGCGAGGTCGCTCGGGCCGCGCACCTGGAGAATACCTACGTGGGCATCTGCGGAGAATTGGCCGGGTCGCCCATCGGCGCCGTGCTGCTCATGGCCATGGGCTACGACGTGCTGTCGATGAACGCCACCAACCTGCTGAAGGTGAAGTGGGTAGTGCGCAACATCAAGCGCAGCGATGCACGGCGCATGCTCGTGCGGGTGCTCGCCATGAACACCGCGGAGGAGGTGCAGTCGTACATGCGCGCGCAGCTGGCGAAAGCCGGCCTGGGCCGTGCCATCCCCTCATATCACGCCTGACTTACACCCCGTCCGGCCGCTCCCGGTTGGCGGCGCTGGCGCCGCTCGCGGCGACCAGATGATTGTGCCCGCGGGCGGTGGCGAAAGCCGCGCCCAGGCGCTCGCCGGCGCCGCGCTCGCGAATGCTGTTGACGTACCACCACTCCGCCTGGGCGCGCTCGGAATCCAGATCCAGCAGCAGATAGCCGTGCTCGCGCAGGTTGACGTACTGGATGTGCGGCCGCTCGCGCACGATCATGGCCTCGCGCTCCATCAGGTCGGCCGGCGTGCCGGCAGGGCCCGGCGAGGTGACCGACGTGGTCACCAGTTCCACTGCCAGGGAGCCCCGGCCGCTGTTGCGGTCGTAGCGGCTGCTCATCGGGTCGGGGGTGACGTCCATACCCCAGGCGGTATGGATATCGCCGGTGAGGATCACCGTGTCGTTGATGCGCTCGCCGGCCAGTTGCTCGAGTATGGCGCGGCGCGATGCCGGGTAGCCATCCCATTGATCGGTGTTCAGCAGCAGCCCGTCTTCGCCGATGAGCTGCGCGAACATCAGCTGCTGCCCGATCAAGCGCCAGGCGGCGTCGTGGCGCACCGAGGCCCGCAGCTGTTCTGCCAGCCACGCCTGCTGATCGGCGCCCAGAATGGTGCGGTGCGGATCCGCCAGCCCGGCGGTGTCGGTGCGATCCTGAAGCTGCCGGGTGCGGCCGTGCAGGCGGGTGTCGAGCATGATCAGGTGGGCGAGCCCGCCCAGCCGGAAGCTCCGGTAGATGAACGGCCCGGTGGCAGCCGTCTGCTCGCGAATCGGTAGCCATTCGTGATACGCCCGAATGGCCGCGGCGCGGCGGGTGCCCCAGTCACCTTCGCCGAGTTCCGGGTTGTGGTTCTGGGCGCCGTCGCGCCAGGCGTCGTTGGCGCTCTCGTGGTCGTCCCAGACGCAGATCCAGGGGTGTTGGCGGTGGGCCTCCTGCAGGTCGGGGTCGGTTTTGTACTGCGCGTGGCGGGCGCGGTAGTCGGCGAGGGTGACGATCTCGTGGCTGGGATAGTGGACACGGCCGAGGTCGGATCCGTCGCCGTACCTGCCAGCCTCGTACTCGTACAGGTAGTCGCCGAGATGCAGCACCAGATCGAGGTCGCTGCGCGCGGCGATTTGCCGGTAGGCGCTGAAGTAGCCGAACGGATAGTTGGAGCAGCTGGCCACGGCCAACCGCAGCCGGCTGACGGTGGCCTCCGGCAGGGTGCGGGTGCGGCCCACGGCACTGCGCTCGCCGTCCGCTTCGAAACGGTAGTAGTAGCTGCGCCCGGATTCGAGCCCCTGGGCATCCACCTTGACGGTGTGATCCCGGGCGGGCAGCGCTGTCACCAGGCCCTGATCGATCACCTGGCGAAATCCGGCATCCGCGGCGATCTGCCAGCGCACCGGCACCGCGCTGCCGGCGGCGGCGCTTATCCTGGTCCATAGAATCACGCGGTCGGCCAGCGGATCGCCACTGGCGATGCCATGGCGGAAGCGGCCGCCCGCGTCGTGCCCGCCTTCGCGGCCGAAGACGGCACTGCCGGGGGCGCTGGCGCAGCCCGCGGCGCTGGCGGCAGCCAGCACAGACGTGGTGGATACGAACCGACGGCGTGTGACCAAGATCGTGCTCCTGCCCCTCAACAGACAGACAACATACTGGCGAGGCGGGCGGCTGTCAGCAGCTAGTTGCCTGCGGCAGCTGCAGTTCGAAGCTGCAACGTTCCCCAGCCACGCCGCCGGGGCCGTAGGCCTGTTCCGCCAACCGCACCCGCAGGCCACCGCCCTCTGCAGCCGTCGACGGTGCCCTTTCGAACACCACGGCGGTGCTCGCCCGGGTGCCGTAGTCGTCGCCGGCGATGAAGCACGGCGCCACCCGGCGTTCGAGTTCCAGCGGCCGGCCGCGCTTGGGCAACAGCTCATCGGGCGGAGTCGATCGGTCTGCAAGCAGCTGGATCAGGATGTCGGGGTCGGCGCCGGCGGCCACCGCCTTGGCGAGGGCGGAGCGGCCCCTGACCACCTTGGGCCAGGTAGCGCCCAGCTCCGCGTTGGCCAGCCCGTACACGCCCGCCTGCAGCTCCTGGGTGTGGCCGTAGTTGGAGGTGTAGACCAGCCGGGCGCCGTCCCAGATCAGCAGGTTGAAGCCGCGATAACTGATGCCGTGCAGGCCGTGGGCGAACTGTTGCGCGCCCTCGGTTCCGGCGAGAAACGACTCCGGCAGCCGGCCCCGGCTCAACGGCGCCTCCGAAGGCCCTTCCTCGGCGAAGTTGGTCACGGTGGCGAAGCGGCCGCTGCGGCTGACGCCCAGCCAGGTGCCTCCGGCGGAGAGATCGCGGCCGGCAAGCAAGCCGGGCTGATCTTCCCAGAAGTGTGCGCTCATGGCTGGTCGAGCGTAGAATTCGTCCCGGTTCGCGGCCACCACCAGCGGTTGGTTCGACTGCGGATCGTACGAGAACAGTACCAGGCACATGGTTTGAGGTCTTCTTCAGATCGGTTGCAGCCGCTGCCCGAGCGGCGCGGGCGTCGGCGTGGGTTCGAGTCGCCAGTTTAACAGAGGTCCAACGGAGGTTTCTTCCGGTGCAGCACCCCCACTATCCGGATATCGATCCGGTCATCGTGTCCTTGGGTCCGCTGGCCATACGCTGGTACGGGCTCGCCTACCTGGCGGCATTCGTGCTGTGCTGGTGGCTCGGACGGGTGCGAGCCGGCCGCCCCGGCAGCGGCTGGTCTCGCGCCGAGGTATCGGACGTGGTGTTCTACGGCGCGGTGGGCGCAATCCTCGGTGGCCGGATGGGCTACACCGTGTTCTACGGCTTCGAGCAATTGCTGCGCGACCCGCTGTTCATCCTGCGGGTCTGGGAAGGCGGCATGTCGTTTCATGGCGGGCTCATCGGCGCCATCGTCGGGCTGTGGTGGTTCGGCCGCAAGACCGGGCGCCACTTTCTCGCCGTGGCGGACTTCGCGGCGCCTCTGGTGCCGTTGGGCCTCGGCCTGGGGCGCCTCGGCAACTTCGCCAACACCGAGCTGCCCGGGCGTGCCACCGATTCGGTGTTCGGGCTGATCTATCCCTGCGCCGCCCCCGCCATCCGCCAGATCAACCCCCTGTGCGTCGGCCAGTGGGAATCCTTCGCCCGCCATCCGTCGTCCCTCTACCAGGCTTTCAGCGAAGGCCTGCTGCTGTTCGTGGTGGTATGGCTGTTCTCGGCGCACCCGCGGCCGCTGGGCATGGTGTCCGGGGTCTTTCTGAGCAGTTATGGGGCGGCGCGCTTCGTCACCGAGTTCTTCCGGGTGCCCGATGCCCATCTCGGCTTCGTGGCGCTGGACTGGATGACCATGGGCCAGCTGCTGTCGATCCCGATGATCATCTTCGGTAGTCTGCTGATACTCTGGGCCCGGCAGGCAACGGCAGCTCGGACCGCGCCATGAAGCAATATCTCGATCTCATGCGTCAAGTCCGCGAGCACGGCGTGTTCAAAGGCGACCGCACCGGAACCGGTACCTACAGCGTGTTCGGCTACCAGATGCGCTTCGATCTGAACGACGGCTTCCCGCTGGTCACCACCAAGAAGATGTTCCTCAAGGGCATCATCCACGAGTTGCTGTGGTTCCTGCAGGGGAGCACCAACGTCCGCTATCTGCAGGATCACGACGTGCACATCTGGGACGAGTGGGCCGACGAGCATGGTGAGCTGGGGCCGGTGTACGGCTCCCAGTGGCGCTCGTGGCCGGCGCCCGACGGCTCCACCATCGACCAGATCAGCCGTATCGTCAGCGACATCCGCCGCAATCCGGATTCCCGGCGGCTCATCGTCAGCGCCTGGAACGTGGCGGAGGTGGATCACATGGCCCTGCCGCCGTGCCACACGCTGTTCCAGTTCTACGTCGCCGAAGGGCGGCTGTCGTGCCAGCTGTACCAGCGCAGCGCCGACGTGTTTCTCGGGGTGCCGTTCAACATCGCGTCGTACGCGCTGCTGACGCTGATGGTGGCGCAGGTGTGCCAGCTGCAGCCGGGGGAGTTCATCCACACCTTCGGCGATGCGCACCTGTATGCGAATCATCTCGAGCAGGCGGACCGGCAGCTGGCGCGCGAGCCCATGCCGCTGCCCAATATGGCCCTGAATCCCGAGGTGAACGACATCTTCGCGTTCCGCTATGAGGATTTCACCTTGAGCGGCTATCGCAGCCATGCGGGCATCAAAGCCCCGATCGCGGTCTGAACCGTGCAGCTGTCACTGATCTGGGCCATGACCCGTAACCGCGTCATCGGCCGCGACAACGACCTGCCCTGGCATCTGCCCAAGGACATGAAGTTTTTCATGACCACCACCCAAGGGCACCCGGTGATCATGGGCCGGCGCACGTTCGAGTCGATGGGCCGGCCGCTGCCGCGGCGCAGCAACATCGTCGTGAGCCGCAATCCCGACTACCGGGTGGAAGGCGCGCGGGTGGTGGCCGATCTACCGGCGGCGCTGGCCGAGGCCGAGCGTCAGTGCCGGCGCGATGGGGTAGACGAAGCGTTCGTCATTGGCGGCGCCGAGCTGTACCGGCAGGCCATCGACCATGCCGATCGCCTCTACGTCACCCGTATCGACGCCGAAATCGAGGGCGATACGCGGTTTCCGGAGATCGACTGGAGCCCGTGGCGATGCGTGCGCAGTGAGGCATTTCCCGCCGACGACAAGCACGCTCATCCATTCGTGATCGAAGTCTTCGAGCGCGCGTAGCCGACCCAACTGCCGTCGCAGGGCAGCTCGCGCCAGCTGCCCCCCGGCAGCCGGGCCCCGGCCTCCACCGGCACCACCGCGTCGATACGCGGCGCGCTCGCGCGGATCAGCAGCAGCCAGGGGCTGAACGTGCTGTGGGTCTGCAGCTGGTGCACCTCGGCGCCGGCGCGGCGCAGATCGCAGCTGCCCCGGGTGAGGTTCCTGACGACGCCCGCCGCCAGCGCCGGATCGAGCACCGACACCCGCATCAGCCGCTGATCCCCCTGCCAGTCGAGCATCTCGATCAGGTAAGGCTGGCCGCAGTGGCGGCAGGACACCAGCGCGTCGGTGACGCCCAGGTGTTCGTCGAGGGTCAGCGTCGTCTGGAACGGCCAGGCACCGGCGCGGACGTGGGCGCACAGGTCGGAAGGGTTGGGCGTTGTTTCCATGGCGTCACCGCTTGCATGTGGTCACCGCGTTGCCTAGGTTAGGGCGCCGGCGGCAGGAGGGATAGTTCATGGGGAAGGTTTTCGATATCACGGCGATCAGGCTGCTGGGGCTGGGCGCGGTGCTGCTGCTGTCGGCTTGTGCAGCGCAACCGGGGCCGGCGCCGGCGCAGAGCATTGGCAATCTGGAGGTCAGGGGCGTGCCCGAGGTCCCGCCGGCGGTGGCCGAAGGGCTGCAGCAGTATCGCAATACCCGCTCTGCCCGGCTGCACGGCTGGCTCGGCGACGGCATTCTCATCGGCACCCGCTTCGGCGAGACCAGCCAGCTGCATCGGGTGGAGCAGCCCCAAGGCGCACGGCGCCAGATCACCTTCTTCGACGAGCCGGTGGCCGCGGCGTTGGTGGCCAACCGGCCGCAGCCCGAGGGCTTCATCTACACCCGCGACGTCGGCGGCTCGGAGTTCTTTCAGCTGTTCTGGTTCGACCTGGCCAGCGGCCACTCACGGCTGCTCAGCGACGGCCGCTCCCGCTACACCGGGGCGGTCATCAGCAACGGCGGCGACCGTTTTGCTTACACCACCACCGAGCGCAACGGTCGGGATTGGGACATTCACGTTCAGACGCTGTCGGGGGGCACCGCGGTGGCGCTGGAGGCCGGCGGCGTGGGCTGGGCGGTGGCGGACTTCTCGCCGGACGATTCGCACCTGCTGGTGTCCCGCTACGTGTCCATCAACGAGTCGTATCTCTACCAGCTGTCCCTGGACGATGGCAGCCTCACGCCGCTGTTCGATCCGCCCCTGCGGATGGCCGTGCGTCAGGCGCAATACACCCCCGACGGCACCGGCGTGCTGTTCACCGCGGATATGGGCACCGAGTTCCTTCGGCTGCACCGGCTCGACCTGGGCAGCGGCCGCATCCGGCTGCTGTCTGGCGACATCGACTGGGACGTCGAGCAGTTCGCGGTGGCGGATACCGGCAATTACCTCGCCTTCACCGTCAACGAAGGCGGGTACTCCCGGCTGCATGTCTGGCACCTGCCGGCGCTGTCGCCGGTGGCGTTGCCGGAGGTGCCGAAAGGCATCATCGGCGGGCTGATCTTCCATCCGGCCGGCGACCGGCTGGGTTTCACCCTGGCGCTGCCGACGGCGCCGGCAGACGTCTACAGCGCGCACCTGGGGCGGCGCGCGCTCACCGCCTGGACCCGCAGCGAAGCCGGCGGCCTCGACCGCGCTGCCACGGTGGCGCCGGAGCTGATCGACTACCCCACCTTCGACGCCGTCGACGGCGCGCCGCGCCGCATCCCGGCGTTCGTCTATCGGCCGCAGCGGCCGGGGCCGCATCCGGTGCTGATCTCCATTCACGGCGGCCCGGAAGCCCAGTATCGGCCGTTCTTCTCCCCCATGGTTCAGTACTACGTGAACGAGCTGGGCATGGCGGTGGTGGCGCCCAACGTGCGCGGCTCCGCCGGCTACGGCAAAAGCTATCTGCAGCTCGACAACGGCAGGCTGCGGGAAGATGCCGTGCACGACATCGGCGCGCTGCTCGATTGGATCGCCGCCGAGCCGGATCTGGATGCGGAGCGTGTGGTGGTCACCGGCGGCTCCTACGGCGGCTACATGGTGCTGGCGTCGCTGGTGCACTTCGGCGATCGCCTGACCGCCGGCGTGAGCCGGGTGGGCATCAGCAATTTCGTGAGCTTCCTCACCAACACCGAGCCCTACCGGCAGGAATTGCGGCGGGTGGAATACGGCGATGAGCGTGACCCGGAGATGCGCGCCTTCCTCGAGCGGATCTCGCCGTTAAGCAATGTGGAGCGCATGAGCCGGCCGCTGCTGATTCTCCAGGGTGCCAACGACCCGCGGGTTCCCGCCAGCGAGAGCGCGCAGATCTACCACGCGCTGCACGCCCGCGGTGTGCCGGTGTGGTACGTGCTGGCCGGCGATGAAGGCCACGGCTTCCGCAAGAAGTTCAACAGCGACTACGCCGCGGCGGCCACCGCGACGTTTCTGCAGCGGTTCGTGCTGCCATGAGCGCCACGAGCAACGACTCGGCGGTGCGGGTGGCCATCTGCGTGAACCCCATGTCCGGACGGGACGTACGGCGGCTGGCGGCCCGCGCCAGCAACATGACCCACGAGGCCAAGCGCGATATCGTCGCGCGGGTGGCCGCCGGCGCGGAAGCCTGCGGCGCCACCGATCTGTACGTGACCCGGGAGCCGTTCCGCATCGCTGCCGCCGCGCTCGAGCACATGGGGCTCAAGGCGCGGGTGCACGTGCTCGAGCCGCGGATCCGCAACAGCGCCGAAGACACCGAGGCGGCGGTGCGGGCGTTCCTCGATGCCGGTTGCGAGACCATGGTTTCGCTGGGCGGTGACGGCACCAATCGGGCGCTGGTCCGGGCGCTGGGCAGCGCAGCGCAGCGGGTGCGGCTGATCCCGCTGTCCACCGGCACCAACAACGTGTTCCCTGTGCTGGTGGAGCCCACCGTCGCCGGCATGGCGGCGGCTCTGTGCGCCGCGGGCCGCCTGGCGGACGCGCCGGTGGCCGAGCGCTGCAAGGTGATCCACGTCAGCGGCATCGGCCGCTACGGCCTGCCGGTGAGCGACCTGGGGTTGATCGACGCCGTGCTGCTGCATCGCGACCATGTGGGCAACCTGCTGCCGTTCGATGCCGATCGCATCGATCGCCTGCTGCTGACCCGGGCCGAGCCCGACGCCATCGGCATGTCGCCCATCGGCGGTCTGCTGCACCCGGTGTACGCCGCCGATGATCATGGGCTGCTGCTGCATATGGGCCCCGGTCGCCGCTTCCGCGCGCCGCTGTCGCCGGGTCTGTTTCGCGAGGTTAGTGTCGCCAGGCTCGACCCGGTGCCGCTGAACCAACCGGTGGCGTTCCCGGGCGAAGCGGTGCTGGCGCTGGATGGCGATCGAGATCACAAGATCCCGGCAGGCGCCGAGCTGTCGCTGTGCATCCGCCGCGACGGCCCCTGGATCGTCGACGTCGCTGCGGCCATGCGCTGGGCCGTGGCCCACGGTATCATGGGCACCCTTCCCGAAAGACGACCTGCTCCATGATCGTGAAGCCCAGAATCCGCGGATTCATCTGCACCACCGCGCACCCCAGCGGCTGCGCCGCGCACGTGCAACAACAGATCGACTACGTCCGCGAGCAGCCGCCGGTCGCTGGCGGCATTCGCAAGGTGCTGGTGCTCGGGGCCTCCGGCGGCTACGGGCTGGCGTCGCGTATCGTCGCCGCTTTCGGCTGCGGCGCCGACACCCTGGGGGTGTCGTTCGAGAAGCCGCCGACCGAGAGCAAGACCGCCACCGCCGGCTGGTACAACAACGCCGCCTTCGAAGCGGCCGCCAGCGCCGCCGGACGCTACGCCAAGACCTTGGAAGGCGATGCCTTCTCCGATCAGATGAAAGCCCAGGTGGTCGATGTCATCCGCGAGGATCTCGGTCAGATCGACCTGCTGGTCTACAGCCTGGCGGCCCCCGTGCGGCAGCACCCCAAGTCCGGCGAGTTGTATCGTTCGGTCATCAAGCCGCTGGGCGAACCGGTGCACATCAAAACCTTGAACGTCGACCGCGGCGAGGTTCATCAGGTGGATCTCGAGCCCGCCACCGAAGAAGAAACCGCAGCCACCGTGGCGGTCATGGGCGGCGAGGATTGGCAATTGTGGCTCGAGGCGCTGCAGGCCGCCGGCGTGCTGGCGCCGGGCTTCCGTACCGTGGCGTACACCTACATCGGCAGCGAGCTGACCTGGCCGATCTACTGGAAGGGTACCCTGGGCAAGGCCAAAGAAGACCTGGATCGAGCCGCCGCGGCCATCCGCGAGCAGCTTCAGCCGCTGGGCGGCGATGCCCGGGTCGCCACGCTCAAGGCCATCGTCAGCCAGGCCAGCTCCGCCATTCCGGTGGTGCCGCTATACGTGTCGCTGCTGTTCCGGGTGATGAAGGAGCGCGGCGTGCACGAGAACTGCATCGAGCACATTCAGCGGCTGTTCGCTACTCAGCTCGACGGCTCGCCCATGCGCCTGGACGACGCTGGCCGCATCCGTCTCGACGACGTGGAGCTTTCCGACGAGATCCAGGGCGAGGTCAAGCGGCGCTGGCCGCAAGTGACCACCGAGAACCTCGCCGACCTGGCCGATCTGCCGGGCTACCGCGAAGACTTCCTGAAGATCTTCGGCTTCGGTATCGACGGCGTCGACTACGACGCAGAGCAGGATCCGACTCTGGGCCGCACGCTCTAGCCGATTGGTCGGCGGAGTTTCGCGGTAGCCAGTGCGGCCTGCGCTCATCTCTGACCGCCATCGAGATCGAGCGGGCTGCGCACGGCGTTCGGCCCCTGGTTCAGCACGTGCGTGTAGATCTGGGTGGTCGACACGTCGGCATGACCGAGCAACTCCTGCACGGTGCGGATGTCGTAGCCACCTTCGAGCAGATGAGTGGCAAACGAGTGGCGCAGCGTATGGCAGGTCGCGCGCTTGGTCAGCCTGGCCGACGTCACCGCCCGCTTTACCGCACGTTGCACCGCGGATTCGTGCAGGTGATGCCGACGGACCACGTTCTGCCGGTGATCGACACTGCGTTGCGTGGCCGGAAACACGTATTGCCAGCGCCACTCGCGAGCGGCGTTCGGATACTTGCGGGCAAGGGCATTCGGCAGCCAGACGGCGCCGTAGCCGGCCCGCAGGTCGCGTTCGTGCACTCGCCTGGATTCCGCGAGCTGGGCGCTCAACGGCTCGCGCAACGAGACCGGCAGCATGGTCCGGCGATCCTTGCCACCCTTGCCGTTCCGCACGGTGATCTCGCCCCTGGCGAAGTCGAGATCCTGCACACGCAACCGGAGACTTTCGAGCAAACGCATGCCGCTGCCGTAGAGCAGGCTCGCCACGAGCCAGTGCAACCCATCCAATTGATCGAGCACGCTGGCCACCTCCGCTCGGGTCAGAACGACGGGAACGCGGACCGGGCGCTTGGCTCTCTGGATGTCATCGATCCAGGGCAGTTCGATGTTGAGCACCTCGCGGTAGAGAAAAAGCAGGGCAGACAGAGCCTGGTTCTGAGTGGATGAGGCGACCTGGCCCTGCACGGCCAGGCCGGTGAGGAACGCTTCCACCTCGGGCCCGCCGAGCTCGCGTGGGTGCCTGCGGTCGTTCGCGCGAATGAAACGGACGATCCAGCCGATATAGGCGCGTTCGGTTCGTTGAGCAAGCCCCAGTCGCCGGATCCGCGCCCGCACCGCATCGAGGAGGCTGAGGGGACGGCTGGGAACGAATGATGGAAGTTGCCGAGGATCTGGCAAGGCGTATGATTCATTGTCAACGACACGGCCAGATTAAATCGTCGGTTTAGGCTGCGCTGGAGGCGGAAGCAGATGGTTTGCTTAAGAAATGTCGCACGTCTCGAGGGGCTCGGCCCAGCTACATGGCGTGGCTATCCGGATGAGCTACATGACGATTCGTCGTCGAATTGAAGTTAGGCCACGGGGCTTTCTAGTATCC
>JBLRXD010000013.1:17154-30796 GCA_047920935.1 Pseudomonadales bacterium | reverse complement strand
GCTTTTCCTCAAGCGACCGCGGCGGCCGCAGGCCGCTTGGTCGCTCCTACGGGGTGGGGGGCGGTGGCTTGTCAGGCCATCTCCAGGAAGCGTTCCAGCTCCTTGTCGGTAACCATGCGGGCGAATTGCTCCGCCTGAGCCAGGCGCGTGCCTGCGTACATCTCGACGAAGTCGTCGCCGAACATCCTGCGTGCATGAGCCGAGCCGCTGAAGCGCTCGATGGCCTGACGGAAGGTGGGGGGGAAGTGCTGCTGCTCGGGGATGCTGTCGGCGCGCTCATAACACGAGCCGCTCATGGGCGCCGCCGGCTCCACCTTGTTCTCGATGCCCCACAGGGCTGACGCCAGCAGGCAGGTAGCCACCAGGTACGGGTTGGAGTCGGAGCCGGGCGCGCGCAGCTCGATGCGCTGAACGCTGGCCCGCCCCGGGATCACGCGAATGGCGCAAGTGCGGTTTTCTACGCCCCAGGTGGCGGCGATGGGCGCGAACGCGCCGGGGGCCAGGCGCTTGAAGGAATTGATGTTGGGCGCCAGCATCAGCAGCAACTCCGGCAGCAGTTGCTGCAGCCCGCCCACCGCGTGGCGTTGCATGTCGCTCATGCCGTTGTCGTCGCGCGGGTTGTGAAACAGCTGCCGGCCGCGGGCATTCTTCACCGAGAAGTGCACGTGACCGCTCTGGCCGTCGTCGTCGGCAAGCGGCCGCGCCATGAATGACAGCAGCATGTTGTTGCGGGCGGCCAGTGCCTTGGCGTGGGTCTTGAAGAGAATGGCATCGTCCAGCGCCGCAATGCCGGGGCGGTGGCCCAGCGCCACTTCGCCCATGCTGGCGGCCTGCTCCCAGTGCATGCTCGAAATCGGCACGTCCATGGCTTCGCAGATGTGGCGCATGTCCTTGAACAGTTGCGACCACAGGCTCTGATGCATGACGCCGCCGTAGGTCGACACTTCGTTCAACAGCTTGGGGTTCTGAAAGCCTTTCTCCCGCAGGGTCTCGGGGCTTTCCTTGAACAGACGGAATTCGTACTCGAAAGCGAAGGTCGGGATGATGCCCAGCGCCTCGGCGCGCTCCAGGGTGCGCCGGAACAGCCGTCGCGGATCCCACTTACCGCCGTTGGTGCCTTCGGCGTACTCGACGAAGAACAGCAGATCGCTGTCGGCGTCTTCGAACGGCAGAATCCGCGGCCGGGCCCAGTCGACGTCACAGCGCTCGTCAGCGTAATCCTGGTCCATGGTGAGGTAACCCTCCGGCACCAGCTTGATGTCGCCGAAGTCGAGCATGAAGTTGTCGGCCGAGAACGGAATGCCCTCGTCCAGAGCGCTGTCAAGCTTGCCAACGGATACCGTCTTGCCGCGCAGTTGCCCTTGCAGATCGACGAAGGCCACCGTCGCATAGCGGCTCTTGCGGCTCTTCAGCAAGGTCTTGAGGGCTGCCTCCTCCTTACTCACCAGCTTGCGCCCGTTCACTCTCGAAGTCGCCATAACGTCCTCATGGTCGTGTACGAATCCCGCGGCGCCATTGTGCCATGGGGCGAACGCTTCACGCTGCCGGAGAATCGTGTATGGTTCCGCCTGCGCGTACCGGAAGGGGAGAATCAGCAGTTCATGGCGATCCTGAAATCGAAGCTCGACCTCGGCGGTGCGGCGTTCGCGCGCAACAAAGCCCACCACCAGGCGTTGGCCCGACAGCTGCGCGAGCTGACCGCGCGCATTGCCGAGGGCGGCGACGCGCGCTCGCGGGAACGCCACGTCGCCCGGGGCAAGCTGCTGCCCCGGCAGCGGCTCGAGGGCTTGCTCGACCCGGGCTCGCCGTTTCTCGAGATCGCCCCATTGGCGGGCCACGAACTCTACGACGACTGGATTCCGGCGGCCGGCATCATCACCGGCATCGGGCGGGTGTCGGGGGTCGAGTGCATGGTGGTGGTCAACGACGCCACGGTGAAGGGTGGCACCTACTATCCGATCACCGTGAAGAAGCACCTGCGGGCCCAGGAAATCGCCCTGGAGAATCACCTGCCTTGCATCTATCTGGTGGATTCCGGCGGCGCCTTTCTGCCTATGCAGGATCAGGTGTTTCCCGACCGCGACCACTTCGGCCGCATCTTCTACAACCAGGCCAACCTGTCGGCGCGCGGCATCCCGCAGATCGCCGTGGTCATGGGTTCCTGCACCGCCGGCGGCGCGTACGTGCCGGCCATGTGCGATCAGGCCATCATCGTGCGCAACCAGGGCACCATCTTCCTCGGCGGCCCGCCGCTGGTGAAGGCGGCCACCGGTGAGGAAGTCGATGCCGAGAGCCTTGGCGGTGGCGACGTCCACAGCCGCATCTCCGGGGTGACCGACTACCTCGCTGCCAACGACCAGCATGCTCTGGCGCTGGCGCGCGAGGTGGTGGCGTCGAGCCACGTCCGCCATCGGCCCAGCGTTCAGGCCAGGCCCGTGGAAGCTCCGGCCTGCGCCGCCGAAGAGTTGTACGGGGTGCTCCCCACCGACACGCGCACTCAGTTCGACGTCCGCGAGATCATCGCCCGGTTGGTGGATGGCTCCGAGTTCCACGAGTTCAAGCCGCTCTACGGCGAAACCCTGGTGTGCGGCTTCGCCCACGTCGAGGGCATGCCGGTGGCCATCCTCGCCAACAACGGCATCCTGTTTTCGGAGTCGGCGGTGAAGGGCGCGCACTTCATCCAGTTGGCCGACCGCCGTGGCGTGCCGCTGCTGTTTCTGCAGAACATCACCGGCTTCATGGTGGGGCGTAAGTACGAAAACGAAGGCATCGCCAAGCATGGCGCCAAGATGGTCACCGCGGTCGCGTGCGCCCGGGTGCCGAAGTTCACGGTGGTGATCGGCGGGTCGTTCGGCGCCGGCAACTACGCCATGTGCGGTCGCGCATACGGCGGCCGTATGCTGTGGACGTGGCCCAACGCCCGTATCTCGGTGATGGGCGGCGAGCAGGCGGCCCACGTGCTCGCCACCGTGCGCCGCGACGGCATGAACGCCCGCGGCGAGGACTGGCCCGAGCCGGAGCAGACGGCGTTCATGGACGCCATCCGCAACCAGTACGACGCGCAAGGCCATCCGTATTACGCCAGCGCCCGCCTCTGGGACGATGGCGTCATCGACCCGCTGGATACCCGGCGGGTGCTGGGTCTGGCGTTGGAAGTAGCGTGCCGCGAGCCGCTGGCGCCGCCGTCCGAGTTCGGCATTTTCAGGATGTAACCCGTGATCGACACTCTGCTCATCGCCAACCGCGGCGAGATCGCTTGCCGCATCATCCGCACCGCCCGCCGCCTCGGGGTGCGCACCGTGGCCGTCTACTCCGATGCCGATGCCGGCGCCCAGCACGTGCTGCAGGCGGATGTTGCGCTGCGGCTGGGTCCGGCGCCCGCCGTCGACAGCTACCTGCGCATCGAGGCGGTGCTCGAGGCGGCGCGGATCAGCGGCGCCGCTGCGGTGCATCCCGGCTACGGGTTCCTGTCGGAGAACGCCGACTTCGCCGAAGCCTGCGAGCAGGCGGGTTTGATCTTCGTCGGCCCGTCGGCCGCGGCCATCCGCGCCATGGGCTCGAAGATCGAGGCCAAGCGCCTGGTGGAGGAGGCCGGGGCGCCGGTGGTGCCCGGCTATCACGGTGACGATCAGAGCGACCGCCGGCTCATCGCCGAAGCCGATGAGATCGGCTTCCCGCTGTTGATCAAGGCATCGGCCGGTGGCGGCGGCAAGGGCATGCGGCGGGTCGCCAGCGCCGCCGAGATGCCCACGGCCCTGGCCGGCGCGCGGCGCGAGGCGGCCAGCGCATTCGGCGACGAGCGGCTGCTGCTCGAGCGCTATCTGGCCTCACCCAAGCACCTGGAGGTGCAGGTGCTCGGCGACGGGCAAGGCAACCTGCTGCACCTTCTCGAGCGCGATTGCTCGGTGCAGCGCCGCCACCAGAAGGTGATCGAGGAAGCCCCGGGGCCGACCGTCACCCCGGCATTGCGCGCTGCCCTCGGTGCGGCGGCGGTGCGCGCGGCGGGGGCGGTGGATTATCGGGGCGCCGGTACGGTGGAATTCATCGCCGAGGGCGACGTCTTCTACTTCATGGAGATGAACACCCGCTTGCAGGTGGAGCATCCGGTGACCGAGGCCATCACCGGGCTCGATCTGGTGGAGTGGCAGCTGCGCATCGCCGCGGGCGAGCGGTTGCCCCTGTCCCAGCAGGACATCGCCTGCCGCGGGCACGCCATCGAAGCGCGCGTTTACGCCGAGAATCCCCGGCGGCGCTTTCTGCCCTCTACCGGCCGGCTGGTGCGGGTGGCCTTTTCCGAGCAGGTACGGGTGGACAGCGGCGTGGTCAGCGGCGACACCGTGGGCGTGCACTACGATCCCATGCTGGCCAAGGTGATCGCCCACGGCGCCGATCGTCGCGAGGCGCTGGCGCTGCTCGACCGGGCGTTGGCTGGCAGCGAGCTTGCAGGGGTGGAACACAACGTTGCGTTTCTGCGCCGGGTACTGGCGCACGAGGCTTTTCAGAGCGGCGCCTACAGCACCCACGTCATCGACGACGCCGGGGCGGCGCTGCTGCCGCCGCGGCATCCGGGCGGGCTGGTGTGCGCCGCTCTGACCGCCCGGCGCAGGGCCCGCGGCAACGGCCGCTGGGGCGTGGCAGACGGTTTTCGCGTCAATCAGGCGGCGGCCTTCGTGGTGGAGCTGCAGCAGGACAAAACCACCCGGACGGTGCGTCTGGCGGCCGATACGGTCAGTATCGACGGCGTCACGGCGGATCTGCAGCTGCTCGCCGACGACGGCGAGCAGCTGCGATTGCGGCTCGATGGCGAGGTGGTGACCGCTCGGGTGGTCACCGCCGGTGAGAGTATTTTCGTCATGCGCGACGGCGACACCGAACGCTTCACCCTGCCGCGGCTGGACGTTGGGGCGTTGGCCCAGGCGGCCGCCGGCGGCGAGCGCGTGGTCGCGCCCATGCCGGGGCAGGTGATCGCCGTGGCGGTGAAGCCCGGCGACGCGGTGGAATCCGGGCAACTGCTGCTGGTGATCGAGGCGATGAAGATGGAGCACACCGTGGCGGCGCCCCGCGCCGGCACCGTGGCCGCGGTGGCCTGCGCGGTGGGCGATCGGGTGGAAGACGGTGTCGAACTGGTGATTCTGGAAAGTTGAGTCAGGGCGGAGGTATTCCCATGTTTCAGTTCGATTTCGGGCTCGGCGAG
Source organism: Pseudomonadales bacterium (assembly GCA_047920935.1). Classification (GTDB taxonomy): domain Bacteria; phylum Pseudomonadota; class Gammaproteobacteria; order Pseudomonadales; family Azotimanducaceae; genus UBA7803. The sequence goes on along the minus strand of JBLRXD010000013.1, from coordinate 25,602 downwards.
ACCATCGACATGCTGCGCGACAGCGTCGCCCAGTTCGCCCGCCGGGAGATCGCCCCGCGGGCGGCGGCCATCGACGCCAGCAACGAGTTTCCCCGCGACCTGTGGCCGCAGCTCGGCGCGCTGGGGCTGCTCGGCATCACCGTGGAAGAGGAGCTCGGCGGCGCCGGCCTCGGCTATCTCGCCCACTGCGTCGCCATGGAGGAGATCAGCCGCGCCTCCGCCGCCGTCGGCCTGTCCTACGGCGCTCACTCGAACCTGTGCGTGAACCAGATTCGCCGCTTCGGCAGCGACGAGCAGAAGCGCGCTTATCTGCCCCGGCTGCTGTCCGGCGAGCATCTCGGCGCTCTGGCCATGAGCGAGCCTGGGGCGGGCTCGGACGTGGTGAGCATGAAGCTGCGCGCCCGGGATGCAGGCGACCGCTTCGTGCTCACCGGCAATAAGATGTGGATCACCAATGGCCCTGGCGCCGACGTGCTGGTGGTGTATGCCACCGTGGATCCCGAGCTCGGCTCCCGCGGCATCACCGCCTTTCTCATCGAGCGCGGCATGCCCGGCTTCAGCACCGCCCAGAAGCTCGACAAGCTTGGCATGCGCGGCTCGGATACCTGCGAGCTGGTGTTCGACGGCTGTGAAGTACCCAAGACTCAGGTGCTCGGCCAGGTAGGGCAGGGGGTGAAAATCCTCATGAGCGGTCTGGACTACGAGCGCGTGGTTCTTGCCGGGGGGCCGCTGGGCATCATGCAGGCCAGCATGGACGTGGTGATGCCGTACCTGCACGAGCGTGAGCAGTTCGGCGCGCCCATCGGCACGTTTCAGCTGATGCAGGGCAAAGTGGCCGATCTGTACTCCACCATGAACGCCTGCCGCGCCTACGTTTACGCGGTTGCTCAGGCGTGCGATGCCGGGCGCACCAGCCGCTTCGACGCCGCCGGCTGCATCCTCTACGCGGCGGAAAAGGCCACCTGGATGGCGGCGGAGGCCATCCAGGCGCTGGGCGGCAACGGCTACATCAACGAGTACCCCACGGGGCGGCTGCTGCGGGATGCAAAGCTCTACGAGATCGGCGCCGGCACCAGCGAGATCCGCCGCATGTTGATCGGCCGCGAGCTGTTCGACGCTACCGGCTGACGAGGCTATAATGCCGCGCCGCTGTGCAAGCGGCATTCCCCTCTATCTGGGTGGCTGGAGACAGACGTGAAGAGTTTGAAGGTGTTGTTTGGCCTGCTGGCGGTGCTGGTAGGCATGAGTGTGCTGGCGCAACTGGTGCCGCCGGGTACGGATTCCGAGATCCGCGAGCGTCTGCAGCCCTTCGGGCAGCTGTGCCGGGCGGGTGAAGACTGCGCCATTGGCGCCGCGCTCCCCGGTGCTGAGATCGTTGCCGGTGCGATGTCCGGAGAGCAGGTCTACGATCAGTTCTGCGCAACCTGCCACAACGTCGGCGTTGCCGGCGCGCCGGTGCTCGGTGACGCTGCCGCGTGGGAGCCGCGCCTTGCCCAAGGCATGGATACCCTGTGGGATCATACCTTGAACGGCATCAATGCCATGCCGCCCAAGGGCACCTGCATGGCTTGCTCCGACGAGGATCTGCGTGCCTCTCTGGATTACATGATCGAAGCGATGGATTAACCGCCTTCAGTGGGCGGCCATCCCCAGGCCGCCGTCCCAATCCAGCGCGCGAAAACTCAGCGCCTCCGAAAGGTGCGCGGTGCCGACTGCGTCTGCGCCGTCGAGATCGGCGATGGTGCGGGCGGTGCGCAGCACCCGGTGAGCGCCGCGAGCCGATAGCACGTAGCGGTCGGTCGCCCGTTCCAGCAGCCGCCGCCCGGCGGCATCCAGGTGCGCCGCGTCGAGCACGGCGGTTCCCGTCAGGTCGGCGTTGAGGCAGCGTTGGCGCCGGCTCTGAACCGCTCTCGCCGCCGCCACCCGTGGCCGCGCATCCGCGGCGACCTCTGAAGCCGCCCGCCCCGTCGTGCCGAGCACCAGGTGGCGAGGCACTGGCGGCACCGCCACGTGCAGGTCGATACGATCGAGCAGCGGCCCGGAGATGCGGCCCTGGTAGCGCCGCACCTGGTCCGGGCTGCAGCGGCAGCTGTGCTCACTGCAGTGGCGGCCGGCGGGGCACGGGTTCATGGCGGCCACCAGCTGAAAGTGGGCGGGAAACGTGCTGCGGTAGCCGGCCCTGGCGAGGCTGATTTCCCGGGACTCCAGCGGCTCTCGCAGCAGGTCGAGGACGCTCGGCTTGAAGTGCGGCAGCTCGTCGAGGAACAGCACGCCGCGGTGTGCCAATGAGATCTCTCCCGGCAGTGCCTGACGCCCGCCGCCCACCATGGCGGGAGCCGAGGCGGAATGGTGGGGCGCGCGAATGGGTGCACGGCGAGCGGCTGGCGCCGGCAGCCCGGCTGCCGAGTACACGGCAGCCACTTCCATGGCCGGGCCGTCCTCCAGCTCGGGCAGCAGCGTCGGCAACCGGCGCGCCAGCATGGTCTTGCCGGTGCCGGGCGGGCCCACCATGAGCAGGTGGTGGCCGCCGGCCGCGGCGATCAGCAGCGCGCGCTTGGCGCCATGCTGCCCCAGGACATCATCCAGATGCGGCTCTGGCGCCGCCCCTGGCACGGCTGTCGCTGTCGATGGGGCCGGCGTGCCCAGAGGGTGCTCGCTCGGGTTGCGCAGGAAGGCGACCACGTCGCTGAGATGGGAAGCGGTGAGCAGCAGGTTTTCGGGGCCGCTGCACGTTTCTACGGCATTCACCGCCGGGATGATCAGCCGGGTACCGGTGTTGTCCGCCTCCCGCTGTATGGCGAGCGCCGCGCACAGGCACCCGCGGGTGGCGCGCAGCTCGCCGAACAGCCCCAGCTCGCCCAGGAACTCGTAACGGCGGTCGGCCCGGGGCGGAATCTGCCCGGTGGCCCGGAGCACGCTGATGGCGATGGCCAGATCGAAGCGGGCGCCCTCCTTGGCGAGCTCGGCCGGGGCCAGATTCACCACCACCTTGCCGCGGGGAAAGTCGAAGCCACAGTTCTGGATTGCGCTCTTGACCCGATCGCGGGCTTCGCGGACGGCGGTTTCCGGCAGGCCCACCAGCGTGAAGCCAGGCAGGCCCCCTGGGAGGTGGGTCTCTACCGTCACCCGGGGTGAATCCATGCCCACGAGCGCGCGGCCGTAGGCTCGGTTGCCCTGACCGGCTGCCGCCGCGCCTGCCACCCCCATGGAGCCGGCTGACCGTCAGCGGCCTTCGAGCTCGCGGATGCGGCGCTCCAGGTCTTCCAGCGTCCGCCGCAGCGCCTCGAGCGCGGCAATCTGCGCCTCGAGCTCACGGCGCGGCACCAGATCGAATTCGGCGAACTCCTGCCGCAGGGTGCGGCGCGTTTGCTCCAGCACGGCGTCGACCGTCTGCCCCGGCACCAACTCCCCTATCCGCCTTTGCAGGCGCTCGATGAAGTCGCTGATCACAGCTTCCTGATTCACGTGGCCGCCCTCGAATCTGAATGGGCACGATGGTACGGCGGCCTCCGTCCCGGGTCGATCGGCTGACGCTCGTGCGGGCGTAAGCCGATGGCCTCCACGGCTCATAGTGCACGGTAATTGCGCACCGAAATCGTGCATAGCCCGATGGGGCAACGCCCCAGGATTGTGCAAAACTGCCGGCAAAATTTGCCCCAGCACAGAGCATAGCTCCTAAGTCATTGAAATGTTTTAAGAAAAAAACATGGCACGGATGATGCCATTGGGAGGCAGCGGTACAAAACCGTACTTCAAGGGTTTCAAGGTTTTTAGAGGAGCAAGACATGAAGAGCAAAGCAACACTGGCACTGCTGGGTGTGCTACTGGTAGGCGGCCTCACCTCCGCCCGGGCGGCCGAGTTAAACGGCGTCGCGATTTCGGGCAACGTGGCGCTTGCCACCGACTACCGGTTCCGCGGCATATCTCAGCTCGATCGCTCGCCGGCGATTCAGGGCGGGTTCGACGTCGAGTGGGAAAACGGCTTCTACATCGGCACCTGGGCGTCGAACGTTTCCTTCTCCGGTGGGGCCATCGAACTCGACGTCTACGCGGGCTTTGCCGGCGACATCAACGAGACCGTCTCTTACGACGTCGGCTTTCTCTACTACGCCTACCCGGAAGACGATGCCGACCCCAGCCTCGACTACTACGAATTCTACGGTAGCTTGAGCTTCTACGACGCCACCATAGGCGTTCACTACTCGCCCGACTACTTCGCCGAGACCGATTCGTTCTTCTACGTCTACGGCGCCTACAGCTACGCGCTGGCCGACAACATGACGCTCGATTTCCACCTCGGCTGGAACAAGTTCGACGGCGACGACTCTTTCGCTGCCTTCATCGAGCCGGCGCCGGGCGCAAACCCGGGTGACGACTACATGGACTACAGCGTTGGCTTGACCATGACCGCGCTTGATCTCGACTTCGGGCTGCACTTCATCGGTACCGATCTCAGCAAGAGCGAGTGCTTCGGAGGTACCAAGTTGTGCGATGACAGCCTGGTGTTCTCGGTTTCGAAAAGCCTTTGATTACGAGAGAATCGGGGTGCACAGATCTTCCACGAGATTGCCTCGGATAGGCTCAAAACCTGCCCGAAGCGCTGCTGCACCCTGATTCCATAGGAGAAAAACGACATGAAACTGGTAACAGCCATCATCAAGCCCTTCAAGCTCGACGACGTACGTGAGGCGCTCTCCGACATCGGCGTTCAGGGCATGACCGTCACCGAGGTGAAAGGCTTCGGGCGGCAGAAGGGCCACACCGAGCTGTATCGCGGCGCCGAGTACGTGGTCGACTTCCTTCCCAAGGTGAAGGTGGAAGTGGCAGTCGAAGACGGCATGCTCGACCAGGTGCTCGAGACCATTACCAAATCGGCAAACACCGGGAAAGTGGGGGACGGCAAGATCTTCGTCATTCCACTCGAAGAAGTGGTGCGGATCCGGACCGGAGAAACGGGGGCGGAAGCCGTTTAACGGCTCCGCCAAAAAGGAGAAAAGATTGTGGAAGATCTGATTCAAATCGCCTATGCCCTCGACACGTTTTACTTTCTCGTGATGGGGGCCCTCGTCATGTTCATGGCGCCCGGCTTCGCCATGCTCGAGGCGGGGCTGGTGCGATCGAAGAACACGGCGGAAATTCTGTTGAAGAACGTGGCGCTGTTCGCCATCGCCTGCGTCATGTATCTGTTTGTTGGCTACTACATCATGTATCTGGGCGCCGTCGAAGGCGGCATCATCCCCGATTTCGGATGGTTGATCGGCGCCGAGAACTCCGTGGAAGAAGCGCTGGCTGACGAGGAAATTTATTACTCGGCCCGCTCCGACTACTTCTTTCAAGTGGTGTTCGTCGCTACCGCCATGTCCATCGTCTCCGGCGCCGTTGCCGAACGCATGAAGCTGTGGGCGTTCCTCGGCTTCGCCGTGGTCATGACCGGCTTCATCTATCCCATGCAGGGTATGTGGACCTGGGGCGGTGGTTGGATCGATGCAGCGGGCTACTCCGACTTCGCCGGTTCCGGCATCGTGCACATGACGGGTGCGGCCGCGGCTCTGGCCGGGGTGATATTGCTCGGCGCCCGCAAGGGCAAGTACGGCCCTCAGGGCCAGGTCAACGCCATTCCCGGCGCAAACCTGCCGCTGGCTACCCTCGGCATGTTCATCCTCTGGTTCGGCTGGTTCGGCTTCAACGGCGGCTCGCAGTTGATCGCCTCGAACATCGAAGATGCCAACGCGGTGGCGCAGGTGTTCGTCAACACCAATCTGGCGGCCTGTGGCGGTCTGCTGGCGGCGCTGCTGGCGGCCAGACTCATGTTCGGCAAGGCGGATCTCACCATGGCCCTGAACGGCGCGCTTGCCGGTCTGGTGGCCATCACTGCCGACCCGCTGTCTCCGGATGCGCAGTGGGCGGTGCTGATCGGCGCCGTGGGCGGGCTGATCGTGGTGTTCTCCATCGTCGGCCTGGACAAGCTGAAGATCGACGACCCGGTCGGCGCCATCTCGGTGCACGGTGTCGCTGGCATCTGGGGCATCCTGGCGGTCGTGTTCAACAACGAAGACGCCACCATCGTCGGCCAGCTCATCGGCATCGTCGGCATCTTCGCGTGGGTGTTCCTTGCCAGCCTGGTGGTGTGGGGCCTGCTCAAGGTCGCCATGGGCATCCGCATCTCGGAAGAGGAAGAGTACGAAGGTGTCGACCTCGCCGAGTGCGGCCTGGAAGCCTACCCGGAGTTCGTCAAAACTTCCTGATCAACTCTGATTGCAACCCTGGTTCAAACAAGGCCAGCAACGGGAGAGGGGCGCGCAAGCGCCCCTCTTTTTTTGCGTCTGCGTTTCGTCCTGGCGCCGGCTCCGGCCGTGAGCTTGCGCATTGCCGATCCTGGTCTATAACTAGTGCAGCTTCACTTTGCAGGTTGTCACATGAGCGAAACGATGGAACACGACGAGATGGCCGCCGACCCCAGGGCCGAGGTCTACGTGGTTGCGGCGCGCGCACCGGTCCGCAGCCGTCTGGCGGCAGATGTGGACGCCTTCCTGGCCGGTGGTGGCAGCATCGAGGAAGTACCGAAGGATTTTCGCGCCGATCCGCCCCGGCGGCTGGAGAATCGCTACGGCCGCAGCGCCATCTGACCCTGTCGCGCCCCTTCCCCCGGCCCATGACGCGCCCCTTGCTGGGCACTACAATATCCGCCCTTTTTGGTCGGTCGCCGTCAGAGCCCAAATATGCGCTACGTCAGTACCCGGGGGCGAACGCCACCCATGAGTTTTCAGGACGCGGTGGTGACCGGTCTGGCGCCCGATGGCGGGCTGCTGCTGCCCGAGAGCATTCCCGACGTCACCGCCCGGCTGGACCACTGGCGCACCCTCGGTTTCGTCGATCTGGCGGTGGAAGTGCTGCCGTTGTTCATCGACGACATTCCGAAGACGGAACTCGAGGCGCTGATCCGCGAAGCGTATTCGACCTTCAACCACGCTGACGTCGTTCCTCTGGTCGAGGTGGGCGACGTCACCGTCATGGAGCTGTTCCACGGGCCGACGCTGGCCTTCAAGGACGTGGCGCTGCAATTGCTGGGCAAGCTGTTCAGATACGTGCTGCAGCGCCGCGGCGAGCACCTGAACATCCTCGCCGCCACCAGCGGTGATACCGGCAGTGCGGCCATCGCCGGGGTGCGCGGCCTCGACGAGATCGACATCTTCGTGATGTACCCTGACGGCCGGGTCAGCGAGCTGCAGGAGCTGCAGATGACCACCGTGGCCGATGCCAACGTGCACTGCCTGGCGGTGGAAGGCAGCTTCGACGACTGCCAGACGCTGATGAAGACGCTGTTCTCCGATCTCGAATTCAAACAGCGTCACCGGCTGGGCGCGGTGAACTCGGTGAACTGGGCGCGGGTGCTGGCGCAGATCGTCTATTACGCTTATGCCAGCCTGCGCTTCGAGGCCGGGCAGCCGGTGAGCTTCTGCGTGCCCACGGGCAATTTCGGTAACGTGTTCGCGGGTTACCTGGCCAAGCGCATGGGTTTCCCCGTCGACCGGTTGGTGCTCGCCACCAACGAGAACGATATCCTCTCGGTGTTCTTCGCCACCGGCGAGTACCGGCGCGGCGAGGTGCGCTTCACCGTCACCCCGGCCATGGACATTCAGGTGGCCAGCAACTTCGAGCGTTATCTCTACTACCTCATGGACGAAGACAGCGAGCGGCTGCGGACCTTCATGGAGGCGTTCGCTGCCAGCGGCCACGCGGCGGTGGATCAACCGCCGGGATTCGCCGACTTCGCTGCCACCGCCGTGGACGTGGAGGATACCCTGGCCACCATCCGCCGGGTCTACCGGGATCACGGCTACGTGGCCGACCCTCACACCGCGGTGGGGCTGGCTGCCGCCGAGCGCTTCGCGGCCGCCGGGCCCATGGTGTGCCTGGCCACGGCCCATCCGGCCAAGTTTCCCGACGCGGTCAATCAGGCAGTGGGCGCCGACGTCGCCCGCCACGACACCCTCGACGCGCTGCGCGGGCTGCCGTCGCGGCGCACCGAGATCGAGCCGTCGCTTGCGGCGGTGAAGGCGTTCATCGAGGCGAACGTTCGCAAGAGGGGGTGACGGTCGTGGCCGGGGCGTGGCGGGCGGCGACTCACCCTTGCACGCCCTCGCGCAGGCCCTCCGGGCTTCCCTCGCTGCGCAATCTTGCCACCGCTGCGGGTGCCGAAGCGCCACCCGCAGCGGTGTCAATCTTGCTGCGCTCGGCTGCGCTACACGGGCTTATGCAAGGGTGATTCGCCGCCCGCCACGCCCCGTGCAAGCCCGTCGCGCCCTCTGCTGCACGCTTCTCGGCGGGTACTTCGCGCTCCGGGTGGCGGCTAAGCATGGCGCGAACGACTACGGCAACGAGCCGCGACGGAGTGGCAACGTGCAAGCAAGGGAAGCCCCGGAGGGGCTCGAGCGGAGGCGCACGAGA
>JBLRXD010000013.1:0-17054 GCA_047920935.1 Pseudomonadales bacterium | reverse complement strand
TGGCAACGTGCAAGCAAGGGAAGCCCCGGAGGGGCTCGAGCGGAGGCGCACGAGATTCCCTTCCCGGCCCGACCCCCGGCGACGGCCTCGTGCAAGCTCGTCGCGCCCTCTGCTGCGCGCTTCTCGGCGGGCACCTCGCGCTCCGGGTGGCGGCTAAAATGGCGCAACCGGCAGCACGCCCCGGGGCGTGGCGGGCGGCGACTCACCCTTGCACGCCCTCGCGCAGGCCCTCCGGGCTTCCCTCGCTGCGCAATCTTGCCACCGCTGCGGGTGCCGAAGCGCCACCCGCAGCGGTGTCAATCTTGCTGCGCTCGGCTGCGCTACACGGGCTTATGCAAGGGTGATTCGCCGCCCGCCACGCCCCGTGCAAGCCCGTCGCGCCCTCTGCTGCACGCTTCTCGGCGGGTACTTCGCGCTCCGGGTGGCGGCTAAGCATGGCGCGAACGACTACGGCAACGAGCCGCGACGGAGTGGCAACGTGCAAGCAAGGGAAGCCCCGGAGGGGCTCGAGCGGAGGCGCACGAGACGAATTTCCCAGCCCGAACCCCGGCCAACACCTGAGCCCATTCGGCCGTCTGCGGCACCGGCCGTCTAGGCGGGCTCCGCCAGAAACACCGGAATCCTGCGGCTCGTTTTGGTCTGATACTCCGCGTAGTTGGGGAACGCCTCGACGGCGGCGTCCCACAGGCGTTTGCGTTCCGCCTCGTCCGTCACCTCGCGCACACGCATCTCGTGCACTTCGGTGGCATCGCGAATCTCCACGTCCGGATCGGCGCGCAGGTTGTACACCCACACCGGGTTCTGGGGCTGTCCGCCCATGGAGCCGACGAGGACGTACCCGTCGTCCACCTTCACGCGCATCAGCGGGATCTTGCGAATGGCGCCGGACTTGTTGCCCTTGTGGGTGACGATGATGCAGGGCAGGTCGGTGTTCGGCAGGGTGGTGCCTTTCGTGCCGCCGCTGCCTTCGTAAATTTCGACGTGCTTGCGGACCCAGTCGAGGGTTGGGGGGCTGTACTCTGCCATTGGGGCATCTCCTTGAGGCTTCGGGGATCGAGACGGAGGAGCTTAGCACTCGCAGGTGGAGACCGGCACGAGCCGGAAGACAAAGCTAGCCGAAGACTTGGCGGTACTTCTCGTTCAAGGCGACGTAGCAGTCGCATGCGGCGGCTTCGAGCCCAGCACGATCGATGATTCTGATTTCACCGCGCGCGTAGCTGATCAGGCCCCGCTGTTGCAGCGCGCCGGCGGCGATCGTCACGCCGCTGCGGCGCACCCCGAGGGTGTGCGCGAGAAACTCGTGGGTGAGGTGAACGTGGTTGCTGATGCTCAGATCGTGGGTCATCAGCAGCCAGCGCGCCAGGCGCGGTGTGATCTCGTGAAAGTGCGTGCACGCCGCAGTCTGCAGAAACTGCATCATCAGCCGGAACTGATAGCGGTGCATGACCACGACCAGGCGCGGGCTGTTGCGCAGTTCGACGCGCAACTCGGCTACGGCCATGACCAGCGCGGTGCCGGCGCCCTGCACCACACCGCGCATGGGTGCGGCAAGGATATCCAGCGATAACGTCGCGCCGAGCATGCCGTCGCGGCCGATCAGGCCCAACTCGAGCGGCGGCCGGCCTTTCAGCAAGGCTACCGCCGATATGACCCCCGCGATCGGAAAGTAGGCGCGTTCGAAGTGACGATCCGGCTCGCACAGGGTGTCCCCCGGAACCAGTTCGATGCGCTCGCACAACCTGGCGAACCGGCGGCCCTCCTTGATTGGCAAGCTTGCGATCAGGCTGTTCGCCTCTCGCAAGGCAATCGCCGCTGACATCGTGTTCTCCGTTGAGAAAGACGTCCGCCCCGCCCCGGGGGCTCGTTGGCGGCCTAATCACGATGCACGCTACTCCTTTCGGAAGCGACTGTATACGCAGGTAGCGACCTGGGTAATGCGCGACAGCGCACAGACCCGGCCGCGCCGGCTGAGCAGAGTGCGCGGTTACCTGCCCCAAGAGATGATCCGATGGAACGTTTGCTTGCCGCGGCCGCGGCCTCGGCCGCGGCCGCGGCCGCGGCTGTGCTGCTGGTCGCCTGCGCGGTAAACCCGGTGTCCGGCAACCGCGAGCTCGCGTTGATGACCGAGAGCCAGGAAATCGCCATCGGGCGGCAGACGGCAGCCGGCGCGGCGGCGCAACTCGGTCTGGTCGACGATGCGGAGTTGCAGAGTTACGTGCAGCAGCTCGGCGCCCAGCTCGCCGCCGCGTCACAGCGCCCGGAGCTGCCGTGGGCGTTCCGGGTCGTCGACGATCCGACGCCCAACGCCTTCGCCGCCCCTGGCGGATTCATCTTCGTCACCCGCGGCCTGCTGGTGCTGATGCGCAACGAAGCGGAGCTTGTGAGCGTGCTCGGCCACGAGATCGGCCACGTCACTGCGCGCCACTCCGTCAGCATGATGAGCCGCGCGCAGCTCGCCCAGATCGGGCTCGGAGTGGGCTCCATACTCAGCCCGCAGATCGCTCAATTCGGGGAGCTGGCGGCGGGTGGTCTGCAACTGCTGTTTCTGAGCTACGGGCGCGACGCGGAGCGTCAGGCCGACGACCTCGGCTACGGCTACGCGCTCGCCCAGAACTACGACGTTCGCCAGATGGTCAACGTGTTCGCGGCCCTGCAGCAGTCCTCGCAGCTCGCCGGCCACAGCCCGGTACCCACCTGGCAGGCGTCCCATCCGAATCCGGCGGAACGCATCAAGCGCATCGAGCGGCGCCTGGTCAGCCTGCCGGCGTCGGCGGACACGCTGCGCGTCGGCGAAGAGGATTACCTGCGGCGCATCGATGGCATGACGTACGGCGTCAATCCGCGCAACGGCTACTTCGAGGACAATCGCTTCCTGCACCCGGCCATGGCGTTCCGCTTCGACTTTCCCGCCGGCTGGCGCACCCAGAATCTCGCCCAGGCCGTGGTGGCGGGTAGTTCGGCAAACGACGCACTGATCCGGCTGACCGTGGTTTCCGGCACGCGCGAAGCGGCGGCCGCTGCGTTCTTCGCTCAGGATGGCGTTACCGCCGAGGGGCGCAGCACCGCCGAGATCAACGGCTTGGCTGCGATCGTCAGCCCGTTCCAGGTGCGCACCGAACAAGGCGAGCTCGGCGGCGTCGCCGGTTTCGTTTCGCTGAACGAACAGGTCTACCAGATTCTGGCCTATACGCCGGTGGACAAGCTGGCCGGTTACGAGCACGAATTCCGCAGGTCCATCGAGAGCTTCGCCCGGCTGACCGACAAAGCTGCCCTGGCGCGCCAACCCGATAGGTTGGCGGTGGTTCGGCTACCCCGGGCGATGACTCTGGCGGAATTCCAGCGCGACCACCCCTCGAACATCCCGATCGCGGAACTTGCGCTGATCAACCAATTGCCATCCGCTGCGGCGCAGATGCCGCGCAATTTCGCCGCGAAGCGGGTCGTCAAGCACTGAAATCAGGCAACAGGCGATCGCTTTCCCGTTTGACCACCGCATAGCACTCGCAGCTGAGGCGTTCGAGTTTGGGGCGGTCGATCACGGTGATCTTGCCGCGCTTGTAGACGATGGCGCCCTTGTCCTGCAGCTTGCCCGCCGCCTCGGTCACGCCCTCACGGCGCACGCCGAGCATGTTGGCGATCAGCTCCTGCGTCATCTTCAGCTCGTTGCCGGCCAGCCGGTCGAGCGACAATAACAGCCAGCGGCACAGCTGCTGGTCGATGGAGTGGTGACGGTTGCATACGGCGGTTTGCGCCATCTGCGTGATCAGCGACTGCGTGTAGCGCAGCATCAGCTGCAGGAACTCGCCGTTGCGCTCGAACTCGTCCTTCAGACGCTGTCCGGGCAGGCGGTATGCGGTGCCTGCGCTCTGCACGACGGCGTGGCTGAGGGTGCTCTCGCCGCCCATGAATACGGCGACGCCGACAATCCCTTCATTGCCCACTACGGCAATTTCGGCGGACTCGCCGTTTTCCATGCCGTACAGCAGCGACACGATCGAGTCATTCGGGAAGTACACGTGCCGCTCGGCCGCGCCGGGTTCGTAGATGACCTTGCCCAGTGGCATTTCGACCAGTTCCAGATCGGGACTCAGCCGATCACGGGATTCCGCGGACAGCACCCCCAACAGCCGGTTCCGATGAATCACCTCGTCGCCCATGATCTTCCCCGCCACTGCTGCTGGCACCTCGAAGCACTATACACGCGCGGCACCGGCTCTGTACGCCAACGCACAGACCCGACGTTGCCATCGGCTCAATCTGGCAGCACCTGCACCTCGGCTACGGAGCCGTTCCAATCGGGGTCACTGCATGAATCAACGGGAGAATGCGCAATGGACGCCTTGAAACTCATGGCTTTCGCTCTAATCGTCATTGGCGGCCTGGCGTTGGCCTACGGCGGTTTCACCTACACCAAGCAAACCCATACGGCCGATCTCGGGCCGATCCAGATGTCGGTGGACGAGAAGGAGCGCGTCACCGTGCCAGTCTGGGCCGGACTTGGCATGGTGCTGCTGGGCGGCGTGCTGCTGGTGGTTCGCGTCAAGTCGTAGCCCGCCTGGCAAACCTGCCGTCACCGATGCATTCAGTTCAGAGGGTTAAACCATGCTTTACACCATCGTCGTCGTCCTGCTGGTCTTGTGGTTGTTGGGTCTGGTGACCTCGACCACCATGGGCGGCCTCATCCACGTCCTCCTGGTCATCGCAATCGTGGTCGTTTTACTCAGAGTGATCACCGGCCGCCGGGTGCTCTAGCTTCGTTCAGACATCGCAACTGCCCGGACCTCCGGGCGGCAGCCACCGCCGGCGGCCTCAGCGCATGTTGAATCCGCCGGCGCCGAACAGGCCGATCAGGCCGATGGCGATGAGATAGAAGGCGACGATGTAGTTCAGCAGTCGCGGCATGACCAGGATCAGGATGCCGGCGATCAGCGAGATGATCGGCGTGAGTCCGAGCTCGATATTCATAACAACGTGTGTCCCTTGAAGCCGCCGACCGAAGCAGCCGACGATGCGCCAGTATCGGCTCGGAGCACGAGCCAGGTCGGTACGCTGACGCACGGGCGCTCTGCGATAGCAGACGTGGAGAAACTCGCCGCGCCGGCATCCCGGTCGCGGCGGTGGCTTCGGTCAGGTTCGACGGAAGATGTTGGTGACGCCAAGGAATTCGAGGACGATCAACACCACGAACAGTGCCCCGATGACCACCAGGACTCCGCCGGCTGGGTCTTCTCCCATGCTTGCCGCCAACTGCTGCAACTCGACATCGGACAGCGCGGCCACGCGTTGCGTCACCGTCTCCGGCGCCACGCCCCAGGCGCTCAGTTGAGCCGCCACTTCGTCTCGGGCCAGCGCGTTGTGGATTCGGCTGAGCGATAACGCACGCGCATCCTGCGTCAGCATCTGCTCGGTTCCCACGATATCGGCCCGCGCCGGCAACGACGTGATCAGCATTGCTGTCAGCAGCAAAGCAGAGACCACCGTGTTTCGTTTGTACATTTCTTATCCTCTGGTGATGGTTACGCCGGCAGGTAATCTGCCGGCGAACGGCAGCTTCACTTTTTCTTCAAATCGTTCTTCATGTCGCCGTATCCCGCCTGCACTTTGCCGGCGATCTGGTCGATCTTGCCTTTCGCTTTCAGCCGATCGTTGCCGACCAGCTTGCCGGCGGCTTCCTTCACCTTGCCCTTGGCTTTCTTGGCTAGGCCTTTGACCTGGTCTTTGTTCACGGATGTCTCCCAATGGATGCGAGCATGACCCAACTCATGTGGGATGCCGATCGCTCGCTACGGTGCGCGCGGGGCAGCTGCGGGTCTGTGCGTTGCCGCACACAGGCTTGGACGGCGCCGCCCAGCGCTAGACGCTCTGCGCGATCTCCAGAATGCCCGTAGGCACGTCTTCGATGAGATGCACCGTGTGGCTGGGGGTGGCCGCGTCGTCCGGCAGGTCGTGGCGCTCCAGGTTCACCCAGATGGTGTGCATGCCCACCTGGCTGGCGCCGTGGATGTCGTCGTGCAGATGGTCGCCGACGTGGATCGCCTGGCCCGGGATGAGCCCGGCGTGGGTCAGGGCGGCGTGGAACATCTCCGGCGCCGGCTTGGCGGCGCCCACGGACGCGGCGGAGTAGCCGAAGCGGAAGTAGCGGTCGAGCTTGAGCCGGGCGATGTCCGCGTTGCCGTTGGTGAGCGCGCCCAGCAGGTAGTCCCGGGAGAGCAGTTCCAGGGTCTCCAGGGCGCCTTCGAAGAACTCCACCTCGTGACGGGCGTCGAGGAAGATGCCGAAGGCGTCCCGCGCCAGGCGGCGGGCCTCGCGTTCCCCGTAGCCGCAGTGGCTGATGGCGCGAAACAGGATCTCTTCGCGCAGCCGCGACAGGTCGTGGCGCAGCTCCGGGTGATCCGCCAGCACCGCATTGCGCAGATCGAGCACCGCTTCCGGGGGGATGCGGGTGCCGTAGTCGGGTACCCGCTGGTGTATCCACTCACGCAGCCGGGTTTCGGCGCGCTTGATCACCACCTCGACGTTCCACAGGGTGTTGTCGAGGTCGAAGGTGATCAGTTTGATGTCGGCCATCAGTCGTCCTGGCGTTGCGAGCGGGGGTGCGCGGCGTCGTACACCCGGGCCAGATGCTGGAAGTCCAGATGGGTGTATATCTGGGTAGTTGAGATGTCGGCGTGGCCGAGAAGTTCCTGGACGGCGCGCAGGTCGCTGGAGGATTCCAGCAGATGGCTGGCGAAGCTGTGGCGCAGCATGTGGGGGTGCAGCTCGTCGCTGCCGAGCTGGCGCATGGCCAGGCGCTTCAGCCGTTGCTGCACGGTGCGCGGGCTGATGCGCCGCCCGCCGCGGCCGGTGAACAGCGGCGCCGGATCGCTGCCGGCGGCCGGCACGTCGCGGAGCGGAAGCCAGCGCTGCAGCGCCGCTATGCTGTAACGGCCGAGGGGCACCTGGCGCATGCGCCCGCCCTTGCCGCGCACGGTGATGAAGCCGGCGGCCAGATCCACGTCTGCCAGATTGGCGCCGGTGAGTTCCGACAGTCGCAGGCCGCTGCCATACAGCAACTCCGCCACGGCCTGGTCGCGAATCTCGAGCGGGGTTTCGGCCGTGGACGCCAGCAGCTGCGCGGCCTGATCGGTATCGAGCACGCCGGGCAGGGTGCGCCGGGCCTTGGGCCCGCGGATACCGGCGGTTGGGTCCTTCGTCACCAGGCGGTGGCGCAGCAGGTAGCGGTACAGGCTGCGCAGGCTCGACAGCACCCGCTGAATGCTGCGCGGCTTCAAACCACGAGCGTGCAGGCGCCCCACATGGGTGCTGATGTCGTGACCCGCCACGTCCACCCAGGGGCGGCCGGCCTCCGCGGCGAAGCGGCACAGATCGCGCCGATAGGCGCTGACCGTATTGGCCGAGTAGTGGCGCTCTACCTTCAGGTAATCGAGGAAGCGTTTCAGCTCCGCGTCCATCACACCGACGTGAGCGGCCCAGCGGATGGCGCGCTCGCTCCCGGAGCAGCCAGCCGCTGCACCACCCCGGACAGCACCTCGGCGATGTAGGTGACGAACAGCGTGTCCATGTCGGGGGTGAACCCTTGAGGATCACGGCTGCCGATGGCCAGACAGCCGCGCGGCGCCTCCCCGGTCAGCGGCGCCATCACGGCGCTGCCCTCCTTGTCGTGAACGGCGCTGGGGAACAGCGACTCGAGCTCGTCGACCCGCAGCGCCGAGCACACCGGATAGCTGCCGCGGACGAAGCGCTCGTGCGGCAGGCGGCCGCTGTGAGTCTTGAGGTGATCCAGCGACACCGGGACGTCGGAGAGATGGCAGCAGACGAAATCCGCATGGAAATCGGTGAGCACGTAGGTGGCCAGCACCTCGTTGAGTTCGTGCCAGCTGCTCACGTGCAGCAGCTCCAGGGTGAGCGTGCGGGTCTTCGCGAACAGCTCGTCGTTGGCCTTGGCCGTCTGCATGAGCTCGTTCATGCGGCGCCGCATGACCATGTTGCGCTCGCGCAGGATGGCGACCTGGCGCTCCACCAGGGAAATGGCGCCACCGGACTCGTGGCGCATCTGCAGGTCGGCCAGCAGGTGCGAGTGCTGCTGGAAGAAGTCGGGATGATCGACCAGATAGGCGATCACCTGCGCCTCGCTGACGGTATTGCTTTCGGCGTCGCTCAAAGTTCGATTTTCCCTTCGAAAACCAGGGCGGTGGGGCCGGTCATTTTAAGGGTGCTGCCGGGGCCCTGCCAGCTGATGCGCACCTTGCCGCCGGGCAGCGACACTTTGACGCGGTCTCCGACCTTGCCCTGCAGATGGGCGGCAACCACCGCGGCGCAGGCCCCTGTGCCGCAGGCGCGGGTCTCGCCGACGCCCCGCTCGAACACCCGCAGCCGCAGGAAGCCGCGATCGACCACCTCACAGAAGCCGATGTTGGCCCCCTCGGGGAACACCGCATGGCCCACCAGGGCGGCCCCTACGGTGGCAACCGGAGCGTTGGCAATGCTGTCGACGAACAGCACCGCGTGAGGGTTGCCGATGGAGACTGGCGTGAATTGCCAGGTGCCGGCGGCGATCTGCAGTTCGTAGCGGCTGGCGGCGCCGTCGTCGCAGGGCCGGGCGCTGCCGTCCGCCTGCGGGTCGAACGGAATGGCGCCCGGGCCGGTGCGCGGCTCGCCCATGTCCACCTCCACCATGCCGGCGTCGAGCAGGCGGGTGACGATGGGCCCACACTGGGTCTGCAGGATCAGCGTGGTCTTGGGGCTCAGCTGGCGGTGGGCAACGTAGCGGGCGGCGCAGCGAGCGCCGTTGCCGCATTGCTCGACCTCGCCGCCGTCGGCATTGAAGATGCGGTAGCGGAAATCGGCATCGGGATCGCTGGGCGGTTCGATGAGCAGCAGCTGATCGAAGCCGACGCCGGTGTGGCGGTCGCTCCACGCGCGGATGCGCGCCTCGTCCACGGTGGCGGACTGGCTGACCAGATCCACAACCATGAAGTCGTTGCCGAGGCCGTGCATCTTGGCGAACTCAAGCGACATGGCGCCTCACGAGGTTGCGCCGCTGGCGCAGCCCAGGGTGAATGGCTGATCTTCGGCCAGCTCCAGGGCCAGCTGGTCGCGCACCGTCTCCCGCCGCCGGATCAGCCGTACGTGATCGCCTGCCACCAGCACCTCAGCGGCACGCCCGCGGGTATTGTAGTTGGAGCTCTGCGCCATGCCGTAGGCGCCGGCGGAGAGCACCGCCAGCAGATCGCCTTCGGCGAGCATCAGGTCGCGGTCTGCGGCGATGAAGTCGCCGCTCTCGCACACCGGGCCCACCAGATTCCAGCGCTGTCGCTGGGCCCCTGCTGCCTCGCCGCCCACCGGCACCACGTCGTGCCAGGCCTGATACAGGGCCGGCCGGATGAGATCGTTCATGGCGGCATCCACCACCGCGAAGCTGGTGGCCTCGGCCTCCGCCGCCGGCTTCAGGTACTCGACCCGGGTGAGCAGCACCCCGCCGTTGGCTACCAGGTAGCGCCCCGGCTCGAGCACCAGGCGCTCCTTGCGGCCCGCCATGGCGCGGTTCAACGCGGCGCCGTAAGCGGTGACGTCGAAATCCGGCTCGTCGCGGTAGGTCACGCCGAGGCCGCCGCCCACGTCGACGTGCTCGAGGTGGATGCCGTCCCGGCCGAGATCGTCCACCAGCGACAGCAGGCTCGCCAGGGCCTCCAGCAGCGGCTCGGCCGTAGCGATCTGCGAGCCGATGTGACAGTCGATGCCCACGACCCGCAGCGCCGCATCCTGGCTCGCCTGGCGGTAGAGATCGCGCGCCTGGGTCACCGGCACGCCGAACTTGCTGGTCTTCAGGCCGGTGGAGATGTACGGGTGGGTGCGGGCATCGACGTGGGGGTTCACCCGCACCGAGATCGGCGCCACGCAGCCGTGCACACGGGCGCGGCTGGCGATGCGCGCCAGCTCCGCCGCGCTCTCCACGTTGAAGCACCGGATCGACTGCTTCAGCGCGAAGTCGATCTCGTCTTCGCGCTTGCCGACGCCGGAAAACACCACCCGGGCGGGGTCGCCGCCGGCGCTCAGCACCCGCTGCAGCTCGCCGCCGGAGACGATGTCGAAGCCTGCGCCCAGGTCGTGAAAGCAACGCAGCACGCTGAGGTTTGAGTTCGCCTTGACGGCGTAGCAGATGTCCGCGCCGAGTGGGGCCATGGCCTCGGCCAGGCGCCAATAGCGGTCCTGAAAATAGCGTTTCGAGTACACGTACACGGGCGTGCCGAAGCGTTCGGCGATCTCGCTCAGAGGCACCGCTTCCGCATGCAGCACGCCGGCGACGCGGTTGAACGGCTCGATCATCGCAGCGCCTGCCGGGGAGCCTGGGCCGCCAGCGCGAAGGCGACCATGGCGGCCGGCGCAGGCTGTGCGGCGGCCTCTTCGGGCAGGGTCAAGCGCCCACTCTGGCCGCAGGTGGCGGCTTGCAGGGTGATCAGTGTCAGCGCCAGCCAGCGCATGGCGTGCTCCTCGAGTTCGGTGGCAACGCGCGAGTATACATGGGCTACAAGCGGCTCCGGCCACGGGCCACCGCCGCGCGCACCTGATTCGGCGCAGTACCGCCGATGTGGTTGCGGGCGGCTACCGAGCCTTCCAGGGTGAGCACGTCGAACACCGAGGCGTCGACGGCGTTGCCGCCGAAGCGCTGCAACTCTTCCAGAGTCAGGTCTTCGAGGTTCTTGCCCACGTCCAGGGCGTGGGCCACGGTGCGGCCGACGATCTCGTGGGCGTCGCGGAACGGCACGTCGTGGCGCACCAGATAGTCGGCGAGATCGGTGGCGGTGGTAAAGCCGCGGCGGGCGGCGGCGATCATGTCGGCCGGACGGGCTTCGATCGCGGGAATGAGCCCGCGCATGGCGGTGAGACAGTCGCGCAGCGTGTCGATGGCATCGAACAACGGCTCTTTGTCTTCCTGGTTGTCTTTGTTGTAGGCCAGCGGCTGGCTCTTCATCAGCGTCAGCAACGCCACCAGGTCGCCGATCACGCGGCCCGACTTGCCGCGCACCAGCTCCGGCACGTCCGGATTCTTCTTCTGCGGCATGATGCTCGAGCCGGTGCAGAAGCGATCCGGCAGATCGATGAAGGCGAACTGCTGCGACGACCACAGCACCAGCTCTTCGCACCAGCGCGACAGATGCACCAGGGTGATGCTGGCCAGGGCGCAGAACTCGATGGCGAAATCGCGGTCGCTCACTGCATCCAGGGAATTTTCGGCGACCGCCTCGAAACCCAGGGCGTCGGCCACCGCCTGGCGATCGATGGGGAACGTCGTCCCCGCCAGCGCCGCCGCTCCCAGAGGCAGCACGTTGACCCTGCCGCGGCAATCGCGCAGCCGCGCGCGGTCACGATTGAGCATCTCGAACCAGGCAAGCAGGTGGTGGCCGAAGGTGATGGGCTGAGCGGCCTGCAGGTGGGTGAAGCCGGGCATGATGGTGTCGGCCTCGCGCTCGGCCAGATCCAGCAGGGCGGCCAGCAGCTGCGTCATCAGCGCGTCCAGATCGTCGATGGCGTCGCGCAGGTACAGCCGGATGTCGGTGGCCACCTGGTCGTTGCGCGAGCGCCCGGTATGCAGCTTCTTGCCGGTGTCGCCGATCAGGGCGATGAGCCGGGTCTCGATGTTCATGTGCACGTCTTCACGGTCCACGCGCCAGTCGAAGCGGTTTTCGTCGATCTCTTTGTGAATCTCCCGCAATCCCGCTACGATTCGGTCGCGCTCGTCAGCGCTGAGCACGCCGACCTCGGCCAGCATGCTCGCGTGCGCAATGGATCCTTCGATGTCGTGATGATACAGGCGGCGATCGAAGGAAACGGATGCGGTGAACGACTCGACAAAGGC
This sequence comes from Pseudomonadales bacterium, assembly GCA_047920935.1. Taxonomy (GTDB): domain Bacteria; phylum Pseudomonadota; class Gammaproteobacteria; order Pseudomonadales; family Azotimanducaceae; genus UBA7803. The sequence goes on along the minus strand of JBLRXD010000013.1, from coordinate 5,197 downwards.
GTCGGTTGCCTCTGTGAATCTACCGCCCCAGGGCTTGGCTTCTTGGCTCATGATCCGAACGACTGACTTTCCCATTGAGGCCGGCAATTCTACACGGTGCATGCCGACGCGGCTTCTGCCGGAAGCTTGCATGTGCGGCCTCTGCTCGTGATGAAGGCCGTTGACCGCGACAACCCTGCCCGGACGGTGACGCCGCTGACGGCTGCCGAGCATTTCGACGTGCCGAATCTGTGCACGGCCCCGGCCATCGCCCTGCTGGTGCTGGTGGGGCAGCTGCTGGTGCTGGTGCTGTTGTTCGCGGGCGGCGAGCTTTCCTGGATGCGGCTGGCGCTGCTGTCGCTGTTCGTGCAGTGGGTGGCGCTGCTTTCCGCCGGCGCGCTGTGCGCGCTGCGGCCGCTGCTGACGCGGTTGCGATTGGTTGCTGGTGCGCTGCTGGCGTTTGCCACGGTGTTGCTGGTGACCCTGCTGATCGGCCTGGGCGCTGATCGCGTCGTCGCCGGCAGCCTGTTCGGGGCGCCGGTAGACATGCTCATCCTGCTGCGTCAGCTGGTCATCGCCGGCATCATCACCGCGCTGGCATTGCGCTATTTCTACGTTCAGCAGCAACTGCGAGTGCAGGAGCAGTCGGAGCTGCGGGCGCGCATTCAGGCATTGCAGTCGCGCATCCGCCCGCACTTCCTGTTCAACAGCATGAACATCATCGCCAGCCTGATCGAGACCGACCCGAAGACGGCGGAGTCGGTGGTGGAGGATCTCTCGGAGCTGTTCCGCGCCAGCCTCAACGATGCCGGCAACCAGGTGCCGCTGGAGGATGAGCTCGAGCTGTGCCAGCGCTACGTGCGCATCGAGTCGTTGCGCCTCGGCCAGCGATTGACGCTCGACTGGCAGATCGAGCCGCTGCCGGCGGGAATCCGCATCCCGCTGCTGACCTTGCAGCCGCTGCTTGAGAACGCCATTTATCACGGTATCCAGCCGCTGCCCGAGGGCGGCACCATCGTCGTGCGGCTGTGGTTCGCCGCCGGGCGGGTCAACGTGGAGATCAGCAACCCGCTGCCGGCGGATCCCGCCGCCGGTCAAGCCCAGGGCAACCGCATGGCTCTGAGCAACATCCGCAGCCGGCTGGCGGCGCTGTACGGCGACCGCGCGGAGCTGGTCAGCGGCGTCCGGGACGACCGCTATCTGACCGCGCTGCGCTTCCCGGCGCCGGCTGGATGATATGATCGAGCTGGTAATCACGCCATGAAGGTACTGATCGTCGACGACGAGCAACTGGCCCGGGATCGCCTGGCGCGGATGGTGGCGGGCTTCGACGGCTATCAGGTGGTGGGCGAGGCGGGCAACGGTCTGCAGGCCCTGGCGCAGGCGCAGCAGCTCGACCCCGACGTGGTGCTGCTCGACATCCGCATGCCGGGGATGGACGGCATGGAAACCGCGCGGCATCTGGGCGAGTTGCCGGAGCCGCCGGCGGTGATCTTCTGCACCGCCTACGAGGAGCACGCGGTGCAGGCGTTCGATCTGCAGGCGGTGGGCTACCTGCTGAAACCGGTGCGCCGCGACAATCTGGAGGCGGCGCTGGGGCGCGCCCAGCGGGTCAACAAAGCCCAGCTGGCAGCGTTGAATGGCGTCGACCCGAGCCGCCGCAGCCATATCTCGGCGCGCACCCGGCGCGGCATCGAGCTGATCCCCATCGACGACGTGCGCTACTTTCAGGCGGATCAGAAATATGTCAGCGTCGGCTTCGTCGGTGGCGAGGTCATCATCGACGAGCCACTGAAAGATCTCGAGCAGGAATTTGCCGAGCTGTTCGTGCGCATTCATCGCAGCGCCCTGGTGGCGGCGGCGCACATAGAGAGCCTCGAGCGCGTTGCGGCCGGCGCCTGCCGCATCCGCCTGCGGGGCGTGGCGGCGCCGCTCGAGGTGAGCCGCCGGCATCTGGCCGCGGTGCGGAAAATCGTCAGAAACCGATGAGGAACCCGGAAGCGTCATGCAACGATTGGTAATCGCCACGCGGGAAAGCCCGCTCGCGCTGTGGCAGGCGGAATTCGTCAAGGCGGCGCTGGAATCGGCACACCCGGGGCTGGAGGTGGCGCTGCTCGGTATGCGCACTGCGGGCGACCGCTGGCTCAGCTCGCCGCTGTCGGAAGTAGGCGGCAAGGGATTGTTCATCAAGGAGCTCGAGCAGGCGTTGCTCGATGGCCGCGCCGACCTCGCCGTGCACTCCATGAAAGACGTTCCGGCCCATCTTGGCGCCGAGTTCGCGCTGCCGGTCATCGCCTTCCGCGACGACGTCCGCGACGCCCTGGTCACCCGCGATGGCGCCACCCTGGCGGAGTTGCCGCTGGGCGCCCGGGTGGGCTCGGCCAGCCTGCGGCGGCAGTCGCAGCTGCTGGCGCAGCGGCCGGATCTGCAGCTTGGCCCGGTGCGCGGCAACGTCGGCACCCGTCTGGGCAAGCTCGAGGCGGGGGAGTTCGACGCGCTGGTGCTGGCCAGCGCCGGGCTGCAGCGGCTCGGTTTGCAACACCGGGTGGCCGAGCACCTGGACGTCGATGTATCGGTCCCCGCCGCCGGCCAGGGCGCGCTGGGCATCGAGTGCCTGGCGCAAGCCGATGGGGTGCTGGCGCTGATCGAGGTGCTGAACGACGAGCGGGTGAGCCGCTGCGTGCGCGCCGAACGGGCGGTCAGCGCCGGCCTCGGCGCCGACTGCTCGGCCCCGCTTGGCGCCTATGCGGTGCTGCACGGCGAGCGCATCGAGCTGGCGGCCGTGCTCGGCACCGTGGATGGCCGGCGCATGCTGCGGGCGCGCGCCGAGGGGGGTGATCCCGCCAGCGTCGGGGCCGAGGTGGTGGCGAGCTTGAAGGCTCAGGGCGCCATGGAGATTCTCGACCAGCTGGATCTTCCCTGAGGAGATCGGGAGGCTCGCGTGGTGAAGGTCTGGCTCAGCCGTTCCCAGCCGGGCGCCGAGCGCCAGGCAGCCGATCTGCGCGCCGCCGGCTATCAGGTGGTGGTTGCCCCGGTGCTCCACATCGAGCCGCTGCCGGCGTCTGCGCCGCCGCCGGGGCCGTTCGACTGGATCATCTATCTATCCGAGCACGCGGTGCGTCACGGCCTGCGGGCGCTGCCGGATTCCTCCCAGGCACGCGCGGCTCGGGTGCTGGCCGTCGGCCGCCGCACCGCGGCGGTGCTCGAGCGGCACGGCGTGCCCTCCGCGGCGCCGGACGACGCCACCTCGGAAGGTCTGCTGGCGTTGCCGCAACTGCAGAACCTTGCCGCCCAGCACGTTCTGCTGGTGGGCGGCGTTGGCGGCAGAACCCTGCTGGCCGAGACGCTGACGGCGCGCGGTGCCCGGGTCGCGCGCTTCGACTGCTACCGCCGGGTGCCTGCCCGAGTGCTCGATCCGGCGGTGCTCGACTGCAACGTGATCATCGCCGCCAGTGCCGAGGGGTTGGCGCGGGTGGCGGACTTGTGGCTTGCCGCCGGTGGGCGCCCGGACGTGCCGGTATTGGTGCCGTCGGCGCGGGTGGCGGGCCTGGCGGTGGAAGTTGGCCTTGAGAGCCTCCATGATTGCGCCGGGGCCGATAGCGCGGCGTGGTTGCGCGGTCTGGAGCGCTTGCAGCGGGCGGGGAGGGTATGACCATCGACACCGACAGAGCCGAAGACGCCGAACGCTCCACCGAGCCCGAACCGGCGGAACAGGCCGAACCGGCCGGCAAGCGCCCGACGCCGAGCAGAGCGCGCGGTGGCCGCATGCTGGCGGCGCTGGCGCTGCTGCTGTCCCTGGGCAGCCTCGGTGGCGCCGGGTATCTGTATTACGAGCTCATCCATCGCGATCCGAATCAGGCTGTGGCGACACAACTGGCGGCACAACTGGCGGCGGTGACCGCCCAAGTGGAGCGGGCCGACCAGCGCCTTGCCGGGCTGGCCGAGTCGCAGCAGGCGGCTTTGCAGGCGTTCCGCGAGCGCGAGCGTGCCGCCCGCGCCGCCACCGAAGCCGCCTTGCGGGAGTCCCTGGCCGCGGTGGCGCGGCAGGCGCCGCCGTCTACCGGCGAGTGGCTGCGCGCCGAAGTCCAGTATCTGCTGCGCATCGCCAACCATCGGTTGCTCATGGAGCGCGACGCGCCCGGCGCCCTGCAGCTGCTGCAGGCGGCCGATGCCCTGCTCACTCAGCTCGACGACTTCTCCATGCACCCGGTGCGCGCCCGCCTGGCAGAGGAAATTGCCGCCCTCGAGGCGGTGGAAGGCGTCGACCTGCAGGGGCTGTTCCTGCGCCTCGAAGTGCTGAAGAACGAGCTCCACGGGTTGCCGCTACGGCTGCCGCGGTTCGTTGTCGGCAACCCCTCCGAGTCGGAGCCGGTCGCCGCCGACGGCGGCATCTGGGAGGCGGTGTCGCAGCACTTTTCCGGCTATCTGCGCTTGCGGCGCTTCGATGCCGCGGTGAAACCGCTGCTGGCGCCGGACGAGGCCGTGTACCTCGAGCTGAACCTGCGGTTGATGCTGGAGCGCGCCCAACTCGCTGCCGTGCGTGGCGAGCAGCTGGTGTTCGAGCATAGCCTCACCGCGGCCAGCGACTGGATCCGCGACCATCTGGACAGCGGCGAGCGGCCGGTGCAGCGCATTCTGGTCGAGCTCGAGGCGCTGCAGCGCATCGACCTGCAGCGGCCGCTGCCGGACATCTCCGGCTCCCTCGGCGCTCTGCGCGACGTGCTGAGAACCTCCACATGAAGCGCACCTTGCTGGTGCTGGTTGCCGCGCTGGCGTTGGGCGGTGCGGTGGGTGCGCTGATGGTCAGGGATCCGGGCTACGTGCTGCTGGCCTACGACCAGATGGCCGTCGAGACCAGCCTGTGGGTGGCGCTGCTGTTGCTGGTGGTGGTTTACCTGCTGATCCGCCTCGGGGTCGGGCTGGTGGCGCAGCTTGCCCACGGCCGCGGCAATCTCCGGGGCTGGGCCAGCCGGCGGCGCTCGCGGGCGGCGGCCGAGCGCGCCCTGCGGGGCCAGCTGCTGCTCGCGGAGGCGCGCTGGGCCGAGGCCCGTAAGCTGCTGGAAGCTTCGGCCCCGCAGCTGGCGGCGCCGTTGCTCAACTACCTGGGGGCCGCGCGCGCCGCCCAGGAGTTGGGCGACATCCCGGGGCGCGACCAGTTGCTGCTGGCGGCGCAGAACTCCACTCCGAACGCGGAGCTGGCCGTGGGTCTGGCCCAGGC
>JBLRXD010000012.1:0-31064 GCA_047920935.1 Pseudomonadales bacterium | reverse complement strand
GCGGTCGCTTGAGGAAAAGCGGAGTTTTCCATGAAAGCGATCTCCAGATCGCGATACCTGCCCGTGGGAGCGATCTCCAGATCGCGATCGGGAGATCGCTCCTACGATGCTCAGGCGTTCGAGGCGTCATATATGCTTTGGATCGACGCATCGAGCATGGCGTTGAATTCCTCGTCCGACTGTTGCTTCGACAGCCCCTCGGTCAGCGCCCGGGAGAAGCTCGCCACCATGTTCTGCTGGCGGGCCAGCCGCTCGTTGGCCTCCGCCCTCGAGTAGCCGCCGGACAGCGCCACCACCCGCAGCACCTGGGGATGGGCGATCAGATCGCCGTAGATATTTTCCAACTCCGGCAGGGTGAGCTTGAGCATCACCTGCTTGTCGTCGCCGAGGGCGGTCAACGCCTTGAGGATCTCGTCTTTGAGCATCTCCTCGGCCTGACGCTTGTCGGGGCAGGCGATGTCGACCTCCGGCTCGACGATGGGGACCAGACCCGCAGCGATGACGTTTTCCGCCAGTTCGAACTGCTGCTGGACCACCAGGCGAATGCCGTGATCGTTGGCCTGCTTGATCACCGAGCGTTCCTTGGTGCCGAAGATACCGTTGTGCTTGGCCTTGTCGAGCAGCGCGTCGAGCCCCGGGATCGGCTTCATCATCTGCACGCCGTGCTCTTCGTCAGCCAGGCCCTTGTCGATCTTGAGGAAGGGCACCACGTTCTTGGTGTTCCACAGATACTCTGCCGTGGGCGTCCCGTCGATGGCGCGATCCATGGTGCCCTCGAACAGAATCGCGCCGAGGATGCGCTCGCCGGTAAAGGCGGGGCTGGTGATGATGCGGGCCCGCATCTGGTGCACCAGCTCGAACATCTCCTCGTCGTTGGACCAGGCGTCTTCCTCTACCCCGTAAAGGCGCAACGCCTTCGGGGTGCTGCCGCCGCTCTGGTCGAGGGCAGCGATGAAGCCCTTGGCGCTTTTGATCTTCTCACGCTGTTTCTCGAAGTCGCTCACGATGTGCCCCTGGTGGTTGCCTCTCTACGGGTGAGAGTCTGATGGATGGAGGTTTCCGAGACATTATTATGAGTCACCTCGGCCGATCTTTGCAGTAACGTCTGCGCCCGGCGACCGCGGCCATCCGTGCGTCGACATCCGCGGTGCTTTAGAATCGCCGGCCGCCAGTGCTGCAAAGGGCCGTGACCATCATCTACATCGCAGACATCGGGGCCTACGTGCCCGACGCCCGGATCGACAACGCCGCGTTCAGCGCGCTCACCGGCAAGGATGCCGACTGGTTCGTCGCCCGCACCGGCATCCATGCCCGCTCCCGGGCCGCGACCGCCGAGACCACCACCTCCATGGGGATCGAAGCCGTGCGCCGCCTGCTCGACAAACGCCCCGGGGTGCTCGACGGCGTCGATCTCATCATCGGCTGCAGCTATACCCCGGACGACACCCTGTCCACCATGGCATCGCGGGTGCAGCGCGAGTTCGCCATCGCCGAGGCTCGGGTGTACTTTCTGTCCACGGCCTGCTCGTCGTTCATCAGCGCCCTGGAGTTGGCGCGGATCATGTTGCTGGCCGGCGAAGCCCGCAAAGCCCTGATCGTCGTTTCCGAGCACAACAGCCGCTACAGCGACGACGCCGACCCGTTCTCGGGCCACCTGTGGGGCGACGGCGCCGCTGCCGCGGTAGTTTCCGCCGACGACGCCCAGGCCGCCTTTACGCTGGAATACGCGAAGTCACGCGGGGTTGCCTGCGCCGGCAAGGGGCCACACGCCATCTCCCTGAATCCGGACCTCGGCCGGCACGCGCTGGTCATGCAGGAGGGCCGCGACGTGTTCGCACGCGCGTGCGAATACCTGGCAGAAGAGGTGCGCCTTGCCGTGGCCAGCCGTGACCTGGCGATTGCGGACATCCGCTGGCTGGTGCCGCACCAGGCCAACCTGCGCATCCTCAGCAATGTCGCCAAGACCCTCGAACTGCCCATGGATCGCTGCGTCGTCACCGTCGACCAACTGGGCAATACCGGCTGCGCCAGCATCCCCATTTCCATGGAGCATGCCCGGCAGCACATGCAGCCTGGCGACGTCATCGCCGCCACCGCCTTTGGCGGCGGCTACTCCTGCGGCGCGGCCATCCTGCGCAAGACCTGACCCTCTCCAGGCCGGTGGGAGCGATCTCCTGATCGCGATTGTTCTGAGCCGAATCGCGATCGGGAGATCGCTCCCACGGGACCAAACACAGTCGCCTTCAGGAGAAGGCTCCTACGGGGTACTATCCGGGTCTGGTAGCTGAGCAAGGTGGGTGACATGCGTCTGAAAGTGAATGGTCGTGAGCACGCCGTGGACGCGGTCCACGACGATACGCCGCTGCTGTGGGTGCTGCGGGATAATCTCGGGCTGTACGGCACCAAATTCGGCTGCGGCGTAGCCCAGTGCGGCGCTTGCACCGTACACGTGGACGGCGAGCCCATGCTCAGCTGCTCGATACCGGCAAGCGCTGTCGCCGGGCGCGAGATCACCACCATCGAAGGCCTGGCGGCAGCAGACGGCAGCCTGCACCCGCTGCAGCAGGCCTGGATCGAACACGACGTCGCCCAGTGCGGCTACTGCCAGAGCGGGCAGATCATGCGCGCGGCGGCCCTGCTGAAAGACAAGCCGAAACCCACCGAGGCCGACGTCGACGCCGCCATGGCGCCCAACATCTGCCGCTGCGGCACCTACAACCGCATCCGCAAAGCCGTGTTCGCCGCGGCGGGAGGCTACTATGAAGCGTGATCCAAGCCGCACGTCCAGCACCGTCAGCAAGCTCGACCGCCGCTCTTTTCTGAAACTCACCGGAATCGCCGGCGGCGGCCTGATGCTCGGCGTCAGTTTCGGCTGCTCTCCCGACGCGCAGACGGAAACCGACACCCTGCTGCCCGGGGGCGGCGCCGACGGCGGCTTCCAACCCAACGCCTACGTGCAGATCACCAGCGACGGCATCGTCATCTACGCGCCCAACCCCGAGATCGGCCAGGGCATCAAGACCTCGTTGCCGATGCTGGTGGCCGAGGAACTCGACGCCGCCTGGGATGACGTCACCGTGGTGCAGAGCGCCATCGACGCCGAACGCTACGACCGCCAGGTTGCCGGCGGCTCGCGGTCGATCCCAGCCAGTTGGATTCCACTGCGCCAGGCCGGCGCCACCGCCAGACACATGCTGGTCGCCGCCGCCGCCATCCGCTGGGAAGTGGATGCCCGTGAGCTTGAGACCCGCGACAGCATGGTGATCCACACCCCCACCGGCCGGCGCCTGTCTTATCTCGAGCTCGCCGCCGCCGCAGCCGAGCTGCCGGTACCCGAGGTCGACGACATCGAGCTGAAGCAGCCCGCCGACTTCCGCCTGCTGGGCAAGCGCATCACCGGGGTCGACAATCAGCCCCTGGTCACCGGTGCCGCCCTGTTCGGCATCGACAAGCACCTGCCCGACCTGCTCCACGCCAGCTACGTGAAGTGCCCGGCCAAGGGCGGCGTGGTGGCCGACTCCAACGTGGAAGAGCTTCGCAAACAGCCGGGCGTGGTGGATGCCTTCGTCCTCAAGGGCAACGGCAACCCCGCCGAGCTGTCGGCGGGCATCGCCATCGTGGCGGTGGATACCTGGTCGGCGTTCAAAGCCCGGCAAGCGCTGCGAGTCACCTGGGACGAATCCAACGCCGCCAAAGACAGCTGGAGCGCCTCCCAGGCGCGGGCCCGGGAGCTTGCGGAGACGGAGGGCGCCAGCACGGTGATCGACCAGGGCAACGTCGGCGAGGCGTTCGACGGCGCTGCTCAGCGGTTGTCCGCTTTCTACGAGTACGCCTTCATCAGCCACGCCCAGCTCGAGCCCCAGAACACCACCGCCTGGTGGCACGATGGGGTCATGGAAGTGTGGGCGCCGACCCAGACCCCGGTACCGGCAAAACGGGCCGTAGCCGGGCTGCTCGACATCCCCGAAGACCGGGTGGTGCTGCACCAGATGCGCGCCGGCGGCGGCTTCGGGCGGCGGCTGATGAACGATCCGGTGGTGGAAGCCGCAGCCATCGCGCTGCGCGTCGATCGGCCCGTGAAGCTGACGTGGACGCGTGAGGACGACATGATTCACGGCTTCTACCGCGCCGGCGGATTCCACGCGTTGCAGGGCGCCATTGACGGCGACGGCGCCCTGCTCGGCTGGCGCAATCACTTCATCTCGTTCAGCCACGACGGCCAGGCGCCGGTGATCGGCGGCAGCATCCGTGGCGACATCGACCCCGGCCCGTTCGTGCCGAACTACCGCGTCACCCAGACGCTGCTGCCCTGGCAGACGCCGTGCGGCTTCTGGCGGGCGCCCGGCTCCAACGTCATCGCGTTCGCCCACCAGTGTTTCCTCCACGAACTGTCGACGGCCGCCGGCCGCGATCACCTGGAATTCCTGCTGGCGCTCATGGGCGAGCCGCGCTGGCTCGACAACGGCAACGAGCACGCGCTGCACACCGGCCGCGCCGCGGGCGTGATCCGGCGCGCCGCGGAGGAAGCAGGCTGGGGGCGCAGCATGCCCGAGGGCCGCGGTCTGGGGCTCGCGTTCTACTTCAGTCACGCCGGCCACGTCGCCGAAGTGGCCGAGGTGAGCGTGGACGCCGCCAAGCGGGTGACCGTGCATCGCGTGACGGTGGCCGCCGACGTCGGCCCCATCGTCAATCTCTCCGGCGCGGAAAATCAGGTGGAGGGCTCGGTGATCGACGGCTGGAGCGCCATGCTCGGCCAGCAGGTCACCTTCGAGAACGGCCGCGCCCAGGAGACCAACTTCCATCAGTATCCGCTGGTACGCATGCCGCGGGCGCCGAAGGTGGACGTGCACTTCGTGAAGAGCGACTTTCCACCCACCGGCCTTGGCGAGCCGGCCCTGCCGCCGCTGGCGCCGGCGGTGGCCAACGCCATCTTCGCCGCCAGCGGGCAGCGGGTGCGGACGCTGCCCATCACCGCGGAGGGCTGGAGCTGACGCAGGGTTGAGCAGGCGCGCAAGCTGCCTGCCCAGCGTTTGCTATCGCCCGGCGATCTGGCATTCTCGGCGTATCGTGCAGTCGAGGAGCCGGTATTGAGCAGGGAATTCTCCAGCGAGCAACGCGACGAGGTACTGGTGGCCGACGGCTTCTGGGAGAAATTCCGCGCCGTGGCCCGCCGTCTGCCCTTTGCCGAGGATCTGCTCACCGCCTACTACACCGCCATCGACCCACGCACCCCCCAGGCGGTGCGCGCTGCCTTGTTTGCGGCGCTGGCCTATTTCGTCGTGCCGACCGATCTGATCCCGGACTTCGTCGTTGGCCTCGGCTACACCGACGACGCCGCGGTGCTCGCCGCGGCACTGAAAACCCTGGCCGCGCACATCCGGCCACGGCATCGCGCCCAGGCCCGTCAGGCGCTGATCGTCAGGTCTTGAGATCCGCGCTGCGATACCATCCGCCATTCATCAGGTGGCGCACGGCGGTGGTGAGTTCCGCCGCATAACCTTTGAGGATGTAGCCGCGAGCGCCGGCGAGAAAGGCGTCTTCGACGTGGCCCCTGTCGTCGTGACCGGAGAGCATGGCCAGCACCAGATGCGGATAGCGCTGGTGCAGCGCCCGGGCCAGGGCGATGCCGTTCATGTCGGGCAGCGACACGTCGATCAGCGCCAGATCCGGCTTGCTGTCGGCAGCTTGTTGCAGCGCCGTCACCGCGGTCGCGGCTTCGCCGCAGATGCTGATGTCCGCCTCCCGCTCGAGCAGCGAGCGCAGCGATTGCCGCATGATCGGATGATCGTCGACCAACAGGATCCGCGTCTTCGCAGCGCCGGCGGCGTCGACCCGGCCAACGCCCCGCGCCTCGGAATCGAACACCACACCTCCCGTGGGATCATGTTTACGACCATGTCACGATGAGATTCGCAGCTTGATCGCGCAATGCGCGGCATCAATGCTCGGTGTCGCCCCGCGTTTTCATCCCGGATAATCCCGCTCGATCCGTGCAAAGCGTCGCTGCACGAACGGCCGACTCTCCTCGTGGGGAAGTATGTAAAGACGCTTGGCCTCGATGGCCTCGACCACCTGCAGCGCAACCGCGTCGACGTCGAGCACCCGGCCCGCCAGATCTTCGTTGGCCTCGCTCTGATCCTGCACCGCAGGCGACGACCCGGCTCCACCGTAACGCGGCTGGCGATTGCGTTCGGAGCCGCCGATGTTGGTGCCGACCCGCATCGGGCACAGCACCGAGACGCCGATGCCGTCGTCGCGCAGTTCCTTCTGCAGCACCTCGGCCAGCGCGACGACGCCGTACTTGGCCACGCAGTAAGGCCCCAGGCCGACGTTCGGCACCAGACCGGCGAACGACGCCGTGAACAGAATGTGGCCGCCCTCGCCGGAAGCGCGCAGATGCGGCAGAAAAGCTTCGACGCCGTGAATGGGGCCCCACAGATCGACGTCGATCACCCAGCGCCAATCCTCATGAGTCATCTCGGCGATGGGGCCACCGACGGCTACGCCGGCGTTGTTGAAGACGATGTGCACGCCGCCCAGGGTGGCGACCACATCCTCCGCCAGCGCCATCATGGCCGCGTAATCGGAGACGTCGCAGACGCGCGTCTCCACCCGTACCGCCGACTGCGCCGCAAGTGCCTGCGCCGCCCGCGCCAGAGCCGCCTCTTCCACGTCGACCAGAACCAGATGTGCACCGCGCGCTGCCAGCGCCTTCGCTGTTGCGAAGCCGATGCCGCTGGCACCCCCGGTAATCACGGCCACTTTGCCGGTAAACTCCATCACTACCCTCCCTTGGCTGACCAGCGCTCAATCTACTCCACCCCGGCGCCAGGCCCAAGGAGGCTGGAGTTAGCGGCGAGGAGGCCGTAGAATCGTCGCCCCGATGCGCCCGTAGCTCAGCTGGATAGAGTGTTGGCCTCCGAAGCCAAAGGTCCCGCGTTCGAATCGCGGCGGGCGCGCCACCCATTAGTCGAAGCGATGTAACACGGCACCTACGCCTATGCATCAGTACCTGCGCGGTTATGCGCTTGCCATTGCCGCGCTGCTGGCGGCCACTCTCGCCCGCTGGCTGCTCGACCCCTATCTGGGGCTGTTCGTACCGTTCCCGACCTATTTCGTCGCCGTCGCCCTGGTGGGCCTGTACGCCGGGTACGGGCCAGCGCTGCTGACCATGTTCGCCGGCGGGTTGATCGCCGACAACCTGTTCATGCCGTCACGCGACAGCCTGCTGATGTCCGAACAGGAGCACTGGGTGAGCCTGGGGCTGTTCTTCGCCAGCGCATCGGTGGTGATCGCCATGGCCGAGTGGCTGCGTTCCAGCAAGACGCAACTGATGAAGGCGCTGGCCCTGGGCCAGCGCGATCTGGAGCAACGCCGGCAGGCGGAAGCGGAAGCCCGCGGCAGTCAGGTACGCCTGCAGGCCATCATCGATAACTCGCCTCTGGTGCTGTTCATCAAGGACGATCACGGCCGCTACCTGCTGGCCAACCGCAGCTACTACGAGTTGTTCGAGACCACCCCCGAGCAACTCCTGGGCATCACCGATTTCGATCGCTTTGATCAGGAGACCGCGGATTCCTTCTGGCGCAATGACCTCGAGGTCATCCGTTCAGGGCAGGCCCAGGAGTTCGAGGAATCCGCCCAGATCAACGGCGAGCTGCGCACCTACACCTCCATCAAGTTTCCGTTGTACGACGACACCGGGCGCGTCTATGCGGCCTGCGGCATCTCCATGGACATCACCGAGCAGAAGCGGCAACAGCAGGAGCTGCGCGACATCGACCGGCGCAAGGACGAATTCCTGGCGATGCTGGCCCACGAACTGCGCAACCCGCTCGCACCCATCGTCACCGCGGTGGAGCTGCTGCGGCTGGGCGGGGCCGATGAGCACAGGCGGCAGCGCGCGGTCGAGGTCATCGCCCGTCAGGCCCAACACCTGACCCACCTGGTGGATGATCTGCTGGACATCGCCCGCATCAACACCGGACGCATCCTGTTGAAACGCGAGGTCATGGACATTACGCCGCTCGTTCAGCAGGCCGCCGACGCGGCCCGGCCGCGATTCGAAGCCGGCGGCATCGACCTGGTCGTCGCGCTGCCCGACGAAGCCCTGCAGGTCGACGGCGACCGTGCGCGCCTGCTCCAGGTCATAGACAACCTGCTGGACAACGCCTGCAAGTACACCGATTCAGGCGGGCGGGTGGAACTGCGGCTGCGGCACGACGGTCCGGAATGTGTCGTCAGCGTGCGCGATACCGGCATCGGCATCGAGCAACAAAATCTGTGTCTGGTGTTCGAGCTGTTCGAGCAGGTGGATGCCGGCCTGGACCGATCCGCCGGCGGCCTCGGCCTCGGCCTGAATCTGGTCAAGCGCATCGTCGAGCGACACGGCGGCCGGGTGCAGGCGCGCAGCGACGGGCTCGGCCACGGCAGCGAATTCGTCGTGCACTTGCCGCTCACCGAGGGCCAGGCGCCGGCGCCTGCGGCGGGGGCGGCCGCTTCAGCCGGCGGCGGCCGCCGGGTGCTGGTCATCGACGACAATCGCGATGCAGCCGAATCCCTGGAGTTCCTGCTCCAGGATCTCGGCTACGAAGTTCGCGTCGCCCTGGATGGCCACAGCGGCTTGATCATCGCGGAGGCATTCCAGCCACACACCGTGCTGCTGGATCTGGGGCTGCCGGGGCTGGACGGCTACGAGGTCGCTCGCCGGTTGCGCGAGCGCTTCGGCCAGGCGCTGCGCCTGGTGGCGGTGACCGGCTACGGGCAAGCCGAGCATCAGCAGCGCTCCCGAGCCGCCGGTTTCGACCAGCACCTGGTCAAGCCTGTGGCGATCGAGACGTTGAGCGCCGCGCTCGCCAAACAACCCGCGCAGGCAACCGGCTAGAGCGGTCTCCGCCGCTACCGCCTATCGAGCCATTCGCGGCTCATGCTGCTCCAGCGCCGTGTCGAGCTCGGGCACATGCTCGGCCCCGGTTGGCACCCGGGTGCTCGATCCCGCCAGGGCGCCGCCGATGGGTTGAAACCGGCCCTGCAGGCAATTCTCCGCCAGAAAAGCCTCGGTGATGGCGTAGAACGACAGCCGGTTCTCCGGTCGCTGAAAACCGTGACCTTCGTCCGGGTAGAGCACGTAGGTGACCGGCAGGCCCCGCTCCTGCATCGCCTCGACGATCTGCCGGGATTCACGCTCGGGCACCCGCGGGTCGTTGGCGCCCTGGCCGATCAGCAGCGGCGCGCGAATCTGCTCCACCCGGAACAGTGGCGACGCCGCCCTCAGCTGCCTGCGCCCCTCCTCGGTGCGCGGGTCGCCCACCCGCCGGAACCAGGTTGCCTCGAGCAGCGGCGCCCAATAGGGAGGAAAGCTCTCGATCAGCGTCAGCAGATTCGAAGGCCCGACGATATCGACCCCGCAAGCGAAACGGTCGGCGGTGAACGTCAGCCCCACCAGGGTGGCGTAACCGCCGTAAGAGCCTCCCATGATCGCCACCCGTCGCGGCAGCGCAATGTCGTTGGCTATGGCCCAGTCGATGCCGTCGATGAGATCGTCGTGCATATCACCGGCGAATTCCCCCGTAGCCGCTTCGATGAACGCCTTGCCAAAGCCGGTGGAGCCGCGAAAATTGACGCTCAGCACCGCATAGCCGCGATTGGCCAGCCACTGGTGCCAGGCGTTGTAGCCGTAACTGTCGCGCGCCCAGGGGCCGCCGTGCACGGCGAGCACCAGCGGCACCGGTTGGCGGGGCACGCCGCTGAGATCGGGATCGCTGCCCGGCGGCAGGGTCAGATAGCTGGTCAGCCGCAAACCATCGCGGGCGGTGATGACCTGAGCGTGCATGGGCTGCAGCGGCTGCGCCGCCAGATCCGGGCGGGCGCTGAACAGCGCCTGCAGCAGCTTACCCTCGCGGTCGTAGAGGTAGTAGGTCAGCGGCTCGATGGCGTCCTCGTGACCGACGATCCAGCGCTGATTGTCTCGAGTCTGCGCGGCGATATGCAGATTGCCAGCGAAGTGACGACGCAGCACGGCGAGATCCTGCTCGACGTCGTCGTCCACTGCCGACCACCGTTCTCTCAGATACTCGGCCGCGAATGCCAACGGCTCGCCGGTCACCGGGTGCACCAGCACATCCGAGACGTCGGCAAGCTCGCTGGCGCCGATTTCGGCGCGGTCGGTGTCCTCGAGCCGAATCTCCACCAACGCCGCCTTGTCACGCTCCAGGCTGGTGACGGCGTAGACCGCATCGCCAGCGGCATTGAACGACACCAGATTGGTGGTGAGCACATCTTCCGGCGGCAACTCGAGCCACGGCTGCCAATCGGCGCCGTCGCGCTCGAGCATCTCCAACCCGCCGTCGGCGGTGGGGCGATAGGCGATGCGCAGATCGAGATCGTGATCGGCAAAGTACCCGGCGAATTCGTCATTCCGCTCGACCATCGTCCGCTCGCCGCTTCTGACGTCGATGCGCCAGATATCGTGAAAGCGCGGGTCACGGTTGTTCAGGCCGATGAGCAGATGATGGGGATGTTTGAAGCTCGCGGCGGTGATCTGCGCCCGCGTGTCGTCGAACGGCGTCAGATCCAGCGTCTGCCCGGTGACGACTTCGACGCTGTAGATGCGGTAGTTTTCATCGCCACCCCGATCCTGCTGGTACACCACGTGGGTGCCATTGCGCGCCCAGGCGTGCATGGCGATGCCACGCCCGGTGTCGCTGGTAATCGGCCGCGCCAGGCCGAACTGCCCGGCAGGGGCCACCCAGACGTTCAGCACCCCATCCAGCGGCGCGAGAAAACTCATGGTCTCGCCATCCGGGCTGAGCCGCGCCTGGGTTCGCTCGGGGTTGCCGAACAACAGCTCACGCTCGATGAGCGGCACTTCGTCCGCGTGCGGCGGCGCCTCGGCCGCCACGGGGCCCACCATCAGGATCACAGCGAACAGCACACCGAACCGCATGGGAGACTCCTTCGATGACCGCCGGAGTCGATCCCGCTGCAAAGCCTGCGCCAGCGCTCTACCTGATATCCATCCCCACCAACCCCCCATGCTCGCGCCACTGCTGCAGCATCTCGAAGAAGCGGATCGGTCCAGCGCCGTACATGTCGGAAAAGAAGCCGTTGCGGTTGTCGGCCGCGCCTTCGCTGTTGTAATACCCGGGCGTGCACTCGGCGTAGAAGCGGGCGCCCATTCGAGCCAGGCCGCGGATCTCCTCGACGTACGCCCGTTCTCCCTCGGCCGTCGCCTCCACCGTCTGCTTGCCTCTTGCATGGGCTTCGGTGAGCAGATAGGCAACGTGCCGCGCCTGTTCGTTCAGCGCCTGTGGCACGCTCACCGTCACCGCAGTCTGGGTGAAGCCGAGAAAGAAGCAGTTGGGAAAGCCGTTGCTCGACAGCCCATGGAGGGTACGCAGCCCCTCCGACCAGTGCTGGCTCAAGGTTCTGCCATTGCGGCCGACGATGTCGTAACCGGCGCGCCGGGTATACGAGGTGCCCACTTCGAAGCCGGTGGCGAAGATCAGGCAATCCAGCGGATACTCGCGGCCGTTGGCGACCACGCCGCGCTCGGTGAGGCTGTCGACGCCGCGCCCGTCGGTATCCACCAGGGTAACGTTGGGGCGGTTGTACGTGTGCAGGTACTCGTCGTGAAAGCACGGCCGCTTGCAGAACTGCCGGTACCAGGGCTTCAACGCCGCGGCGGTGGCAGGGTCGTTGACGATGGCGTCAACCCGGGCGCGCACCTGATTCATCTTCCTGTAGTCGGCAAGCTCCATCAGCTCGGCGCGCTCACGCTTGCTCAGCGGCCGCCCCAGCCGGCGGCTGGCGAGCTTGGCGGCGGTACCGGTGAGGTTGCGGAAGATGTCCGTCCAGCCGTCGTGAACCAGATCCTCGTCCTGATCACCGCCGCTCACCAGGATGTTGAAGTTGTCCATACGTCGCTGCTGCCAGCCGGGCTCCAGGGAGGCCGCCCACGCCGGGTCGGTCTCGGCATTGTTGCGCACGTCCACCGACGACGGGGTGCGCTGGAACACGTACAGCTCCTTCGCCCACTCCCCCAGATGGGGAATGCACTGGATGGCGGTGGCGCCGGTGCCGATGATGCCGACCCGCTTGTCAGCGAGCCCGGTGAGGCCACCGCCGGAGTCGCCGCCGGTGTAGCCGTAATCCCAGCGGCTGGTGTGAAAGGTGTAGCCCTTGAAGTCGTTGATGCCGGGGATGCCCGGCAGCTTCGGCCGGCTCAACGGGCCGTTGGCCATGGCCACGTACTGGGCGGTGAAGCGGTCGCCGCGATCGGTGCTGACGATCCAGCGGGCGGCGGCCTCGTCCCAGCGCAGCTCGGTAATGCCCGTCTGCAGACAGGCGTTGTCGTAGAGACGGTAGTGGCGGGCGATGCGCCGGCTGTGCTCGAGGATCTCCGGAGCGAAGGCGTATTTGTGCTTCGGCACGTAGCCGAGCTCTTCGAGCAGCGGCAGGTAGACATAAGACTCGACGTCGCACATGGCGCCCGGGTAACGGTTCCAATACCAGGTGCCGCCGAAGTCCCCCGCCTTCTCGATGACGCGGATGTCCTCGAAGCCGGCCTCACGCAGACGGGCGCCAGCCAGCAGCCCACCGAAACCGCCGCCGATGATGGCCACCTGCACGTGATCGAACAGCGGCTCGCGGGTGAAGCCCGGCTCGACGTACGGGTCGTCCACATAGCGGGAGAACTCGGCCGTCACCTCGACATACTGAGCGTTGCCATCCGGGCGGATGCGTTTGTCGCGCTCGGCCAGATAACGGGCCTTCAATTCCGCAGGTTCGAAATCGATGCCACCGATGAGTTCCGCGATGCTCATGGTCTCTCCTTCGATACTGTCTCGCTAACTGTCGCTCGATTGTGCCACTCCGCAAGCGGCGGAGCGATGCCCGGTGGGGATCGGGGAGCGGGATCAGGGGCGGCGGCCGAGGGTGTCGGCGACGTGGGCGCCGCGCTCACCCATGGGCCGAGGCGGCCCCTGGGTGGAGTCGACACTGGTCTGGTGCTCGGCTTCGGCGTCGAATTCGGCGCCGAGCAGGACGATGAAGGCACTCACGTAGAACCACAGCATCAGCACGATGACCGCCCCGAGGGAGCCGTAGGTCTCGTTGAAGTTACCGAAATTGGCGATGTAGAACGAAAACAGCACCGAACTCAGCAGCCACAGCCCGGTAGCCGCCACGGCGCCCCAGGACACCCACCGCCACTGGGCGGCACGGCGGCTGGGGCCGTAGCGGTAGATGACCGACAGCCCGATCACGGTGCTCACCGCGAGCAGCGGCCAACGCATCACGAACACCCAGTCCTGCACCAGCCAGCCGAGCCCCAGGGGCCCGAACAGCGCCGGCAGGGCGACGATCAGCGCCAGCGCCACCACTACGTAGACGATGGCACCGATGGTCAACAGCAGGCTCAGCAGAAACCATTTGACGATGCCGCGCTTCTCCTGCTCGTCGTAGACGATGTTCATGGCGATCATCAGCGCGCCCACACCGGCCCGGGCGCTCCACAGGGCGATCAGCAGGCTGACCAGAGCGCTGATGCTCAGCGTGCTGATGGGGTTCTCGGTGATCCGGATCAACTGATCTTCGACGATGTCCCAGGCTTCCATGGGCAGCAGCGCGGCCAGCGCGGCGAGCTGCTCGCGCACGTCGCTGGGCTCGAACATCAGCCCGTAGATCGAGACCATCGTCGCCAGCGCCGGAAACAGCGACAGCAGCCCGTAGAAGGCCACGCCGGCCGCCACCACGAACAGCCGGTGGGCGATCATCTGCGACACCACCCGCAGGGTGATGTCGCGCCAGCCGCGGGTAGGGATCTGCCCCGGATGGGTGGCCTGCCGGCCGCGGCGATGCTCCTTGGGCTCGCCCTTGACCCGCGCCCGCTCGACGTCGGCGGCGCGAAACGTCTCCAGCAGCCCGGGGACCGTATCCGTGGCTGCGGACCATACCACCGGCTTGTTGTGCCGATCGACGCTGTCGGATACCAGCGCGTTGAACCCGGCGATGGTGCGCCAGGCGTCACTGGAGATCCGCACGCGGATTTCCTGCGGCACCCCAGTGGCCGCCCGGTCCACCAGTTGCAGATTGCGGATGATGGCGTCGTAGGCCTGCTCGTCCTGCTCGAAAGCCTGATAGTCCTTGCCTTCGGCGTAGGCGACGATGCGCTGCAAGCTTTGCTCGAGCGTCCGCCAGTAGCTCAACCAGTCGTCTTGAGAAGCCATGCTGCCATCCGGCCGGGTCCCGCGTTCACTTGTACAGCCCGGCAGCACCGGCGTCATTGACACCCGCGGCGGCGAACACCGGCGGACACCCGCGGCCGCCCGCGACGCGGCTCAGATGACGTCGCTGACCCCGCGCACGAACAGCGGCTCCAGATCCAGCCGGCCGGCATCCTCGGCCACTTCGGTTGCCAGCTGCGCCGCAGCGCCGGGGTCGAAATCCCGGGCGGCCTCCAGGGTCGCCCGCAGCAGCGTGGCGTCGCTGGAGGTGTTGAGGAAGACGCCCGGACGTGCCAGCACCCAGTGCACGGCGCGGCGCAGGGCGTCCGGGTCGCGGATCGGTTCGTACCAGCTCAAGCGCCGGCTGTCATCGTCGTCGCGCCAGCGCCGCCGCGCCACGCTCTTGATGGTCTGCATGGCGATGCCGCGCTGGCCGCAGATCCGATAAAGGGCCTCGAACGACGCCGCATAGGCAGCATTCTGCATCATCATGTGGTTGTACGGCAGCAGCACCGAGTCGAAATCGAAGGCCTCGATGCTCTTCAGGTGCATGTCTGCCACCTGGGTGCCGTGGCCGGTAACACCGATGAAGCGCACCAGCCCGCGCTCCCGGGCCTCGCGCGCGGCCTCGAGAGCCCCGCCCGGGCCCATGGCGGTTTGCCAGCCCGCCTCGTCGCTGAGATTGTGCAGCTGGATGAGATCGATCTGCTCGACTTGCATGCGCTGCAGAGAACGCTCGATACTTGTCAGAGCGCCAACGTAGCCGCGTTCACCCGTTTTGGTCGCCACGAAGAAGTCGTCACGGTGTCGGGCCAGCCAGGGAGCCAGGCGCAACTCGGCATCGCCGTAGCTGGCGGCTACGTCGATGTGGTTCACCCCGAACTCGAGCAGCAGCTCGAGGATGGCGTCGGCGCGCTCCTGCCGCATGCTGCCGAGGGCGGCGGCACCAAACAGCGTTCTGGCGCTCGAGTGGCCGGTACGGCCAAAGGGCAGGCGTTCGATCATGGCCAATGTCTCCGCAGGTTCCCACCGCAGCGATTGCCGATACGGCTCGCCCAGGGTAACGATTGCCGATCCGCATAGTAAACGCCCTTTGTGGCCGCCAGCATTGACGGTCTGCGCAAGCGACAGGCCTTGCGCGAGCAACGGGCGCAGGGAGATCAGCGCATGAGCAGTGGTTTGCGCGCGGCGGTGGTGGGCGTGGGCTATCTCGGCCGCTTTCATGCCATGAAGTACGCCATGCTGGACGATGTCGAGCTGCTGGCTGTCGTCGATGTGGACGCCGAGCGCGCCCGTCAGGTGGGCGCCGAGGTCGGCGCTGACTGGCTCACCAGCCATCGCGACCTGGTCGGCCAGGTGGACCTGGTCTCCGTTGCCACGCCCACCGCCACCCACTTCGAGATAACCCGGGATTTCCTGCAGGCGGGCACCCACGTGCTGGTGGAGAAGCCCATCGCTTCGACCGTCGCACAGGCCAACGCACTGATCGAACTGGCAAGCACCCACGAATGCGTGCTGCAGCCGGGACATATCGAGCGCTTCAATCCCGCATGGCGCGCTATCCGCGAGCACATCAGCCAGCCGCTGCTCATCAAGGCGCAGCGGCTGGCGCCGTTCGGGCCCCGTGGCACCGACCTCAGCGTCGTGCTGGATCTGATGATTCACGACCTCGATCTGATCCTGTCCATCGTCGCCAGCGAGCCGGTAAGAGTGCGCGCCAGCGGCATGCACCTGCTCACCCGCAGCGCCGACGTCTGCAGCGCCCACATCGAATTCGCCAACGGCTGCGTCGCCGAGATCGTCGCCAGCCGGGTCAGCGCCAAGGCATCGCGCAAGATGCACGTGTATCAGCAGCACGACGACCTCGCCGTCGACTTCCGCCATCAGCGCATTCGCGCCCGACTGCGCCGCTCGTCGCCGAACCATTCCCAGGCCCTCGAGCAACCCGAGGGCCCGCCTGGCGATGCTTTGCTGAGCGAGATCCAGGCATTCACCCACGCGGTGCGCGCCGGAGCCGCGCCGCTCGTCAGCGGAGAGGATGGTCTGAGCGCCCTGGCGCTGGCGCTGGAGATCGAGCGCTGCTGCGAAGCTTCCATTCTCGCGGCGGCCGGCTGAAGCTTACGATGCAGACCATACCCATGGTGGATCTGGCGGCCGAGTACCAACTGCTGAAGGCGGAACTCGAGCCCGCGGTGCTGGCGGTGATGGCCAGCGGGTACTACGTGCTCGGGCCCAACGTCCGCGCCCTGGAGGCAGAGATCGCCGCCTACTGCGGCGTGCGCCATGCCATCGCCCTGGGGTCGGGAACCGACGCGCTGGTGATCGCGCTGCGCGCCGCCGGTATCGGCCCGGGCGACGAAGTCGT
Source organism: Pseudomonadales bacterium (assembly GCA_047920935.1). GTDB lineage: Bacteria > Pseudomonadota > Gammaproteobacteria > Pseudomonadales > Azotimanducaceae > UBA7803. Next base: position 14,474 of record JBLRXD010000012.1, on the reverse strand, counting down.
CACCACCCCGTTCAGCTTCATCGCCACCGCCTCGGCCATCGCCATGTGCGGCGCCCAGCCGGTATTCGCCGACATCGACCGGCGCACCTGCAACATTGCCCCCAACACCGTCGAGGCGGTGCTCTCGCCACGCACCCGGGCGGTGGTGCCCGTGCATCTGTTCGGCCAGCCGGCGGAGCTGGCGCCCATCGCCTCCCTGTGCCGCACCCATGGGCTGATCCTCATCGAAGATGCGGCGCAGGCGTTCGGCGCCGAGATCGGCGGCCGCAAAACCGGTGCCTATGGCGATGCCGGCTGCTTTTCGTTCTATCCCAGCAAAAACCTCGGGGCGTTCGGGGATGGCGGCATGATCGTCACCGACGACGACGCGCTGGCAGACAGCGCGCGACGGCTCGCCGACCACGGCCGGGAGGATGCCGAGCGCTTCAGCACCCTGGGCTACAACAGCCGTCTCGACGAGTTGCAGGCGGCCATCCTGCGCGTGAAGCTCGCGCGTGTCGACGAGTTCAATGCCGCGCGGCGCCGCCGCGCCCAGGCCTACCACGCCCGCCTGTCGCACCCGGGCCTGGAGCTCCCGTACGAAGATGGGGTGGGCCTGCACGTATACCACCAGTACACCCTGCGCACGGGCCTGCGCGACGAGTTGCGCCAGGCGCTGACCGCCGCGGGCATTGCCAGCAGCATCTACTACCCGATTCCCCTGCACCGCCAGGAGCCATATGCCAGTCAGTACCGCAAGGTGAGCCTGCCGGTGGCCGAACTGGCGGCTCGACAGGTGCTCTCGCTACCCATCTCGCCCCTGCTCCAGGAAGCACAGATCGATCGCATCGCCGAAGTCGTGCTCGGCGCCCTGCCCGCGGTCCCGGGCCAGCTGCGCTAGAACACGGTCGCGCTGGTGCGCTCGCACTGCATAATGGCGGGTATCACAACAAGCCCGGCATCACATGAACAACCGCATGCGCGCCCGCGCCAAAGCCCACATGCCCATGGTGCTGCTGACCCTGCTCAGCATCATTCAGGCGCTGGCGCTGGAGTTGACCTGGCAACACGTGCTCGAGAGCGGGTATCTGTTCCAGCCAACCTGGGTGGCGGCGCTGTCGTGGATGCAGATCCTCACCACGCTGCTCGGCATCCTGCTGATCTGGCTGGTCTACAGCAGCATGGTGATGCGCTTCCGCTGGGTGCCGTCGACCAGCAACAGCGTGTTCCCGTTCGTCATCGGCATCAACGAGTTCATCCTGATCGCCACCTTGGGGCCGGAGCGGCTGGCGTGGTGGTTCGGCACCCTGGCGGTGCTGTTCGCCATCACCCGCTGGTCGATCCAGTTGATCATGCGCCAGGCCCGGCTGGATGGCGAAAACGATGCGTTCTTCGCCACCGTGAGCCCGGCCACGCTACGCGACTTCCTGCCTACCTTCGCAATTTGCGGCAGCCTGGGTGCCATCGCCCTGGCGCTGGGCATCAGCGGCCATCGGGGCGTCTTCGCCATGGCCGCCATCCTGATTGCGGCTGGCGCCATCAGTTATCAGCTGTTGCTCAACGGCCGCTTCTGGCGCCGCTCCATGGAGCCGGCTCAGGGCCGGTAAGAGGCAAATACCCGCCGCCCGTCAGGGCCGAACGACACCACGTCGTAGGGGTCGTTCTCGTAACCGTCGACTTCCATGCCTGGGGAGCCAATGGGCATGCCGGGAACCGCCAGGCCCTGCACGGCGGGGCGCTCGGCCAGCAGCCGGTAAATCTCCCGCGCCGGCACGTGGCCCTCGATGGCGTAACCATCCACCTCGGCGGTGTGACAGCTGGCGAGATCTTCGGGAACCCCGAGATCCCGGCGGGTGGAACGCAGGTCGTCTTTCTCGATCACCACCAGCGGCAGGCCCTCGGCCCGCAGGTGGTCGATCCAATCCGTGCAGCAGCCGCACCAGGGCGTCTTGTAGACGGTCAGCCAGCCGGGTTCCGCCACGGGCGCCGCCCGCGGATACCACGCCGCCACCGCCGCGCCGGCTGCGGCCACCACCAGCAATACTCCCAAAACCACTCCACGCGACATATCAATCTCCAGTGCTGCTCGTGGGACCCTCTTGCTGACCCACAGTTCCCGCCCGGCGCTCCAGGTCGGCCCTCACCAGCGCCGTCACCGCGGCCACCACCGCCGGCCCTGCCTGCTTGCCGAGGGAGACCGACTCCTCGTAGTCGCCGTTACGGCCGCTGCGCCATTCATCGTCGGAAATCAGGTACCCGAGGGAGCCTCCGGTCTGGCCGAGGAACAACCTTGCCGGGGCCGCCAGTTGCGCTTTGATGTCCAGGCCCAGTCGCGTCAAAGCTTCGCCAGGCACCGCCACGCCCTGAACCTGATCGCCCAGCCGCAGATAGCTCACCGTGGTGCTGACCCGGCGGCTCCAGGGCGGACCGGAGACGCCATGGTCGTCGAGAACCCCCAGCCACTGGGCAAGGCGGAACACGAAGTTATCGATATCCAGCATCAGCGGCTCGCTGACGAGCACCAGCCCGGGCCCCACCGGTGCCGCGGAGTCCATGGCTTGTACCGCTGCGTCGGCAAGCAGGGCGCCGCAGGCCTTGGCCTCCGCCCAGTAATCGTCGCCGCGGCGGCCGGGGATGACATCGCCGATGGCGCCGTTGACGTAAACCGCCGCTGCCTGAGTATGGTGTTCGAACACCGCCCGCAGGTAGTGGACGAAGTCGCTCGACAGATCCGGGTTGGCGCTCACCGAAACCGTCGGATGCGCCGCAAAGTTGATCAAACTGCCGATGATCCGCTCGCCGCCCGGCGAGCGAGCCTGCAGCACCACCAGGTCTTCGTCGGTATAGCCCCAGCCGCGGCGGTTGTGAGCCGGCGCGGCGCCCACAGCGTAGTACAGATCCGCCGGCTGCAGCGCCGCCAACGCGTCGCTGATGGCGCCGGCGGATTCGCGCACCAGCAGGTCGGCATACGCCTGCGGCGCGCCGCCCCACAGACCGAGCAGATCGGGCGCCGCATGGGTATGGGTGGCGCCCACCAGGATGCGCTGCGGCGTGATCGGCGCCTGGGCCGCGGCGGCGGCGGCAATACGGGCAATCAGCGCCCCCGTCAGCCCGAGGCTGTCGACGATGACGATGCACAGCGGCTCGACTTCGTCGGCGATGCAGAAGGCGCGCGCCGACAGCGGATCGTGAATGCCGCTGGCCGGCCCACGCTGCTTCCAGGTGCCGTAGCCGCCCATGTAGGTGCGGCCAGCCTCGAGGCTGGCCTGGCTCGGGGTGATATCGCGCACACCCAGGCCCGCGCGATGATCGGCTGCCAGACCGGAGAGCGAGACCAGCAGCAGCCAGGGCGCCAGCAGCGTCGGCCGCAAGGCCCTCACACCTCGACCCAGAAGCTGCTCATGCCCCTGAAGCTGGGAATCGCGTGGTAGCGATGCCCGCCTGCGCCGTGGCGCAGGTTCGGAAAGCGCTGCAGCAGCCCGATGATGGCTTCCTGCGCTTCGGCCCGGGCCAGGTGCGCGCCCAGACACAGGTGCCGACCACCACCAAAGGACTGGTGATGAGTGTCGCTGCGCTCGATGTCGAATCGATCGGGCTCGGGATACGCAGCCGGATCGCGATTGGCGGCGGCCAGGGACACCGACAGCGACTCGCCCACACCCACCGGACAGCCACCGATACTGATCTCGCGGTTGGCGATCCTGCCGGAGTTCACCACCGGCGAGTCGAACCGCAGGATCTCCTCGACCGTGTTGCCGATCAGCGCCGGATTGGCTCGCAGCTTGGCCAGCTGCTGCGGATGATCGAGCAGCGCCTTGACGCCGTTGCCGATCAGGTCGGTGGTGGTGACGTTACCCGCCACCAGCAGCAGGTTGCACTGCCGCACCATCTCCACCTCGGTGAGCTTGTCGCCGCCTGCCTCGGCCCTGATCATGTCGGAGATCAGATCGTCGCCCAGCGCCCTGCGCCGCGTTTCGATCTCCGCCGCGAAGAACCCGTCCAGCGCCGCCGTGGCGGCGTCGGCGATGGCTTTCTCCGCGTCGGTGGCGAACGGGTTGAAGCTCACCTGCACGCCCTGATCCGACCAGCGTTTGAAATCCGCGTGCTTGGCGGGGTCGATCCCCAGCATCTCGGCGATCACCACCGTGGGCACCGGGCCGGCAAACGCCTCGATCAGGTCGAACCGCTGCCCGTCGATGGCGTCGAGCACCCGCGCCACCACCTGGCGGATGCGCGGCCGCCACCGGTCCACCGCGCCCGGCGTGAACGAGGCGCTCACCAGCGACCGCAACCGACGATGCCCCGGCTCGTCCATGAACAACATCGATGGCTCCCGATCGTCATCGCCGCCGAGGAACTCGCGGGTGAACGTGCCGGGATTCGCCTTGCGCGGATCGCTCCAGAACTCGCGATCGCGGAGGATGTCGCGAACGTGGTCGTGGCGGGTGTAGACGTAGCGGTGCAGCCCGGTGTCGTGGTGCACGGGCGCCTGCTCGCGCAAGCGCTGCAGAATCGGATACGGATCGTTGCGAAACGACTCATCCAGAGGCGTAAGCTCGATCCCCTGGGGCAGTGGCTTCGTGGTCATCGGCATTCCTCCAGGGAGCGAGTCTACGGCCGATGACGACGCCGGTTCCAGTCACCCGCCCAGCAAGCTGCCTGTCTGCGGTACACTGCCGCGCTTTTCCGCGGGCTCATTCTGGTGAACGACTTCCCTGTGACTCACGCACGGCGCGCGTTGCTGATCTCCCTGGTCAGCGTCGGCATGGGCTTCACCGTGCTGTTCCCGGTGCTGGCCCCGGTCGGCAGGGAGATGGGTCTGACCGAACTGCAGATCACCTCCATCATCGCCGCCTCGTCCCTCACCGTGTTCCTGTCGAGCCCCATCTGGGGGCGCGTCAGCGACCAGTGGGGCCGCAAGCGGGTGATGCTCATCGGGCTGTTCGGTTTCACTGCCGGCACGGTGCTGTTCAACTCGGTGCTGCACGCGGGCCTGTCGGGCATGATGCTGGGCTGGACACTGTTCGCCGCCCTGGTGGCGGCGCGCATGCTGCACGCCGCGGTGATGGCGGCCACCATGCCGGCGGCCAACGCCTACATGGCCGACATCACCGACGCCGCTAGCCGTACCCGCGGCATGGGCGCTGCCGGCGCCGCCAACAATTTCGGCTCGATCCTCGGGCCTGCGGTGGCGGCGCTGGCCGTATTCTCGCTGCTCACGCCGCTGTGGGTGATGGCCGCGGTCGCGCTGCTGAACGGGCTGTTCGTGTGGCGCTATCTGCCCGAGCCGCCACGCCAGCGGGTCACGGTCAAGCCGCGGCGCATGAAGTACACCGACCGTCGCATCCTGCCGTTCGTGGTGGTGGGCGTGCTGATGTTCATGGGCTTTGCGCTGGTACAGCAGACCATGGGCTTCCGCTTCCAGGATGCCCTGGGGCTGAGCGCCGCCGATACCGCCAAGACCTTCGGCTTCGCCATGATGCTCTCGGCCGGCTGCTCGCTGTTTGCCCAGGCGGTCATCGTGCAGCGGCTGAACATCGCCCCGTTCACCCTGCTGCGGCTGGCGCTGCCGGTGCTCATCGTCGCCTTCAGCGTCATGGCCATCGCCGAGTCGCAGACGTTGCTGACGGTGGGGATGATGATTCAGGGATTGGGCATGGGGCTTGCGGGTCCCGGCTTCATGGCCGGTGCCTCGCTGGCTGTATCTGCGCAAGAGCAGGGCGCGGTAGCCGGCGTCGCCGGCTCCTGCGGCCCTCTGGGCTTCACCATCGGGCCGCTGATCGGCGGGGCCCTGTACCAGGTTGATCCGGCGCTGCCTTATGTGTTCGCAGCCGCCGTGTACGTGGTGTTGTTCGCCTCCATGCACTGGATCGGCCGGCGCGTCGCCGTGCACGCTGCCGTGGAGCCGGCCGAGCCTGCCGAACCCGTCGACGAGGCACCGGGGGGCTGAACGCGCCCCGCGTCAGCGCTGCCCGGCTGCCGTTTGCAGCGCCGCAGCGACGATGGCCTGAGCTTCCTGCTGGATCTGAGCCAGGTGATCGCGGCCGTTGAAGCTCTCGGTGTAGATCTTGTAGATGTCCTCGGTGCCTGACGGTCGGGCGGCGAACCAACCACTGTCGGCAACCACCTTCAGGCCGCCGATGGCCGCGCCGTTTCCCGGCGCGTGGGTGAGCTTCTGGCGAATCGGCTCGCCCGCCAGTTGGGTGGCGGTGACCATCTCTGCCGACAGCGCCGCCAACGCACGCTTCTGCTGCGCATCGGCCGGCGCGTCCAACCGTTCGTACACGGGGTCGCCGAACCTGTCCACCAGCGCCCGGTAGCCGTCCGCCGGCGTCGCGCCGCTGCGGGCGGTGATTTCGGCTGCCAGCAGATTGAGGAGGATGCCGTCCTTGTCGGTGGTCCAGACGCTGCCGTCCATGCGCAGGAACGACGCGCCCGCGCTCTCTTCCCCGGCGAACCCACACTCGCCACTCAGCAGCCCGTCGACGAACCATTTGAAGCCCACCGGCACTTCCAGCACCTGACGCCCGAGACTGGCAGCGACGCGGTCGATCATGGCGCTGCTCACCAGCGTCTTGCCCACGGCGGCATGCGCCGGCCAGCCTTGCCGATGGCGGAACAGGTAATCCACGGCCACCGCCAGGTAGTGATTGGGATTCATCAGGCCGGCGGCGGTGACGATGCCGTGGCGGTCGACATCGGGGTCGTTGCCGAACGCGATGTCGTAGCGATCCTTGAGGTCGATGAGCGAGGCCATGGCATAGGGTGACGAGCAATCCATGCGGATGACTCCGTCCTTATCCACCGTCATGAAGCCGAATGCCGGATCCACCGTCGCGTCCACGACTTCGAGATCGAGACGGTAACGGGCGGCGATCACGTCCCAGAAAGCCACCGCGGCCCCGCCCAGGGGGGCGACGCCCATGCGCAGCCCGGCGCTACGGATCACGCCGGTATCCACCGCGTTCTCCAGGTCGTCCACGTACGGCGTGATGAAGTCGTACGCAACGGTGGTGTCGGCGGCCAGCGCACGCTGCAGGCTGACCCTGCGCACCCCTCGGTTGGCTTCCTGCAGCAGCGCGTTGGCGCGCTGCTCGATCCAGCCGGTCGCGGCGGTCTCCGCCGGCCCGCCGTGGGGCGGGTTGTACTTCATACCCCCGTCGGCCGGCGGGTTGTGCGACGGGGTGATGACGATGCCGTCGGCGCGAGCGCCGGCGGCGTGCATCCGGTTCCAGGCCAGGATGGCGTGGGAAATCACCGGCGTTGGGGTGTAACCCATGCCCTGATGGAAGCGCACCGCCACATCGTTGGCCGCCAGCACTTCGAGAACGGTGGCATGGGCCGGCTCCGACAGGGCGTGGGTGTCCATGCCCAGAAACAGCGGCCCGGCGATGCCCTGATCGCGCCGGTAGTCGCACACGGCCTGGGCGATGGCAGCCACGTGGGCGTCATTGAAGCTGCCGCGCAGAGCCGAACCCCGGTGCCCCGAGGTGCCGAAGGCCACCCGTTGGGATGAGTCCGCCGGATCGGGCGCAACGGTATAGTAACTGCTGACAAGGCGCGGGACGTTTATCAGAAGCTCCGGCGGCGCGGGCTTTCCGGCCAGTTCGTGGATGGGCATGGCGAGGCTCCTCAGGTTCGGCCGACGCATCCTGCGACAAACCCGCAGGCATCGCCATGGGCATCGGCAATCGGTGGGAGGCCGGGCTATCATGCGGCGTGGCCACGCATCTGTATCTGTCGCAATCGTTCCCGCTGCGCATGGTGAGCTTCGCCGTCTGCTACATGGCGCAGGGGGTGCCCATCGGCCTGCTGACGATTGCCCTGCCCGCGTGGCTGGCGGCCCGCGGCGCCAGTGCCGGCGATATCGCCGCGCTGATCGCCATCACCGGGCTGCCCTGGGGTTTCAAGCTGATTGCCGGCCCGTTCATGGACCGCTTCGCGTTTCCACCCATGGGCCGGCGCCGCCCCTGGGTGATTGCCGCCCAGGGCGGCCTCACCCTCGCCATGCTGTCTCTGATCACGGTCACCGACCCCGTTGAGCAGTTGGGAACGCTGATCGCCCTGGGCTTCGTGATCAATGCCTTCGCCGCCGTCCAGGACGTGGCCGTGGATGGCATGGCCATCGACCTGCTGCCGGAGAACGAGCGCGGCCGCGCCAACGCCTTCATGGCGTTCGGCCAGGTGGCCGGCTTCTCCGCCTTCGGCGCGCTGAATGGCTTTCTGCTGGCGCACTTCGGCCTGCCGGCGGCCGCGCTGGCCTCCACCGCCGCGGTGGCCGTGGTGTTCCTGCTGATGACGCTGATCCGCGAGCGCGAAGGCGAGCGCCTGCTGCCATGGTCGCCGGGCCAGGCCGCACCGCGGGCCATTGCCGGGGGGCGCTCGTTTGCCGAGATCTTCAAAGACCTGATCCGCGCGCTGCTGCTGCCCATGAGCCTGGTGATGATCGGCGTCGAGTTCTTCAGCCGCGCCGCCATGGGCATCGGCATCAGCATATTCCCCATCATCGCCGTGCAGGAACTCGGTTATTCCGCCGCGCAGTACGCCTACTGGATGGGCATCATGGGGGTGATCAGCGCCCTGGTGGGGCTGCTGTTCGGGCCGCTGATCGACCGCTTCGGCGCCGCGCGACTGCTCAACGCGGGCATCATCGGCAGTGCCGTGGCCGCCGCCGGATTCGCCGCCGCGGTACCGTTGTGGGGCAGCACCCCGTTCGTGCTCGCCGCCCTGGTCATCAGCCAGACGGTGTCACAACTGCTGTTCGTGGCGATGATCGCGACGTTCATGGGCATCTGCTGGGCCAAGGTGGCCGCCACCCAGTTCGCCATTTACATGTCGCTGGCCAATCTCAGCCGCTCGATGGGCGCCGCGCTGTTCGCGTTGATCGCCGCCGACGTCAGCGCCGCCGGCGCCCTGTACATCATGGCGGGCCTGCTCATCGCCGCCGCCGTACTGCTGACCTGGTTCGACCCGGTGAAGCACCAGCAACGGGTCGGGGCGTTGCAAAGCGCCTGAGCGGAATTACCGTGACCGGGCGATGTCGGCGACGATGTCGTAGTGGAAGCGCACGAACCGGTGCAGCTCGCTCTCGAGGATGCGTTCCTGGTCGCTATGGGCGCCGAAGCCTTTCGGGCCGTCTTCGATGTCGATGGCAGGGCCGACGCCATAGCATTGAATGCCCTCGGCACGCAGGTACGCCATGTCGGTCGCCCCGGTGCTCATGGTCGGCAGCGTGGTGGTGGCGTAGTGCTTGGTGATGTTCGCCTCGATCACCTCGAAAGCCTCGGTATCGAGCGCCGACGTGCCAGCGGGACGGACATTGCGGGGCGCCCAGGCCACGTCGATGGCCGGATCGTTAATCACCTCCCGCACCTGTTCGAGAAACGCCTCCACGTCCTGGGTGGGTTCGAGGCGGGTGTCGAGGCTCGCCGTCACCTCGGAGGGAATCACATTGATGCGATAGCCGCCCTGAATGATGGTGGGCGAAATCGACGAGCGCAGCATCGATGCATGGCGCGGTTCGTGGGCCAGGAAGTAGTCGTCTGCGGCGTTTCTCACGGCGGGGTCGGGATGCAGCACGTCCGTGTAGCGCTGCGCCTCCTCGGGCGGTGAGATCGCGGCGAGGCGCTCGAAGTAGGCTCGGGTGGTCTCGTTCATGCGGATCGGTATGCGCCAGTCGGCGACCGCCGCCACCGCCTTCGCCATGTGCACCACCGCGTTCTGCAGCAACGGCACGGAGCCGTGGCCGGCGGGCCCGCGGGCGGTCAGGGCGATGGCCCGGGGGATCTTCTCCATGGTCTGCACCGCAGCGAAGCGCACCTGACCGTTCTGCCGGGATACCCCACCGCCCTCGGCGAAGCAGTACTCGGCGTCGATGTGCTCGAAATGATTGCTCACCATGTACTCGATGCCGACGTGGGTCGAGCCTTCCTCCCCGGATTCCGCCAGAAAGATCACGTCGCGATCGAGAGGCACGTTCAGTCGCTTCAGCGTCAGCATCGCCATCAGCGCGGCGACCACGTTGTCTTTGTCGTCGACGGTACCGCGCCCGTACACGTAGCCGCCGTGGCGGGTGGCGGCGAACGGCGGAAACGTCCACTTCGCCGGATCGACGTTGACCACATCAGTATGCGCCATGATCAGAATCGGCCGCTTGCTGCCGTTGCCCTTCAGCCGCGCCACCACGTTGGGGCGATGGGCTTCGAGCGCGAAGGTCTGCACCGCAATGCCCTCGGCCTCGAGCACCTGCACCAGGTAGTCGGCGGCCTCCTTTTCGTTGCCTGGCGGATCGCTGGTATCGAAACGCAGCAGCGTCTGGAAGTGATGCATGGTCTCGGCTTCGAGAGCTTGCCAGTCGGGCTCGGGCGCCGCCCGCACGGTGGTGCTGAGGGCGAACACGGCGAGGCACACAATGATTTTTTTCATGCCCGAAGATTACCAGCCCGCCCCCGCGGGAGCGATCTCCCGATCGCGATTTCCCCAATTCTCATTTCCCCAACCCACCACCTGGCACGGGAATTGAACCCCGCCTGACATACACCTCGCGCGAGACGCCACATGAACAAACTGCTCGTCGGCAGCATTGCCGGCATCGTCGGCACCTACGCCATGACCCTCGCCAAAGACCAGATGTTCGAGCAACTGCCGAAACGCCAGCGCTACCCGCTGCCGCCCCGGGAAATCACCCAGGACATCATCGAGCGGCTGACCGGCCGGCGGGCCCGCGACGAGGAGCGTCTGACCGCGGCCACCTTCGCCGCCCATTTCGGCTACGGCGCCCTGTGCGGCGCAACTTTCACCGCGCTCAACCTGCACCGCCGCCGGCCGGTGCTGAGCGGCCTGGGCTTCGGGCTGCTGGTGTGGGCCGATGCCTACCTGGGCTGGTTGCCCATGAGCCGCATTCTCACGCCGGCCAGCCGCCATCCAGCGCAGCGCAATCTGGTGATGCTGGCCTCACATGCCGTGTGGGGCGCCGTCACCGGCTACGCCGCGACCACGCTCATGCACGCCGAGCACGCCTATCGCACCGACGACCGCAACCCCTCACGCCTGCGGGACCGACGCTGATCGCGAATCAAAGCCAACTGTCGTAACCTTCCCCCATGAAAACCCTGCCCCCCATCATCCTGTTACTGCTGGCCGCCGGCGCGGCTCAGGCGAGCCCCATCGGTCTGTGGAAGACCATCGACGACGCCAGCCAGGAGGAGACTGCCATCGTCCGCATCGTCGAGCGCGATGGCGCGCTGGTGGGAGAAATCACCGCCGTGCTCGACCAGAGCGCCGATCCGAACGAGATCTGCAGCCTGTGCACCGACGAGCGCAGAAATGCCCCCATCGTCGGGCTGACCATCATTCGCAACGTCGAGCCGAACGACAAGCCCACCGGCCCCTGGGACGGCGGCGACATCCTCGACCCGAACAACGGCAAGGTTTACAAGCTGCGCCTTAAGCTCGCCGATGGCGGGCGCAAACTGGAGGTGCGCGGCTACATCGGCAGGCCCATGTTCGGGCGCACCCAGGTGTGGCATCGGGTGGAGTGAGGTCAGCCGCGGGTGAGGCCGGCGCGGGTTGAATGCTGCACCGCCGCCAGTCAGGGCCGCAGATGCCTGACGAAGAAAGCGTTCAGGCGCTCCACCGCCGCCGCCCGCGCCGCCGGATTCGACTTGAAGCGCACCTCGCCGCCGCGGCCTTCGTGGCTGAACGGGTCGGTCACCACGGTATCGACGCCGATCGCGTTGAAGCCGTGATGCGCACCCGGATACACCACCACCTCGACGTTGCGCTCCGGGTAGCGGGTCGCCAGATCCTGGCACCTGGTGGGCGTGTCGTAGTCGTCTTCGGCGCCGGTGAGGATCAGCAGCGGCGCGCCCCCGAGGCTGCCGAGTTCGTAACCGGGAACCACGTCATACACCCAGCACACCGGGTAAAACGCCGCATGCGCGGCGAACGTGCGACCGCTGGTGGAGAAGCGCGCCACGTTGTCGCCCGCGGCGGCGAGCATGGTCATGACCCCACCCCAGGAGAACCCGGCCACGCCGACGCGCGCCGCATCCACCTCGGGCATGGCTGCCAGGTAATCCAGGGCGGCAAAGGCATCCGGCAGGGTTTCGGGCACGCCGGCCGGGCGGCCACTGCGCTCGCCGGCCCAGCCGCGGGCGGCCCACAGGTCGAGCTCGAGGGTCACGAACCCTTCGTCACTCAGGGCCCGGGCATGCAGGTCGCCGCGGGTATCGACCCCGGCGGACCCGTGCAGGATCAGCACCGCCGGCCGTGGCGCCTCACGCCCGACGGGGTATTGCAGCCGCCCGGCCACCGGGCGGTCGACGTCGCCATCACGCACCGGAATCGCCACGTATGAAGTGCGCACCGCCTGCTCGCACGGCAGCCTGCGGGCAATTGCATCGATCTCCACGGCGATGGCGTTGCCGAAATCCAACCCCGGCACCAGGCTGCGAGCGGGCAGCGGCGCGCCGCGGGATTCGAAAAACTCCCGGTACAGGCGGTTCATGGCCGCCATGTCGGCAGGGTCGGCCAGATACACGGTGGCACGAAGCACTTCGGCCGGATTGCTGCACGCGGCTTCCAGGGCGCTGGCCAAGCGCAGCAGCGCCGTGACCATCTGCTGCTCGAAGTCGGGCGCCGCGCCGGGCGCCGCCGGATCGAGCCCGATCTGACCGGAAACGAACACCAGCGCGTCTGTGGATCGGCTGGTGACGTAGGGCACCGGCGGGGCAGCGGCGTTTGCCGCCCACACGACGGAGGCGGCGGAGGCGGCGCAACCGGCAACGGCGAGCGGCAGCAACGTGAGCCAGAAGGTCTTGCGCATGAGGCGTTTCCCGGTGCGCCGTGGCAGCGCGGTTCGTCCGAATCATGACGCATATGTTCCATCACCACCACGTAGGCTATGCTCCAAACGCCCTGCCCGGGTAGGAGCGACCAAGCGGCCTGCGGCCGCCGCGGTCGCTTGAGGAAAAGCGGAGTTTTCCATGAAAGCGATCTCCCGATCGCGATGCTCCAATCGCACCCACAGGTGCAGACCGCTCCCACCGGTGCAGATCGCTTCGGGGACAACGGGGGGAGACCGAATTGAGCGAGCACAGCGACCCGGAACGGGCCGGATTTTTTTCGTACCTGCGCCACCGCGAGATCAACCATCTGCCCACCAAGCGGCTGCGTTGGTGGCTGCTCGGGCTGATCGTGCTGGGCTGGGCGGTGGAGCAGTACGAAGCGCTGAAAACCGGCCCGGTGCTGGTCTACATACTCGAAGAGTTCGACAAGACCCTGGTGGACTGGGGCCACGTGATGGCGCTGGCCGGGCTGGTGTACAGCGCCGGCGCGGTGCTGCTGTCCCGCGCCGCCGACCGCTTCGGCCGCCGACCGCTGATGATCTACCCGGTGGCCTGTTACGCGCTGATCTCCATCGGCGGCGCGGTGGCGCCGAGCTTCTACGTGCTGGCCGCCCTCACCATGTGCGGCATGTTCCTGATGGCGGGCATGAACCCGGCGGTACACGCCGCCTCCCGCGACCTGACGCCGCGCATGGGGCGCGCCATGGTCTACGCCTGGGTGTCACTCGCCTTCACCATCGGCGCGCTCATGTCCACCGCCGTGGCCGCCCAGACGCTGCCCATCTTTCCCGGCTGGCGGCCTCAGTTCTGGATCGCCGCGGCGCTCGCCGCCGGCACGGCGCTGATCATCTTCATCTTCTATCGTGATCTGTCGCCCGCGGTGCGTGGGCAGATCGTACAGCAGGCGTCCGATGCGGAACCATCGCCCGCCATCCAGGCAGCCTCCATCGAGGACAACTATCTCGACGGCAAGGCCGTCTACCGCAGCCCGCGCCTGTGGCTGCTTTCCACCTGCATCATTTTCTGGTCGCTGGCTTACGTCACCGTCTCTGCCTACGTGCCGCTTTATCTGGCCCAGCACTTCGACGTGGCGCCCGCCCGCGCCGCCGGCATCACCTCCTACTTCTGGATCGTGTTCACCTGCAGCGTGTTCTTGAGCGCCTGGCTGTCCGATCGCCTGCGGGTACGCAAGACGGTGACCGCCTTCGGCGGCGTCAGCACCGGCATCTGCTTCCTGATCGGTGCAAGCCTGCCAACCGGCACCCCGGAAACGGTCCTGGTCGCGGTGTGGTCGATGACCGGCTTCTTCGCCGGCTTCATCTACCCGGCCTGGTGCGCCATCTATTCCGAAACGGCCGAAAGCATCTCGCCCCACGGGGTCGGCCGGGCGTTCGGCATCACCGCGACGCTGGCGCCGCTGGCCGGGCTGACGCTGAACCTGGGGCTGCCCCGGGTGGTGGAGACCTTCGGCTGGTCAACGTGGATGGCGTTCGCCGGCGTGTGCTGCCTGTGCGTCTCTGCGCTGGTGGCCTGCGGCGAAGGCCCCTGGTGGGTGAGCAAAGCCAACCGCCGCGCCGAGGCCGCTGGCGTAGGAGCGATCTCCTGATCGCGATCTGAGCCGGCCGGGCAGGCATCGCTTGGCCGCTT
>JBLRXD010000011.1:5377-32920 GCA_047920935.1 Pseudomonadales bacterium | reverse complement strand
ACCCACGTCGACGGCCAGGCGCAAGGCCTGCTGGGCGCTGCGCGCCGGCAGGCGCTGCTGGCGCGCATCGCCTCCGCCACGGGCGCGCACATACTGCTCGCTTGTCACCACCCACCGTTGTCCATCGACAGCCCGTGGCTCGACCAGCAACGCATCCCCGATGGCCGTGAGCTGTTAGAATCCGTCGCCGCAGACGACCGCGTCCGCGGTCTGGTGTTCGGTCACGTGCACCAGGAAGTGACCACGCGTTTCGCCGGCCTGGCGGTGCTGGGCACGCCGTCCACGTGCTTCCAGTTCGAGCCGGGTTCGCAGCGCTTCGCCATCGATCGGTCGCCGCGCTCGGGCGTGCCCGGGTATCGCTGGCTCGAGCTTCACGCCGACGGTGCGCTGGCCTCCGACGTGCGCCGTGCGGACGGCTACGCCATGAACATCGATTTGCCTCATAGGTCCTGAAATTTATGGCTGAAGCCAAGTACTCCGCGGAATCCCTGCAGGTGCTTACCGGTCTGGAGCCGGTGCGCCGGCGTCCGGGCATGTACACCGACACCACCCGGCCGAACCATCTGGTCCAGGAGGTGGTCGACAACAGCGTCGATGAGGCGCTGGGCGGGCACGCCCACGAGATCGACGTCACCCTGCACCCGGACGGTTCGGTGGAGGTGGTGGACGACGGCCGCGGCATGCCCGTCGACGTGCACCCGGAACATCAGGTGACCGGGGTCGAACTGATCCTCACCCGGCTGCATGCCGGCGGTAAATTCGACAAGACCAACTACAATTTTTCCGGCGGTCTGCACGGGGTCGGGGTTTCGGTCGTGAACGCCCTGTCCGATTGGCTGGAAGTGGAGGTGAAGCGCGACGGTAAGCTTTACCGGCAGCGCTACGAACACGGCGCGCCCATGGGCCCGCTCGAAGCCGTGGACAACGTCGGCAAGCGCAACACCGGAACTCGGTTGCGGTTCCTGCCGGAGGCTTCCTACTTCGACTCGGCGAAAATCTCGCTGTCGCGGCTGAAGCATCTGCTGCGCGCCAAGGCCGTGCTCTGCCCCGGGCTGCGGGTGACGCTGACCGTGCCCGGCGACCCGGAGCAGAACGCCAGCTGGTTCTTCGAGAACGGCTTGCGCAGCTATCTCGAGGAATCTCTCGCCGGCGCCGAGACCATTCCCGCCCGGCCCTTCATGCACGCCGCCGAAGGCAACCAGGAAGCCGTGGACTGGGCCATCGTCTGGGTGGTGGACGGGGCGGAGTTGATCACCGAATCCTACGTCAACCTCATTCCGACCCCCCAGGGCGGCACCCACGTCAACGGCCTGCGCAGCGGGCTCACCGACGCGCTGAAGGAATTCTGCGAGTTTCGCGATCTGTTGCCCCGGGGCATCAAGCTCACCGGTGAGGATCTCTGGGAGCAGTGCGCCTATGTGCTCTCTGCGAAGCTGGCCGATCCGCAGTTCTCCGGCCAGACCAAGGAGAAGCTTTCCTCCCGGCAGTCGGCCGCGTTCGTCGGCGGGGTAGCGAAGGACGCCTTCAGCCTGTGGCTGAACGAGCACTCCCAGGAAGGCGAGCGGCTGGCGGAGCTGGCCATCAACAATGCTCAGCGGCGGGTGCAGGCGAGCAAGAAGGTGGCTCGCAAGAAGATCACCGCCGGCCCTGCCCTGCCCGGCAAGCTCGCCGATTGCTCCGGGCAGGACGCCGATCGCGCCGAGCTGTTTCTGGTGGAGGGGGATTCCGCTGGCGGGTCGGCAAAGCAGGCCCGCGACCGCGAGTTTCAGGCGGTGATGCCGCTGCGCGGCAAGATACTCAACACCTGGGAGGTGGCGCCCGCAGACGTGCTGGCGTCCCAGGAAGTCCACGATATCGCCGTGGCCGTTGGCGTCGATCCCGGCTCCGCCGATCTGTCGGGCCTGCGCTATGCCAAGGTGTGCATTCTCGCCGATGCCGACTCGGATGGCGCCCACATCGCCACGCTGCTGTGCGCGCTGTTCGTGCAGCACTTCCGGCCGCTGGTGAAAGCCGGCCACGTCTACATCGCCATGCCGCCCCTGTACCGGATCGACGTCGGCAAGGACGTCTACTACGCCCTCGACGAAGCCGAGAAGCATGGTGTGCTCGACCGTATCGTGGCGGAGAAGAAGCGCGGCAACGTGGCGGTGCAGCGCTTCAAGGGGCTGGGCGAGATGAACCCGCTGCAGCTGCGCGAGACCACCATGGCCCCCGATACCCGGCGCCTGGTCCGGCTGACCATCGAGGACGACAAGGACACCGACGAACTCATGGACATGCTGCTCAATCGCAAGCGCGCATCCGACCGGCGCGCCTGGCTGGAGTCCAACGGCGATCAAGCCACCCCACCGTAAGAGCGATCTCCAGATCGCGATGCTAACGCGATGTTTCGCAACGCGCTGCTCCCGGTCGCTCCCAGAGCCCAAACGATAGCTTCAGGACCCCCATGGAAACCGAAAACCAAGACGTCGAAACCCTGCCGCTGCGCGTCTACACCGAGAAGGCGTACCTGGATTACTCCATGTACGTCATCAACGACCGCGCGCTGCCGCACATCGCCGACGGCCTCAAGCCGGTGCAGCGCCGCATCATCTACTCCATGAGCGAGCTCAACCTGTCGAGCACGTCGAAACACATGAAGTCCGCCCGCACCGTGGGTGACGTGCTCGGCAAGTTCCACCCCCACGGCGACAGCGCCTGCTACGAATCCATGGTGCTCATGGCCCAGTCGTTCTCGTTCCGCTACCCGCTGGTGGACGGTCAGGGTAACTGGGGCGCGCCGGACGACCCGAAATCGTTCGCCGCCATGCGCTACACCGAGGCCCGGCTATCGCGCTACGCCGATCTGCTGCTGTCGGAGATCCGTCAGGGCACGGTGGATCACGTCGCCAATTTCGACGGCACCATGACCGAGCCGCGGCTGTTGCCGGCCCGGGTGCCGTTCGTGCTGCTCAACGGCAGCACCGGCATCGCCGTGGGCATGGCCACCGATATTCCGCCGCACAACCTGAATGAGGTGGTGAGCGCCTGCATCCATCTGCTGGAAGACCCGAAGGCGTCGGTGCGCGACCTCATGGTCCACATCCGCGGCCCGGATTTCCCCTCGGAAGCGGTGATCATCACCCCCGAGGCCGATATCCGGCAGATTTACGAGACCGGCCGCGGCGGCATCAAGGCGCGCGCCACCTATCGCCGCGAGAACGGCGACATCGTCGTCAACTCGCTCCCCCACCAGGCTTCGCCCGCCAAGATCCTGGAGCAGATCGCGCAGCAGATGCAGGCCAAGAAGCTGCCCATGCTGGCCGATCTGCGCGATGAGTCCGATCACGAGAACCCGACCCGCCTGGTGCTGGTGCCGCGCTCCAACCGCGTCGATGTGGATCGGCTGATGTCGCATCTGTTCGCCAGCACCGATCTGGAGAAGAACTATCGGGTCAACCTCAACCTGATCGGCCTCGACCTGCGGCCGCGGGTGAAAAACCTCAAGGAAATCCTCGAGGAGTGGCTGGTCTACCGCCAGCAGACCGTGACCCGGCGGCTGGAATACCGGCTGGAGAAGATCAACGAGCGGTTGCACATCCTCGAAGGCCTGCTGATCGCCTACCTGAATCTGGACGAGGTGATCCGCATCATTCGCGAGGAGGATGAGCCAAAGCAGGCGCTGATGGCGGCATTCGGCCTCACCGACGTGCAGGCCACGGCCATCCTCGATCTGCGCCTGCGGCAGCTCGCCAAGCTCGAGGAGATGAAGCTGCGCGGTGAGCAGGACGAACTCCAGACCGAGCGCGCCGGCATCGAGAAGACGCTGGGCTCGCGCACCCGGCTGCGCAACCTGGTGAAGAAGGAATTGCTGGCCGACGCCGAGGAGTACGGCGATTCGCGCCGCTCGCCCATGGAGGCTGCCGAGGAAGCCGCCGCCTACAGCGAGGAGGATCTCATCAGCAACGAGCCGATCACCGTGGTGCTGTCCGAAAAGGGGTGGGTGCGGGCAGCGAAAGGCCACGACCTCAACCCGCAGGAGCTCAGCTACCGCGGCGGCGACACGTTCGCCCAGGCTTCCCGGGGGCGCAGCAACGATCTGCTGGTGTTCGTCGATTCCACCGGGCGCAGCTACTCGATGGCGCCCCACACCCTGCCTTCCGCGCGCAGTCAGGGGGAGCCGCTGACCGGCCGGCTCAAGCCGCCGCCAGGCGCGCGCTTCGTCGGCCTGGCGCTCGGTGCGGCGGATTCCCGGGTGCTGCTGGCCAGCAGCGCCGGCTATGGATTCGTCTGCACCCTGGACAACCTGGTCAGCAAGAACAAAGCCGGCAAGGCAGTGCTCGCCACCGGCAAGGTCGGCGCGGCGTTACCGCCGGTGCAGTTCGCGGCGCGGCCCGGGCTGCGGGTGGTCGCCCTCACCAACCAGGGCCACCTGCTGGCGTTCCCCCTGGCCGAGCTGCCCGAACTCAGCCGCGGCAAGGGGAACAAGCTGATCAACGTGCCGAGCGCGGCGCTGAAATCCGGTGAGGAGTTCGTCCTTGCGGTGCAGGTGGTGGCCGAGGACGACGAGCTGCTGGTGGTTGCCGGGCAGCGCCATCTGCGGCTGAAGTCGAAGGATCTCGACAGCTATGCCGGCGAGCGCGCGCGCCGCGGGCGCAAGCTGCCCCGTGGCTTTCAGAAGGTGGACGGGCTGGAGATCGCTTCCCGTTGACAGCGCAGCTCCTCGGCCTGCTCCAGCACCTGGGTGGCGAACGGTGCCGCTAGCTCCGTGACCAGGTAGCAGTCGGTGCCGCTGGTGGCCAGTTCGTCGAGCAGCGGGTTCGCCAGCGGTTTCATGGCGAGCCGTTGGCGGCCTTCCAGGGCGGCGGCGAACGGTTCGGATAACGCCAGGCAGGCGTCTTTCGCCAGCGCCGACAGCAGCGCGGCATCGGCTATCGCCGGATCTTCCAACGGCAGTGGTTGATCGGCCGGGCGTATCGTCAGGTTCAGGCCCAGGCGATAGGTGCCGAAGGGCGTTTCGTCGCGGAGCAGGCGGGCCAGCACGAACGCCGCGCAGAGGATCTGGAAGGGCCGATCGGGGTCGTCGGTGTGGTCGAAGCTCAACAACGCGCCCAGGCCCGGCACGCCCACCACCTGGCCCTGGTAGCGCGCTGCCACGTCCTCGGCGAGTTCCAGGCACAGCGACAGCTCGAACTCGCGCTCGTTGCGCCCGAGACTGAGCTGATTGTAGAGATTCACCGCGAGCAGGTAGTGGACCATCTCGGTGGCAGCCGGAGCCGGGTCTTCGGCCGGTGGCTGCGGCGGGGCGGTCGAGGTCTGGCTCGGCCATTGCAGCGTCGGCAGCAGCGCCAGCAGCGCCTGGCGCCGCCCCGGCTGGGCCAGGCTCCAGCCCATGGCGACGGCGAACGGCAGCAGCAGCATGGCGAGCAGGGTGGCTACGGTGCGGGAAGTGGTGTGCTCGGCGAAGGCATCTCGTGCCAGACTGACGCTCACGTAGCCGATGATGCTGCCGTCGACGCTGACGGCGCGGGCGTACTCGGGGCCGAGCAGATCACCGGTGGTTGCCAGCAGTTGGTTGTCCGGGGTGTAGCTGGCCACGCCGGTGATGTGTGGAAGGTCCGCAAGGCGGTTGCCGATGACGCCCAGGTGCATGCGGTCCTGCCGCATCAGCGGCTCAGCCACCAGTTCGGCGAGCGCTGCCGCGGTGGCGCTGCCGAAGCCGTCCAGGCGCTGCTGCTCACGGTCGCTGAAGCGGCCTACCAGGTGCAGGGTGAAAGCGGCGATCAGCACCGAGACGAAGGCGATCTTCAGCACGTCCCGGTCTGGTTTGACGAGGTCTGACCAAGACGTTAGCTTCACGCGCGGTTGAATCCGGGTTGAGTAAGGATGAAAAAAGAGGTGTTTCTTTGGCCAGCGAGATAGTTCTGGTAAACATTTCCGGGGAAGATCAGCCCGGCCTGATGGCCATGGTGACATCCACCCTGGCGCAATATCAAGTACGGATACTTGACGTGGGGCAGGCTGTCATCCACGACGAGCTCAACGTCGGCATGCTGGTCCAGGTCATGGACAGCGCCGACACCGCCGGCGTGATGAAGGATCTGCAGTTCAAGGCGGCGGAGCTGGGCATCACCGTGCGCTTCACCCCGATCAGCGAATCCCACTATCACGACTGGGTCGCCAGCCAAGGCAAGCCGCGCTACATCGTCACCCTGCTGGCCTCGGGCTTCACCGGCGCCCAGATGGCTGCGGTGACCCGCATCGTGCACAGCTACGGGCTCAACATCGATTCGATCCGGCGGCTGTCCGGGCGGATCCCATTGACCCGCCACGGCACCCACGCCCGAACCAGTATCGAGATGAGCCTGCGCGGTACCGTGGCGGATTCCGAAGCATTGAAGGCCGAGCTGCTCGCCGCGGCGGACGAGCTGGTCTTCGACTTCAGCGTG
Organism: Pseudomonadales bacterium; assembly: GCA_047920935.1. GTDB lineage: Bacteria > Pseudomonadota > Gammaproteobacteria > Pseudomonadales > Azotimanducaceae > UBA7803. The sequence continues at coordinate 26,492 of JBLRXD010000011.1, read as the reverse complement.
CAGGAAGACACGGTCTACCGACGCAATCGGCGCCTGGTGGCGTTCGACATGGATTCCACTCTCATCGACGCCGAAGTCATCGACGAGCTGGCCAAGGTGCATGGGGTGGGGCCGGAAGTGGCTGCCATCACCGAGCGCGCCATGCGCGGCGAGCTGCTGTTTCGCGACAGCTTTCGCGCCCGGGCGGCGCTGCTGCAGGGTCTGCCGGAATCTGCGCTCCGGCAGGTGGCCGAGGCGGTGGTGCTGAACGACGGCGCGCACCGGCTGATTCGGGCGCTGAAGCTGTTCGGCTACAAGACGGCCATTCTCTCCGGTGGCTTTCAGTACGTGGGCGAGCACCTGCAGCGCGAGCTCGGCATCGACTACGTCTACGCCAATCGCCTGGTGGTCCGCGACGGCGTCATGACCGGCGAGGTGGATGGCCCCATCGTCGACGCCGAGCGCAAAGCCGAACTGCTGCTGGAGATCGCCCACAAAGAAAGCATATCGCGGCAGCAGACCATCGCCATTGGCGATGGCGCCAATGATCTGCCGATGCTCAGCGCCGCCGGCCTCGGCATTGCCTACCACGCCAAGCCGCTGGTGAAAGAGACGGCCAGACACTCGATCTCGAATTTCGGGTTGGACAGCGTGCTGTACCTGCTTGGCTTCAGCGACCGCGACATCGAAACGGCGTTGGAAGGCTGAGGGCGCGGCGCGGCCTATCAGTCTTCGTGGTTGAAGTCGAAATCCATTGTCGTCGTGGGTTCCTGCAGGTAGTGCCCCTGGATGTAGTTCGCCCCCGCCTGCCATAGAGCCGACAGCACCCCGGCGCTTTCCACCATGGGAATCACCGTGAGCTTGCCGATGCCCTGCAGGTCGCGAATGGTCTGAGTCAGCGCCTCCTTGCGCTTGGCATCTTCCATGAGACGATCGAGGTGCGAGCCGTCGAGCTTGACGAAGTCCACGGGCATGTGCCGCAGCAGCTCCATGGGATCGTCCACCAGCCCGAAGCGTGACAGCGATGCCCGGCAGTGCATGGCCTTCAGGCCGGCGAAGAAATCCCGGGTCAGTCGTACCTGGCTGGCGGCGTCTTCCTCGGTAACCTGGAAGATCACCGCGTCGCTGGGCAGCCGCGCGGCTTTGATGGCCACGGCCAGCCACGGCGCAAACTCCGGGTCGCCGACGCTGTTGGCGCTGAGGGTGATGGTCAGGCGGGTGTCGTTGCCCTTGGCGCGATGGCCCGAGAGCATTTTGATGGATTGCAGAATCACCCAGCGGTCGATCTTGGCGGCCACGCCGTGCTGCACGGCGGTGCTCAGAAACTCGTTCGGCGCGATGTGCTTGCCGTCGGCCGCCAGCATCCGCAGGAACACCTCGTAGTGCTCTTCCGGCTCGCCGCGCAAGCTGATGATGGGCTGAAACAGCAGCAGGAAGCGCTTGTTGTCGATGGCGTCGTTGATCTGCGCCAGAATCGCGCCGGACGCGCTGTCCGTGGATTCCCTGGCCACTTCCTTGGTGAGGATCTCGAGCCGGTTGCCACCGCCGGCCTCGGCACGGCGGGCGGCGCCGAAGGCGGTATCGAGGGCGCCTTCGAAGATTTCTGCGGTGCTGCCACCCTGCTCCTCGTCCAACTCGGCGCCGCCGATGCTCAGGGTGGCGCGCACGGTCTTGCCCTTGAACTCGGTCATCGGCGCTGCGGCGATCTTGCGCAGCGATTCGATCCGTTCCAGCAGATGGGTGCGGTCGCTGGCGGCGATGGCAAAGGCGAACTGGTACGGGCTCAGCCTGGCGCAGGGGCGATGCTCGAGATGCTCCTCGAGCACGGCGTACAGTTGCGTTCCCACCGCCTCGGCGCCGCGCAGCCCCAGCACTTCCTGCAGCTTGGCGAACGCGTCGATCTGCGCGACCAGGATGGCGCGATAGCGACCGTCGCTGTCGAGCATGGTATGCACGCCGTCGAGAAACGCGGCCACCCCGCCGCTTTGGCTGGCGCCGTTCGCTGTCGCTGGCTCGTGGTCGCCGTTGGCCTCGGCATCCGTGCGTGCTGCAGTGGGGCCGTTCGACGGCGTCGCCGCAGCGGCCGCGGCGGTGCTGCGCACGGTTACCTGCATGCACTGCTCGCCCTCGTACTCGGCCAGCGCCAGGGTCATGGTGCCGGACACGTCCTCCCCAGCGGTAGAGGTTCCCGAGAACTCCAGCATTCGCTCCTGGTCGCCCTGGCGCAGGCGCTTGGCTTGCTGCTTCAACGCCTCGGCGCTGGCCGCGGAGAGCAGATCCATCAGCGGGAGGCCGAGCAGCGCATCCAGGTCGCTGAAGCCGAACAGTTTCAGGTAGCCGGCGTTGGCATGGATGTGCATGCCTTCGTGAACGTAGGCGATGGCGGCCGTGGAGCTTTGCAGCAGCAGCTGGCAGCGCTGCTCGGTCTCTTTCAGAGCGCGGCGTAGATCGCGCAGGTGCTGGGTGCGGCAGACATGAGCCAGCTCCCGTTGGAATATCAGCACCAGCGCCTCGCGGTCGTCGCCGCTGACCGCATCCACCGCCCCCATGCGCAGCGCCTGCGTGGCGCTGATGGTGACGTCGGCGTTGTTGACGAGGATGATCGGCACGTGGGGCGCCTTGCGGCGCAGCTCCGGCAGCAGCAGCTCCAGCCGCGGCAACGCCGAATTGCACAGCATCAGGTCGGCGGTGGGAAGCAGGTCTGCGGCCCCGGCCAGGTCGGTCACCCGGGTGCGCGTGGCAATGCCCGCATCGCGCAGCATGGAATCGAATCTCTGCGCGCTGTTTTCCGATCGTTCGGCGATCAGCAGGCGCACGGGGGCGTGTAAGGGTTGCTCTGCGGACATATCCTTCTCAAGACAGCGTATCCGTACTGCCGGGCGCGCATCCGGCGCGCTCAGCCCAGTCTTTTTGGCCCACGTATCTTCGGCGCGGCGCGGATCGGTTCCCAGGAACTGGGTCACACTCCGCGATGCTTCCGCGCCCGAACGGCGGTATCATGCGCGCCTTTGCGAACGTGCAGGATTTCGGCGATGGCCAGCTATTCCACCAACGAGTTCAAGGCGGGTTTGAAGGTGCTGTTCGAGGGCGGCCCTTGCACCATTCTCGAGAACGAGTTCGTCAAGCCCGGCAAGGGCCAGGCGTTCAACCGCGTCAGATTCCGCAACCTGCTTACCGGCCGGGTCTGGGAGCGCACCCTCAAATCGGGCGAGTCGCTGCCTGCCGCCGACGTCGTTGATCTGGACATGGAGTACCTCTACGGCGACGGTGAGTTCTGGCACTTCATGAAGACCGATGGCAGTTACGAGCAACTGGCGGCGCCGGAGTCCGCCGTTGCCGATGCCAAGCCGTGGTTGAAAGAGCAGGAGCGGTACCAGGTCACCCTATGGAATGATGAGCCCATCAGCGTAACCCCGCCGAACTTCCTCGAACTCGAGGTGGTGCAGACCGATCCCGGCCTCAAGGGCGATACCGCCCAGGGCGGCAGCAAGCCGGCTACCCTTTCCACCGGCGCGGTGGTGAAGGTGCCGCTGTTCATCGAGATCGGTGATGTGCTCAGGGTCGACACCCGCACCGGTGAGTACGTGAGCCGCGCCAAGAGCTGACGGTCCACGAACCCGAGCCAGCCCCGACCGTGACCGCCTGGCAACCCACCTGCAGCGTGTCCGCATTGCGCGCCCGCGCCGACCTGCTGCGGGCGGTGCGGGAGTTCTTCCACGGCCGCGGCGTGCTCGAGGCGCAGACCGGCGTGCTCGGAGCGTCCACGGTCACGGAGCCGGCAGTCGAATCCCTTGCCGTGCCCGGCGTCGGCTACCTGCAGACCTCCCCCGAATACCAGCTGAAGCGGCTGCTCGCCGCGGGAGCGCCGTCTCTGTACCAGTTGGGGCCGGTGTTTCGGGCCGGTGAGAGCGGCCGTCACCACAACCCGGAATTCGTCATGCTCGAGTGGTATCGACTGGGCTTCGATGACGGGCAGCTGATGGCGGAGGTGGCCGCTCTGGTCGACATGGCGTTGGGACCGGCGCCCTGTGGCGCCTTGACCTATCAGCAGGTGGTGGCGCGCGCGCCGCCGGAGCCGGTGGTGGGTTCCCTTACCGCCCGCGAAACGCTGGACCTGCGGTTCTCACGGGGGCTCGACGCGCTGCCGCGCGGCCGCTTCTTCGTCACCGACTACCCCGCCGATCAGGCGGCGCTGGCGCGGTTGCGCCCGGGCGATCCGACAGTGGCCGCCCGCTTCGAGCTGGTCATCGACGGCGTCGAAGTGGCCAACGGCTATTGGGAATTGGGTGACGCCGAGGTGCTGGAGCGCCGGTTTCGCCAGGATCTCGCCATCCGGCGCCAGAACGGCCAACACCAGCCTCCGCTGGATCAGCGCTTCCTCGCGGCGATGGCGGCCGGGCTGCCGCCATGCGCCGGCGTGGCGCTGGGTTTCGACCGGCTGCTGATGCTCAAGCTCGGGGCTTCGAGCCTCGCCGAGGTGATGGCGTTTCCGATCGATCGCGCGTAGGCGCCGCTACCATCGCCATAAGAGCGATCTCCAGATCGCGATCATTACCCCCCTCCAACAAAGCTTCCCAGCCGCTGGCCCATCCGCACCACCCGGCCGCGGCGGGTGGCGTCGTCGAGTCGCAGACGCCCCGGCTCGCAGCAGACGATCACCGTGGAGCCCACCAGAAAGCGGCCGATCTCGGCGCCTTTGGCGAAGCGCTGGTTCCAGCAGTGCTGCTGCTCGCGCTGGTAGGGCGAGCTGGGGCCGCCCCAGACGGTGTCGATGCTGGCGACGATCAGCGCCCCCACCAGCACCACCAGCATGCCGCCGTGAGCGGTTTCGAAGCGGCATACCAGCCGCTCGTTGCGGCAGAACAGGTCGGACACCGCCGCTTCGGTGCGGGCGTTGACCGAGAACAGCGCTCCCGGGATGGCGGTGGTGGCGGTCAGGGTGCCCGCGGCGGGCAGGTGCACGCGATGGTAGTCGCGGGGCGCCAGATAGATGGTCACGAAGTCGCCGTCGTGGAAGCGCTCGGCGCCGGCGCCCACCAGCGACCGCAGGCTGTAGCTGGTGCCCTTCGCCTGCAGCAGCCGATCTCCCTGCAGTGAGCCGGCCTGGCTGATGACGCCGTCGGCGGGGCTCACCAGGCTGGCAGGCTCCGGATCCAGCGGTCGCGCTTCCGGCTTCAGCGCGCGGGTGAAGAAGTCGTTGAAAGTGCGATAGTCATCCAGCGACGGCCGTTCGGCTTCGCTCATGTCGACGCCGTAGGCGCGGGCGAACCCATGGATGAACGCCCGCCTGATCAGTGGGTTGCTGGTGCTCGCCAGCAGGCCCACCAGGCGCGACACGGCGTGCTGGGGCAGCAGCCGCTGCAGCAGCGCGAACAGCTCGTTCATGCCGCAGGGGCCGTGCCGGGCTCGGCGCCCACGGCCACCGGGGTGTCGTCGCGGTTGCCCCACTCCGACCAGGAGCCGTGGTAGCCGCGCACCTCGCGGAAGCCCAGCAGCCGCCCTACCAGATACGACAAACCGGAGCGATGGTGAGAGTGACAGTGAGTGATCACTCGCTTGGCACCGTCGATGCCGTGGGCTGCCAGCAACTGGGGCAGATCCTGGCGCAGGCGCAACTGCCGGGCGGGATCCTTGAGCGCCATCCAGTCGAGATGCAGCGCGGTGGGTACGTGTCCGGCGCGGCGCGCGCCGCTGCGTTCGCCGCGATACTCCTCCGCCGAACGAACGTCCCAGATGATCTGATCGTCGTCGTGCATGGCCGCAGCCACATCCTCGAGTTCGGCGATGGGCGCCGGATTCAGGCTCAGCGACACAGTGGTCGGCTCGGGCCGCATCCCCGGGCCGGACTCCAGCGGCAGCTCCGCCGCGTGCCAGGCATGGATGCCGCCGTTCAGGTAAGACCACCGCCGGTGGCCGATGATGTCCAGGGTCCAGATCAAGCGGCCAGCCCAGCCGCCACCTTCGTCGTCATAGGCGACGATGTGCAGGTCGGGACGGTAGCCGATGCTGGCGAACAGGGCTTCCAGGCGCGTCGGGTCGGGCAGGCGTCCAGCGGCGGGCGGCTGGCCGCTGACCAACGCCCGCGGCTCCACCAGCACCGCCCCTGGCAGGTGGGCCCTTTGATAGTCGGCCGCCTCCGCGATGTGAACGAGCAGCAGCCCGGAACGCGGCGTCGACCCCAGGTGCTCGGGTTCCAGCAGTTGCGGTAGCGCTTCACTCACGGTTGATCCTCGGCTCGAGTCTGGCAAGGGCGCCTATGTTAGCCACTGTTGACGCAGGTGGCATCCAGGGCGCTGCTCGAGGCTTGGCTGTGAAGGCTTCGAAGGCGCCCGGGGCGTAGTGGTAGCGGTTTCGGCTGTGGGGTAGATAATGGCGACTAACGTGTATTGGAGTCGGGCGTGGCAGCAGATCTGGTTTGGATGGATCTCGAGATGACAGGGCTCGACCCCAACAAAGAGCGCATCATCGAGATCGCCACCCTCATCACCGATAGCGAGCTCAACGTGCTGGCGGAGGGGCCGGTGCTGGCGGTGCGTCAGTCTGAGTCGCTGCTGGAGGCCATGGACGACTGGAATCAGAGCCACCACAGCGCTTCGGGATTGCTGCAGCGGGTTCGGGAGCAGGGCGTGTCGGAGCGCGAGGCGGAAGCGGCTACCCTGGCGTTTCTCGAGAAGCACGTCGAGAAGCAGCGCTCGCCACTGTGCGGCAACACCATCTGGCAGGATCGCCGCTTTCTCAGCCGCTACATGCCCACTCTGGAAGGCTACCTGCATTACCGCATGGTGGACGTCAGCAGCCTCAAGGAGTTGGTGCAGCGCTGGCGGCCGGATCTCGTGGCCGGTTTCAGCAAGAAGAACGAGCACACCGCGCTGGCCGACGTGCGTGAGTCCGTGGCGGAGCTGCGCTACTACCGCGAGCATTTCATCCGTTATCGGCGCCCCGGCGAGTCGGGCAGCGGCGCCAGCTGACGGCGCCCGCCGGGCTTCAGCCGGCCTTGCTCGCCAACCGTGCCAACGCCCAGTCCACGTGCTCGCGCACCAGCGCGGTCGCCTCGGGGCGGCGGGCGCGCAGGGCCGCTACGGCCGCTTCGCTGGGTGGGCCGTTGCCGATGGCGATGGCCAGGTTGCGCTGCCACTGCTCGTAGCTGGCGCGGCGGATGGCCGATCCTTCGGTGCGGGTGAGAAACTCCGCTTCGCTCCAGCCGAACAGCGCCAGCAGATCGGTCTGATCCAGTTGGTGGCGCGGCGAGAAGTCGCTTTCGGCGGTGAATGGTGCGTGCCGGTTCCAGGGGCAATAGAGTTGGCAGTCGTCGCACCCGAACACGCGGTTGCCCATGAGCGGGCGAAGTTCCTCGGCAATGCTGCCCTTGTGCTCGATGGTCAGGTAAGAGATGCAGCGGCGGGCGTCCAGTTGCCGCGGGCCGATGATGGCGCCGGTGGGGCAGACGGTCATGCAGGCCTTGCAGTTACCGCAGTGATCCTGCGGGTCGACCAGGTCTACCGGCAGGGGCAGGTTGGTGTAGATCTCGCCGAGGAAGAACCACGATCCGCCCGCGCGGCTCAGCAGCAGGGTGTGCTTGCCGATCCAACCCAGCCCGGCTTTCTCCCCGAGGGCTTTTTCGAGTACCGGCGCCGAGTCGGTGAAGGCGCGATAGCGGCCATCGGCGGTGTTCGCGGCCTGCTGGATGCGCTGCGCCAGTCGCGCCAGCCGCCGCCGCACCACCTTGTGGTAGTCGCGGCCCAGGGCGTAGCGGGATACGTAGCCCTTGGTGGGGTCGCCGAGAATGCGCAGCGGGTCGCTGGATTCCGGCAGGTAATCCATGCGCGCCGCGATCACCCGGCAGGTTTCGGGCTCGAGCTCCGCCGGATCGAGGCGCTTCTCCAGATTGCGCTGCAGATAACCCATGGTGCCGTGATGGCCCTTCTGCAGCGATGCCCGGACTTTGTCCCGGTAAGCCGACAGATCGGTGTCGGTGATGCCCACCTGGGCAAAACCGAGCTCCCGGCCCCACTCCTTGATATCCCCCGCGAGGGCGTTCAGATCCACTGCCGAGCGTTCCATTCCGCTTGCTGTCGCGCCAGTATAGTGGCCATGAAAACGCCGCATAGTTCACTGCCCGCGCTCTACACGGCGGCCCAGTGCCGTGAGCTCGACCGCCTCGCCATCCACGACCACGGCATGCCCGGGTTCGAGCTCATGCAGCGGGCCGGTCGAGCCGCCTTTGTCGAGTTGCTGCATCGCTGGCCCGAGGCACGGCGGGTCGCGGTGTGTTGCGGCAAGGGTAACAACGCCGGCGATGGCTACATCCTGGCCGGCTTGGCCCGTGAAGGCGGCTTCGATGTGGTGCTGTGGCAGCTGGGTGATCCCGGTGAGTTGGCCGGTGATGCTGCCCGGGCGCGCGACTGGGCGGGCGAGCGCGGCGTCGCCCCGCAGGCCGGCCCGCCCGCGTCGATCTCCGCCGACGTAGTGGTCGACGCGCTGCTCGGCACCGGCCTGAAGGGCCCGCTGCGGGGCGCCTTCGCCGACAGCGCTGCCAACATCAACCGGTCCGGCGTGCCGGTGCTGGCCATCGACCTGCCTACCGGTATCAGCGCCGACACCGGTGCGGCGCCCGGCGAGGCGGTGCGAGCGAGTGCCACGGTGTGCTTCATCGGCCGCAAGCTGGGGCTTTACACCGGGGCGGGCGTGTCCCATGCCGGCGACGTGATATTTCGCGATCTGGGGGTGCCCAGCGCGGTATATCGGGCCGTGAGTGGCTGCCCGTGGCTCAGCTATCCGCAGCTGCCCGAGGCGTACCGAACCCGGCGCCGGGAGGCCGACGCTTACAAGCACGCACTCGGTCACGTGGTGGTGGTGGGCGGCGATCACAGCATGGGCGGCGCCACCCTGATGGCCGCCGAAGCCGCGCTGCGGGTGGGAGCCGGCATGGTGAGCGTGGTCACCCGCGCCGAACACCGACCGGCCATCCTGGCGCGCCGCCCGGAGGTCATGGTGGTGGATGCCGACGATGCCGATGCGCGCCGCGCCGTGTTCGGCAAAGCCCGCTGCCTGGTGGTGGGCCCCGGGCTGGGGCAGCAGCCCTGGGGCCGGTCGCTGTTCGATGAAGCGCTGTCGACCGGCCTGCCCACGGTTCTGGACGCGGACGGGCTCAACAACCTCGCCACCCTGAGTGTGGCGCTGCAAGGGCCGGTCATCATCACGCCCCACGTCGCCGAAGCGGCACGGCTGCTGGGCTCGGACGTGGCGGCGGTGCAATCCGATCGGCCCGCGGCCGCCCTCGCCCTGGCGCGGCTGGTGCGCGGCGTGGCGGTGCTCAAGGGTGCGGGCAGCCTGATCGCCGCGGCCGACGACGGGGCGGACGACAGGGCGGAGCTGCTGGGCGTCTGTGCCCATGGCAACCCGGGCATGGCGTCGGCAGGCATGGGCGATGTCTTGAGCGGGATCATCGCCGGCTTGCTGGCCCAGGCGCTGACGCCCGAGGCGGCTGCGGCAGCCGGCACCTGCCTGCACAGCTTCGCCGCCGATCGGGCCGTTGCGGCCGTGGGGCAGCGCAGCCTGCTGGCCATGGATCTGCTCCACCCCATGATCGACATCCTGGCCGCCGAGGAGCACCAGCGTTGACGCGGCCGGCTGCCCCGGAATCCGCGTTCCTCGAAGATGAGGCGAGCACGCTGGCATTCGGCCGGCGGCTGGCCTCCCGGCTCCCGCCGTCGGCGTTGGTGTTCCTGCGCGGCGACCTCGGTGCGGGCAAGACCACGCTGGTGCGGGGCGTACTCCGCGGCCTCGGCCATTCAGGTTCCGTTAAGAGTCCTACCTATACGCTGCTGGAACCTTACGAACTGCCGAACTATGTGGTATATCACTTTGATTTCTACCGCATCGCCGATAGCGCTGAGCTCGAGTTCATCGGCATCGACGAATTGATGGAGAGCAATGCCCTGAAGCTGGTGGAGTGGCCCGAACGCGTCGAAGATCGGCTTCCGACGCCAGACATCGAGTTGCGCCTGCAAGTGGAGGGTGAGGGCAGACGGATTGAGATCTATGGGCTTGCATAGACGCTTGCTGGCCGCGCTGAGCGCGGGCCTGGTGGCGGCTCTGGTGTCCACTACGGCGCTGGCATCCGCCCGGGTAGAAGGGGTGCGCGTGCACGATGCGCCGAATTACACCCGGGTGGTCTTCGACGTGACCGGGCCGGTGCGTTATGAGCTGTTCACCCTCGAGAACCCCGACCGGGTGGTGATCGACCTGTACGACACCAGCGCCCGGCCCGGCTTCGATCCCGCCAACAGCGCCGCCGGCTCCAGCAGCCTGCGTGCCGTGCGCGCCGCGCCGCGTGGCTCCGAATATCGGGTCGTGCTCGATCTGGCGCGCAAGGTGCGCCCCGAGAGCTTCGCGTTGCAGCCGGTGGCGCCCTACGGCCATCGGCTGGTGGTGGATCTGCACGGCGGTGGTCAGCCACGGCGCGCGCCACCACCGCCGCCCCGGCCAACCGAGAACCGCGACGTGGTGATCGCCATCGACGCCGGTCACGGCGGTGAGGATCCTGGCGCCCTTGGTCCCGATCGCATTCTCGAGAAGGACGTGGTGCTCAGCATCGCCCGTCGGTTGGCGGCTCGCGTCAACGCCATGCCGGGCTTCAAGGCCGTGCTGGTGCGTGATGGCGACTACTACCTGCCCCTGCAGGAGCGGGTGCGGATTGCCCGCTCCCATCGCGCCGACATGTTCGTGTCGGTGCACGCCGACGCCTTCAAGAGCCCCCATGTCACCGGAGCATCGGTTTACACGCTGTCGGAGCGCGGCGCATCCAGCGAAGCCGCCCGCTGGCTGGCCGAGAAGGAGAACCGCTCGGACCTCATCGGCGGCGTGGGCGACGTGAGCCTGGGCGACAAAGACGACATGCTCGCCCATGTGCTGCTCGACCTTTCCATGGACGCCAACCGCTCCGCCAGCATTGAGGTGGGTGCCCAGATCCTGGGGCACCTGTCGCGGGTCACCAAACTGCACAAAGACCGGGTGGAGCAGGCGGGTTTCGTGGTGCTCAAGGCCCCGGACATGCCCTCCATCCTGGTGGAGACCGGCTACATCTCGAATCCGGGCGAGGCGCGGCGCCTGAATACGGCGGAACATCAGGAGCGGCTGGCCACCGCGCTCGCCTCCGGCATCCGCAGCTACATGGAAACCCACGCCCCGCTGGGCACGCTGCTGGCGGCGCAGCGCAACGGCGCCGGGCGGCGCTACACCATCACCAACGGCGATACCCTGTCGCAGATCGCCGCGCGCCACGGCACCAGCACGCGGCGACTTCGCGAGGTCAACAATCTCAGCAGCGACGTCATCCGGGTGGGACAGACACTCGTCATTCCTGCCGGCTGAGGGTATCGTGCCGGTCTCATGAGCGCGCGCATCCACGAGCTAGGCATCCTCGTCGCCAATCAGATTGCGGCCGGCGAGGTGGTGGAGCGGCCGGCGTCGCTGGTGAAAGAGCTGGTCGAGAACAGTCTCGACGCCGGCGCTCGCAGCATTCGGGTGAGCACCGAACTCGGTGGGGTGAAGCGAGTGACGGTGCGCGACGACGGCGACGGCATCCATGCCGACGACCTGCGCCTGGCATTGTCCGCGCATGCCACCAGCAAGATCACCAGTGCCGAAGATCTGCTCGGGGTGGCGAGCCTCGGGTTTCGCGGCGAGGCCCTGGCCAGCATGGCTGCCGTGGCCCGAGTGAAGATCACCTCTCGGGCTGTCGGCGCCGACATGGCCTACGCCATCGAGGTGGAGGGCGGTGCCGAACGTTCGTTCGGTCCGGCCGCGCACCCCCAGGGCACCACCGTCGAGGTGGCTGATCTGTTCTTCAACACCCCTGCCAGGCGCAAATTCCTCAAGACCGAGCGCACCGAGCAGAATCAGGTGGATCAGGTCATCCGCCGCGTCGCGCTGGGGCGGTTCGACGTTGCCTTCGAGCTCGTCCAAGGCGCTGGCCGAAGTGGGCTGACGCTGCCGGCCGGGCCTCCGGAAGCGCGGCTGGCGCGAGTCCTTTCCGGCGAATTCGTCGAGCGCGCCGTGGTGGTGGACGAAAGCCGCGGCGAGCTGCGGCTGCATGGTTGGGTCGGTCAGCCGACCCAGTCCCGCAGCCAGGCCGATCAGCAGTATTTTTTCGTCAACGGCCGAGTGGTGCGCGACAAGCTGGTGGCGCACGCCATACGCCAGGCCTACCGGGACGTGCTCTTTCACGGGCGCCATCCGGTGTTCGTGCTGTTCTTCGAGCTGCCGCCCGGTGCGGTGGACGTGAACGTGCACCCGACCAAACACGAGGTGCGCTTTCGCGACGCTCGGGCAGTGCACGACTTCGTATTCGGCAATCTCAACCGCGCGTTGCGCGGCGTGCGGCCGCAGCCGGCGGATGTTGCCGTCGCGCCCCTGCCTGGGGCGCTGCCCATTGCCGCCGTCGGCCCGGCGGGCCCGTTCCGGGTTGCTCAGGTGCCGACCCAGTCTCGGCTAGGCTGGGCCGAGGATGCCGAGCGCCTGGCGCCAGGCAGTTTTGCTCAGGCGGTGGCCGAGCAGCGGGCGCGCAACCCGCTGGCGGCGCTGGCCGATCCTGCCGCGGCCGATCCTTTCCCGGCCGGGCGTGCCGCGTCCGCCGCGTCCGGTGAGTTGCCGCCCCTCGGCTACGCCCTGGCCCAACTCCATGGGGTCTACATCCTGGCGCAGAATGCCCAGGGGCTGGTGCTGGTGGATATGCATGCGGCCCACGAGCGCATCACCTACGAGCGTCTCAAGGCGCAACTGGCCGACAGCGAGGTGCCCCGGCAGCGCCTGCTGGTGCCGGTGGTGCTGGAGGTTGCCGAGGCAGATGCGGATCTGGTGGAGGAACTCGCCGATGATCTCGCTGCGTTCGGCCTGGTGCTCGACCGCAGCGGGCTGCAAAGCGTGACCGTTCGCGAGGTACCGGCGCTGCTGGCGCGGGGCGACATGGCGCAGCTGGCCCGGGACATTCTGGCGGATTGTCAGGAATACGGCAGCAGCCAGCGGCTGGCCGCGCGCCAGGAGCAGTTGCTGGGCACCATGGCCTGCCACGGCTCGGTGCGCGCCCATCGCAGCGTTACCCTGGCGGAAATGAACGCGCTGCTGCGCGACATGGAGCGCACCGACAACGCCGGCCAGTGCAATCACGGCCGGCCTACGTATCTGGTGCAGTCCATGGCCGATCTCGACGCGTTGTTTCTGCGAGGCCAGTGAACGGCTCGTTGCCGCTGGTGCTCGCCCTCGCCGGCCCCACCGCGGTGGGCAAGACCGACGTCGCCCTGGCGCTGGCCGATCGTTACCCGGTGGCGCTGATCAGTATGGATTCCGCCATGGTTTACCGGGGCATGGACATCGGCACCGCCAAGCCGCCCCGCGAGTTGCTGGCGCAGTATCCACATGCGCTGGTGGACGTCCGCGACCCCGCCGAACCCTACTCTGCCGCCGACTTCGTGGCCGACGCCGACGCGGCGGTGCGGGCGGCTCTCGGCGCCGGCCGATTGCCGCTGCTGGTGGGCGGCACCATGCTCTATCTGCGCTCATTCCGTGAGGGGCTGGCGCAGCTGCCGCCCGCGGATGCCGGGATGCGCGCTGCCATCCTGGCGGAGGCAGAGCGCGATGGCTGGGCCGGGTTGTATGCCGAGTTGCTGCGGGTGGATCCCGTCGCCGCCCGGGGGCTGCACCCCAACAACCACACCCGCATTCAGCGGGCTGTGGAGGTGTACCGCCTCACCGGCAGCCCCATCTCGCAATGGTGGCAGGAGCACGCTGGCAGCAGCGCCTGCCAGCGGCTGGGGGCGCGTCTGCAAGAGGTCGCCATCCTTCCGGAGAGTCGCGGCGAGCTGAAGCGCCGCATCGAGGTGCGGTTTCGCGCCATGCTGGAGGCCGGACTGGTCGCAGAGGTGGCCGCATTGCGCGCTCGCGGCGATCTGTCGCTGGAGCTGCCGAGCATGCGCGCTGTGGGCTATCGCCAGGTGTGGGAGTACCTGCAAGGCCAGGGCGATCAGGAAGAACTTGCCCTGCGTGGCATCGCTGCGACCCGTCAGCTGGCGAAGCGGCAGCTCACCTGGCTGCGCAGTTGGCCCCACATGGCGCGCCTGCACTGGGGGGAGGCGCAATTGCTAGCGGAACGTATTGGCCGTCTCTGCCACCTTGAAATCTCCTGAGGGTGGCTCCATATTTGCTGGAAGAGAACAACAACGACCGCAGCGCCCGCCGCTCAGAAAGCGCCCAGCAGCATGGCCTGAGGGTACCGCCTGAGGGCACTAAAAGGAGGCCGCCATGTCAAAAGGGCATTCACTACAAGACCCTTATCTGAACACGCTGAGAAAAGAGCGGATTCCGGTGTCTATATACCTGGTGAATGGCATCAAGCTGCAGGGGCAGATTGAGTCTTTCGATCAATTCGTGGTTCTGTTGCGAAATTCAGTGAGCCAGATGGTGTACAAGCACGCCATCTCCACGGTGGTACCATCCAGGAACGTCAAACTGGCCCCTCAGAATGTTCCAGCGGACGAGCCACCCACCAACTGACAGCGCGCTAGCTCCTCGCCTCGCGAAGGCCACGGGTGCGCCGCTGAGGAGTGAGTTTGTTTTTTGAACGTCCCGAGGCCGGCCGCAAAGCCGTGCTGCTACACGTCAACTTCAAGAAGCCGGGCGCGGAAGGCAGCGCCGATACGGCGGCGGAGTGTGCCGAGTTGGCGCGCACCGCCAGCATCGAAGTTGCGCAGGTGGTGACCACGAGCCGGGCTGCGCCGCACCCGCGCTGGTACGTGGGCGAAGGCAAGCTTGAGGAGCTGGCGGCGGTAATGGCCGAGCTCGAGGCCGACCTGCTGCTGGTCAACCACGCCCTGTCGCCGGGTCAGCAGCGCAATCTCGAGGAGCGTCTGGAGTGTCGGGTACTCACCCGCACCGAGCTGATTCTGCACATTTTCGCCGACCGGGCGCGCACCTACGAGGGCAAGCTGCAGGTCGAGCTGGCGCAACTGAGTCACGCTCAGACGCGTCTGGTGCGCGGTTGGACGCACCTGGATCGCCAGAAGGGCGGCATCGGCCTGCGCGGCGCCGGCGAGACCCAGCTCGAGATGGACCAGCGAATGCTGTCCGAGCGCATCAAGAATCTGCAGAAGAAACTCATCACCGTGGCGCGGCGCCGGCAGCAGGGCCGGCGACGGCGGCAGCGCGGCCACGTGCGCACCGTGTCACTCGTCGGCTATACCAACGCCGGCAAGTCGACGCTGTTCAACGCCTTGACGGCTGCCGACGTGATGGCCGAAGACAAGCTGTTCGCCACCCTCGACCCCACCATGCGGCGCCTGAACGTGCCCGGCGTGGGCGACGTGGTGCTGGCGGACACGGTCGGGTTCATCAGCAACCTGCCGCACTCGCTGGTGGAGGCCTTCAAGGCGACCCTGGAAGAGGTGGCCAACGCCGATCTGTTGCTGCATGTGGTGGACGTCAGCGCCGAGGATGCGGACGAGCGGGTTCGCCAGGTGGAAAGCGTGCTGGAAGAAATCGGCGCGCAGAAGATCCCCACCATCATGGTGCTGAACAAGATCGATGCGCTGCAAGGCAGCGACCCGGCCGGCAACTTCGGCGGCGGCCGGGTGGCGGTGCCTGTGAGCGCCAAGAGTGGCGCCGGGTTGGCGGGCTTGATCGAAGCCATTGGCGCCCGTCTGGGGGTAACCGCCCCCACCGAGGTGCTGCTGGCGCCGGAAGAAGGTAAGACGCGCGCGTGGCTGTATGGCATCGGCGCGGTGCTCGACGAGCAGATCCGCGAAGACGGCAGCCTGGCGCTGACCCTCCAGGCCGACCAGGATCTGCTGGCGCGCCTCGGCCGGCGGACCCAGGCGTCGGAGTTGGAACCGGCGGCTTTTGTTGCGCCCCCAGTAGGGGGCCCCTAGAATTTCTGGCCTGCCCAGCAGGCCGGTTCAGACTCGAGCAGTAAAAGAGTCGTTGAAGGAGCGAATATCAGATGGCATGGAACGAGCCAGGCGGCGGCAAGGATCCTTGGGGAAACCGCGGGGATCAGGGCCCGCCCGATTTGGATGAGGCGTTCAAGAAGCTGCAGGCCCAGCTCGCCGGCATATTCGGCGGTGGCTCCGGCGGTGGTGGCGCCGGCGTGAACTACGGCATCCTCGGGCTGATTCTGGTGGTGGCCCTGCTGGCCTACGGTTTCTTCGGTCTGTATCAGATCGATCAGGGCGAGCGGGGCGTGGTGTTCCGCTTTGGCGCCGTCCAGGAGCAGGTGGTGATGCCCGGCCTGCACTGGAATCCGCCCATCATCGATGTGGTGGAGAAGGTCAACGTCACCAGGGTGAATTCCCACAGCCACCAGGCGCTGATGCTCACCGAAGACGAGAACATCGTCGATGTGGCGCTGACGGTACAGTTCGTGGTCGACGATCCCGTGGCTTTTCTGGTCAACGTGCGCACCCCGCGAGCCAGCCTGACTCAGGCCACGGAGAGCGCGCTGCGTCACGTGGTGGGCAGCTCGGTGATGGACGATGTCATCACCGCCGGCCGCGAGGCCATTGCGGTGGAGGTGCAGGAGCGCCTGCAGTCTTACCTGCAGAACTACGGTACCGGCGTGCGCCTGGACAAGGTCAACATCGACCGCAGCGCGCCGCCTGCTCAGGTGGCCGATGCGTTCAACGACGTGCAGAAGGCCAAGGAGGACGAACAGCGGTTCATCAACGAGGCCAACGCCTACGCCGAGAGCATCATTCCGGAAGCACGTGGTGAGGCTCAGCGGGTCATCGAGCAGGCTAATGGTTATCGCGACCGGGTGGTGGCGCGGGCGGAGGGTGAAGCCAATCGCTTTGGCAAGCTGTACGCCGAGTACGCCATGGCTGCCGACGTTACCCGTGACCGGCTCTACATCGACGCCATGGAGACGGTGCTGAGCAACACCACCAAGGTCATGATCGGCGCCGAGAACGGCAACAACATCATGTATCTGCCGCTCGACCGAATGACTCAGCAGGCGGGCACCACCGGTACCGCTGGAGTAACCCAGGACAACGTTCGCAACATCGCCGATTCCATCGTCCGCGAGCTGAACGATCGAATTTCCAATGGGCGAGTCCGGGACACCCGGTAAAGGATTAGAGGAACGTCATGAATCTGCGCAATCTCATTATCATCGTTCTGGGTGTCGCGGCGATCACGCTGCTCATGAACAGCATCTACACGGTGCACGAGACCGAGCGGGCCGTGCTGCTGCGCTTCGGCGCCGTGAGCGAGGCCGATGTGAAGCCCGGCCTGCATTTCAAGATGCCCATCGCCGAGACCATCTTCAAGGCCGACGGCCGGGTGCTGACCCTGGATTCCCCCTCGGAAACCTACTACACCCTCGAGAAAAAGCCGCTGATCGTCGACTCGTTCGCGAAGTGGCGCATCGGCAACGTGCTGCGCTACTACGAAGCCACCCGCTTCGACGAGCAGATCGGGCAGCGCATCCTCCAGGAGCGCATCAATGAGGGGTTGCGCAACGAGATCAGCCGGCGTGACATGCACGAGGTGGTGTCCGGCCAGCGCGACGAGCTCATGGACAACCTGACCACCCGACTCAACCAGGTCATGGCCCAGGCGGCGGGGATCGAGGTCATCGACGTGCGGGTCAAGCGCATCGATCTGCCGACCGAGGTATCGTCGGCCGTTTACGAGCGCATGAACTCCGAGCGTCACATCGAGGCGCGTCAGTTTCGGGCCACCGGTCGCGAGCTGGCGCTGGGCATCCGCGCCGACGCCGAGCGGCAGACCGTGGTGATCGAAGCTCAGGCCTACAAGCAGGCCGAGCAGATCCGCGGTGACGGCGACGCACGCTCCGCGGCCATCTATTCGGAAGCGTTCAGCATCGATCCGGGCTTCTATCAGTTTTATCGCAGCATCAACGCGTACACGAATATCTTCAAAGACAAGAGCGACTTCCTGGTGCTGGATCCCAAGAGCGAGTTCTTCAAGTATCTCGATCGGGGGTCCTGATCGCTTCCTAGAGCGATTGGGGCGAGGCCACCATGTGGAGGGACCTGGGTGTAGCCTTGTGCCTGGTGTTGATCATTGAAGGCATTTTGCCTTTCTTGTATCCGCGCAGATGGCGCAGGATGGCTTTATCATTGGCTGAAGTAGACGACGGCACCATGCGTGCCGTCGGCTTTTTCTGCATGCTCACCGGTACCTTCCTGCTCTACCTGGTTCGATAGGCGGATAGATTGATCACACATCAGCACTGGCGATTGCCCGAAGGGGTCGACGAATTACTGCCGCCTGCCGCTTGGGAGCTCGAGCAGGTTCGCCGTCGGGTGCTCGACGTGTTCCGCAGCTGGGGGTTCGACTACGTGGATCCACCGGTCATCGAGTATCTGGATGCGCTGCTGGTGGGCACCGGCACCGACATGGATCTGCAGACTCTGAAGGTAGTCGATCAGCGCACCGGCAGAATGCTGGGCGTGCGCGCCGACATGACATCTCAGGCAGCGCGGATCGATGCGCACAGCCTGCCGGTGGAAGGGGTGCAGCGGCTCTGCTACGCGGGCCCCGTGGTTCACGCCAACCCCGCCGTGGTGCTCGACACCCGGGTACCATTGAAAGCGGGCGCCGAGATTTTCGGTAGCGAGTCGCTCGAGGCCGATGCCGAGGTCATTGCGCTGCTGGTGGGCGTGCTGCGGGCGCTCGGCGTCGAGGCGCTGGTGCTGGTGCTGGGGCACATGGGCATCTACCAGGGTCTGGTCGAGCCCATGGAGCTTCGGTCGGAGCAGCAGCAGGCGCTGTTCTCCGCCGTGCAGAGCAAGTCGGAAACCGACATCGCGGAAATTCTCGGTGTTCGCGCAGGCGCAGATCAGGTCGCGCGCCTGCCGACGCTCATGGGGCGCCGCAGCGTGCTCGACGATGCTCGCAAGGCGCTGGCCGAGTCGCCGGCTGCGGTGGGCGCTGCCTTGAACGCGCTCGACACCCTGGCGGATCTGGTGGCCTCCCGGTGCCCCGAGGTGGAGTTGCGTTTCGACCTGGCGGAACTGGCGGGCTATGGTTACCACAACGGCCCGGTATTCTCGGCCTTTCAGTTGCACCACGGCAGTGCCATCGCGCGAGGCGGTCGCTACGACGGCATCGGCGCCGCTTTCGGGCGCGCCCGCCCGGCCACCGGCTTCGATATCAGCCTGAAGCAGTTGCTGCATCGCGGCCTGGCTGCAGAGGGGGCCATCTGGGCGCCGTGGGTGGGGGCTGACGCCGAGGGGCGCACGCGGCTGCTGGCGGCCCAGAAGAACTTGCGCAGCGGCGGGGAAATCGTCGTTGCCGCGCTATCCCAACACGAGCAGCCGCCCGCGCGCTGCGATCGAATTCTCACCGAGGTCGACGGGGTCTGGTCCGTCCGACCGCTGACCTAAGCGAGCGAGCAAGCACTGATGGGCCGCAATGTCGTTGTTATCGGCACCCAATGGGGTGATGAAGGCAAAGGAAAAGTCGTCGACCTGCTGACCGAGAAGGTGGCCGCCGTGGTGCGCTTTCAGGGCGGCCACAACGCAGGCCACACCCTGGTCATCGATGGTGAGAAGACCGTCCTGCATCTGATCCCTTCCGGCATCCTGCACCCCCACGTGCAGTGCTTCATCGGCAACGGCGTGGTGCTCGAGCCCAACTCGTTGCTCGAGGAGATCATCGGTCTGGAAGCGCGCGGCGTGCCGGTGCGGGAGCGGCTGCGAATCAGCCCCGCCTGCCCGCTGATTCTCCCTTACCACGTCAAGCTCGACGTGGCGCGCGAAAAGGCTCGAGGTGAACAGAAGATCGGCACCACCGGCCGCGGCATCGGCCCGGCCTACGAGGACAAGGCGGCCCGCCGCGGGGTGCGTCTCGGGGATCTCTACTACTGGCAGAATTTTGCTGCGAAGCTGGCGGAAGTGATGGAGTATCACAACTTCATGCTCACCGAGTACTACAAGACCGAGGCGGTGGATTTCAACCAGACCCTCGATCAGTGCGCGGTGGTGGCGGAGCAGATCCGGCCCATGGTCAGCGACATCGTGCCGCTGCTCCACCGGATGCGTGAAGACGGCCAGAACATCCTTTTCGAAGGCGCTCAGGGCGCCATGCTCGATGTGGATCTCGGCACCTATCCGTTCGTGACCTCATCGAACACTACCGCCGGCGGCACCGCGGTCGGCAGCGGCTTCGGCCCCCGGTATCTCGACTACGTGCTCGGCATTACCAAGGCGTACTCCACCCGGGTCGGGTCTGGTCCGTTTCCCACCGAGCTGTTCGACGATGTGGGCCAGCGCCTGGCCGAGCGCGGCCGCGAGTTCGGCTCCACCACCGGGCGAGCGCGCCGTTGCGGCTGGTTCGACGCGGTGGCGTTGCGTCAGGCCGTGCACATCAACAGCGTTTCCGGGCTGTGCATCACCAAGCTCGACGTGCTCGACGGCCTCGACACCATCCGCGTGTGCGTCGATTACCAGACCCCGGAGGGTCTGCGGGGCGTGGCGCGGTTCGGTAACGAGTACTACGCGGGCATCACGCCCGTTTACGAGGATATTCCCGGGTGGCACGACTCCACCCTCGGCATCCGGCGTTTCGACGACCTGCCGGCCAACGCCCAGACCTATCTGCGGCGTCTCGAAGAGGCGGTGGGCGTCAGCATCGACATCATTTCCACCGGCCCCGACCGTGAGGAAACCATCGTGCTGAAGGATCCGTTCAAGCCCTGATGGAGGGAAGCTAGTGCCCGTCGACTCGAAATTGCTCGAAATCCTGGTTTGCCCCGTGACCAAAGCCTCGCTGGTTTACCGCAAAGAGCAGGACGAGCTGTGGTGTCGGGCCAGCGGGCTCGCCTATCCCATTCGCGACGGCATTCCGGTGATGCTGGAAGAGGAGGCCCGGCAACTGACGGATGCCGAACGCGCGTCCCTCCGGGATTGAGGCGAACCCGGTCGGAGGGCATCTGGCCTGCCATGGGCAGCGCCGTTACCATTGGTTACAATGCCCGGTCAGGGGGCGTCAGGACAGCACATGAACAGACCCGAGCTCATCGCGGTGAACGACATGCCGGACGTGGCCCGCCACGCCCTGCAAGGCCCGCTGGAGACCCTGGATTGGGAAGCTTGGCTGGGAACCGCCCCGCATCGCG
>JBLRXD010000011.1:0-5367 GCA_047920935.1 Pseudomonadales bacterium | reverse complement strand
CCCTGCAGACGCCCCTGGAAACCCTCGACTGGGTGGGGATGAGCGGCATTCATCAGCCGCTTCTGTTGCGTGATGGCAAGGCGGTGCGGCACGTGCAGAGCCGGGTGCAGATCTTCGTCGATCTGGCGGACGAACTGGCCAAGGGCATTCACATGTCCCGCCTGTACCTGATCCTCGACGAGCACTCCGAGACCCGGCCGCTGTCCGCCGCGGGCCTCAAACTCATGCTCTCCAGCGTCCTCGAGTCGCATCGGGATCTCAGCACCCAGGCGTTCGTGCAGTTCGATTTCGACTACTTCCTGCGCCGCAAGGCGCTGGTCAGCGACAACTCCGGCTGGAATTCCTACCCGGTCACCATCCGCGGCACCCTCCATCAGGGTGAGGTCGTGCTCGAGCTGCAGGTTGCGGTGCAGTATTCGTCCACCTGCCCGTGCTCGGCGGCGCTCGCCCGGCAGCTCATTCAGAGTCAGTTCGAGCAGGATTTCGGCAGCAGCGGCTCGGTTCCGGCCAGCGAGGTCGCGGCCTGGCTGGGCACCGAGCAGGGCATCATGGCGACGCCGCACAGCCAACGCAGCACCGCGCGGATCCTGGTGCGGCTCAGCGACGGTCTGGAAACCTTCCCCATCACCGATCTGGTGGACGAAGTGGAAGCCATTCTGAAGACGCCGGTGCAGACGGCGGTGAAGCGCGAAGACGAGCAGGAGTTCGCGCGGCTCAACGGTCAGAACCTGATGTTCATCGAAGATGCCGGTCGCAAACTCAAGGGCAATCTCGCCCTCGACCCGCGGCTGGCCGATTATTGGGTGCGCATCGAGCACCACGAAAGCCTGCACGCTCACGACGCCGTCGGCGTGTTCACCAAGGGCATCACCGACGGATACCGAGCCATCCCCTGATCTCCCGTTTGCCTTTACACTAACGCGCCGGCAGGAGGTCGGCGCTGCAGGAGGGGTCGATGAACGAGGTGGTCATCAGCGGCGTGGGGTTGTGGAAGCCCGAGCACCGCATCAGCAACGCGGAACTGGTCGCCAGCTACAACGCCTGGGCCGAGCGGTACAACAGCGAGCATCAGCAGGCCATCGCCCGGGGCGAGTTGGCTGCGAAACCGCTTTCCAGCGCCGAATTCATCGACAAGGCTTCGGGCATCGGCAGCCGCTACGCCTACGTGAAGGACGGCATTCTCGACATCACCCGCATGCGACCGCGCATTCCCCACCGAAGCGAGGACGAACTATCCCATCAGGCGGAGATTGCCCTCAACTCGGCGCGCCCGGCGCTGGCCGCCGCGGGCCGACTGCGCGCGGACGGCACTGCCGCCGAGGTAGACATGGTGATCGTCTCCTGCGCCTACACCGAACGCTCTTATCCCGCCATCGCCATCGAGGTTCAGCACGCGCTGGGCATCGCAGGGTTCGGTTTCGATATGCTGGTCGCCTGCTCGGCGGCGACCTTTGCGCTGCAGCGCGCGGTGGACGCCATCAAAGCGGGGTCGGCCAATGCGGTGCTGGTGATCAACCCGGAACTGACCTCGCCCCAGGTCAACTACACCGACCGGGACAGCCATTTCATCTTCGGCGACGTCAGCACCGCCGTGGTGCTGGAGCGGGCGGACGCGGCCGTGGCGCCGCACCGCTATCAGGTGTTGGGCAGCAAGGCCCAGACGCTGTACTCCAACAACATTCGGTCGAATTTCGGCTACGTGGCGCGCGCCGAGGATACCGACCCATTCGGCGTCGCGAACCTGTTTCACCAGAACGGCCGCAAGGTGTTCAAGGAAGTCTGCCCCATGGCGGCCGAGCACCTGGAGAGCCAGATCAGCGCCCACGGGCTCACTACCTCCGACGTCAGGCGCTGGTGGCTGCATCAGGCCAACCTCAACATGAATCAACTCATCGTGCGGCGCTTGCTGGGGCGCGACGCCAGTCAGGAAGAAGCCCCTGTGGTGCTGGACGAGTTCGCCAACACCGCATCCGCCGGCTCCATCATCGCGTTCTGCCTGCATCATCAGGATCTCCAGGCGGGCGATCACGGCGTCATCTGCTCGTTCGGCGCGGGCTACTCCATCGGCAGCCTGCTGGTGCGCAAGCTCTGAGCGCCGGTCAGTCGCACTCGTAGCCGTGCAGGTTCAGGCCTTCTTCCAGATAGTCGGCGACCAGGGGCGTGGCGATCAGGTAGTCGGCGGTGCGCGCGTTGTGGGCATCGAGTGCCGTTGATACCGCTTCCGGCCAGTCTTCCAGGGTGAAATCACCGCGCCCAAGCCACATCAGGGCCACCAGACACACCTGCTGATCGGGTTCCAGATCCTCGATGGTCGATCGCAGTTCGTCGTAAGTGAAGTCGCCGACGTGGTCGGCCAAAACCTGGCGCGCCCAGTCGTCTGCCGGGCTGTCAGGTACTTCGGGAATCGACACCTGCTCCTTGGCGTGAAACTCGCGCGCCTTGTTGATGATGAAGCAGACGGTATCGGGGTTTACGTCGATCATAAGCCGCCTCCTGCGTGTACCTGTTGGCCGGACTATGATCTCATGGCCCGGGCGCGCTTCGACGCGATGTACGTTAAGAGGTGGGCGTGGGCCTGTCGTTGGTTTATCTGGCCGTCGGGTTGGTGCTGCTGATCGTCTCGGCCGAGCGCTTCGTGTTCGGAGCCTCGGTGCTGGCGCGCAACCTGCGGGTGTCGCCGCTGCTCATCGGCATCGTCATCGTCGGCTTCGGTACCTCCGCACCGGAAATGCTGGTGTCGAGCATGGCCGCCTGGCAGGGCAATCCGGGGTTGTCCATCGGCAACGCCATCGGCTCCAACATCACCAATATCGCGCTCATCCTCGGCATCGCTGCGGTGATCCGGCCGCTGACGGTGCAGTCGACGGTACTCCGCCGGGAGTTGCCCATTCTCCTGGCGGCCAACCTGACGGGGTGGGTGCTGCTCAGCAATGGCCGGATCGATCGCGTAGACGGTGTTCTGTTGCTGCTGGCGTTCGTCGCCATGATGTACTGGATGATATCCGTCGCGCATCGCGGTCGGCTCGAAGGCATCGAGCCGCAACTGGTGGGCGAGCCGGCCGACGATGGTCGTGAGCCCGTCGGCAACCTGCGCGCCCTGCTGTGGCTGCTGGCCGGGTTCGTGGTGCTGCTGGCGAGTTCCCAGCTGCTGGTGGCGGCGGCCGTCGATCTCGCCGGGCGCTTTGGCGTCAGCGACCTGGTCATCGGCCTCACGATAGTCGCCCTGGGCACCAGCCTGCCGGAACTCGCCGCCTGCGTGGCTGCCGCCCTGAAGAAGGAGGACGACATCGCCATCGGCAACGTGGTGGGCTCGAATACCTTCAACTCCCTGGCGGTGCTGGGGCTGCCGGGGCTCATCGCTCCCGGTGCTTTCGAGCCCGAGGTGCTGACCCGCGACGTCCCGGCCATGGTGCTGCTGACCATGGCGCTGTTCGTCATGGCCTACGGGCTGGGCAGCAGCGGCCGCATCAACCGCGTGGAGGGCGGCATCCTGCTGGCCAGTTTCCTCGGCTATCAGTGGCTGGTGTTCGGTGGCTAGGGTCGCGGCGCCCGCGCTTGCCAGGTTGCGCATACCCCGGAGCCCCCATTACCTTGGCTGCTTGGTGATTCCATTGCATTTTTCTGGGGGACGTTGGACATGAGCTGGGAGCGAGAGCTGCAGGAACTCGAGCGCCGCCGTGGGCTCGCGCTGGAGATGGGCGGGCCGGAAGGCATCAGCCGCCAGCATGGGCGCGGTAAGCTGACGGTGCGTGAGCGCATCGATGGCTTGGTGGATCCGGGATCGTTCCGCGAGTTCATGGGCCTGGTGGGCCAGGCGAGCTATGAGGATGGGCTGCTTACCGGCCTCACGCCGAAGCCGTCGGTGGAAGGCATGGGCCGCCTCGCCGGTCGTCAGGCGGTGATTACCGCTGGCGACTTCACCGTGCGGGGCGGCTCCGCCGGCTCCGCCGGTGGGCTCGGCAGCGAACTGCCGGCCAACCGGCGGGCGCTGGAGTGGCGGCTGCCCTACGTCCGCCTGCTGGATGCCGCCGGCGGCAGCGTACGCTCGTTCGAGGAGATCGGCCGCACCTACCTGCCCGATGGCAACGTCTGGTCTGCCGTGGACGTGGCGCTGCTGAGTCGGGTGCCGGTGGTGTCCGCGGTCATGGGTTCGGTGGCGGGGCTGCCGGCCATCAATGCCTGCCTGGCGCACTTCAATTTGATGGTGAAGGGCACCAGCCAGCTGTTCCCCGGCGGCCCGCCGGTGGTGAAGGCCGCGCTCGGCTACGACATCACCAAGGAAGATCTGGGTGGCGATCAGGTACACGCCCGCAAGAGCGGTGTGATCGACAACCTGGCCCGGGACGAGGCCCATGCTTTCGAGCTGATCCGGCAGTTCCTCTCCTACCTGCCAAGCAGCGTCTGGGAGATGGCGCCGCGCATTGCCAGCGACGATCCGGTGACGCGGCGCGACGAATCGCTGCTGTCCGTCATCCCCCGGGAGCGACGTAAGGTCTACGATGCCCACCGCATTCTCGAGGCGGTGCTCGACCGCGACAGTTTCTTCGAGATCTCCCCGCTCTACGGTGCCGCCCGCATCACCGGCCTTGGCCGGGTCGATGGCTATCCGGTGGGGGTGATGGCCAACAATCCCCGGCACAAGGGCGGAACCACCGACGTCGCCGCGGGCGCCAAGGTGGTGCGCCTGATCCAGCTGTGTGAAACCTTCCACCTGCCCATCATCTCGTTCGCCGACGAGCCCGGATTCATGGTGGGTCTGGAGTCGGAACTGGCGGGGATCGAGCGCGCCGGCGCGCGGCTGGTGCAGGCGGTATGCGAGAGCCGCAATCCCTGGCTCACGGTGGTGGTCGGCAGGCTCTACGGGGTCGCCGGGCAATGCCACCATCGGCCCAGCGGCATGTTCCGCCGCTACGCCTGGCCATCGGCGAACTGGGGTTCCATGCACATCGCCGGCGGCGCCTCGGCCGCTTATCGCAGAGAGATCGAGTCGGCTGCCGATCCCGCGGCCAAGCGTGCCGAGATCGAAGCGCGGCTCAACGCGCTGGCCTCACCGTTCCGCACCGCCGAAGCCACCGGCCAGGACATCATCGACCCGCGTGACACCCGCCCGCTGGTCGCCGAGTTCGTGGCCGACGCACAGCGCGTGCTGGCCTCCCACCTCGGTGAACCGCCAATTCCCTACCGCCTGTAGGAGCGACCAAGCGGCCTGCGGCCGCCGCGGTCGCTTGAGGAAAAGCGGAGTTTTCCATGAAAGCGATGCCTGCCAGGAGCCTGCGTGCCTGAACGCCCCGAACGCCTTCCCCGGGCGGCGACCGCCCCCGACCGCTCTGCCACTACCCGCCGCACACACCTCGGCGGCAGCGATCT
>JBLRXD010000010.1:0-33484 GCA_047920935.1 Pseudomonadales bacterium | reverse complement strand
GGCTGAGCCCGTCGAATCAGGCGTGGCGAGTGGGGGTGGAAGTGCCGGACCCGGCCCGTCATGGCAGCGTGCAGCGCATCGTGCGCATCACCGACGGCAGCATCGCCACCTCAGGTGATTATCGCAACTTTCTGGAGCAGGATGGGCACCGCTACTCTCATACCGTCGATCCCCGCAACGGCCATCCCATCGCCCACGATACCGCCTCGGTATCGGTGATCCATCCTTCGGCCATGTGGGCCGATGGCTACGCGACGCTGTTGAACGTGCTGGGCGAGGCCGAAGGGCTGGCCTTCGCGAATACCCATGGCCTTGCTGCGATGTTCATCGTCAGGGGCGAAAATGGGCTCGAGGAACGGTATACTCCCTCTTTCGAGTCGGCGCTGCTTGATTGAATCAGGCGCCTGCAAAACAAGAGAGGTGCTGTCGTGGCCACCGCAATCCTGGCTTTCTTATTCATGTTGGTGATCGTTGGGGGCATGTCCGTTGGTGTCATGTTCGGGCGTAAGCCCATTGCCGGCAGTTGCGGCGGGATGAAAGCGTTGGGCATGAACATGGAATGCGATGTCTGCGGCGGCGATCCCAACGCCTGCGACAGCGCGGCCGAGCGGCCCCAGACGCGGCGCGGTAACGCCGCAGCCGCGGCGCTCGGATCCGATGCCACCCGCAGCAACTCGCAGACTCAGGGCCGCACTCTGTAGCCACTCGGGCCGGCCCTTCCGGTTGCCCCATTTCGATCGATCCCGGCGTGCTAACATCGCGCCTTCGCCTGACGTACGCATTCTGTGAATCTAGCCGTAACCTTCGCTCTGGGCGGGCGCTACGCGTTCTCCCGTCGTAGCACGCTGTCCTTCATAAGCCTGGTCGCCGTCAGCGGCCTGGCGCTGAGCGTTGCCGTGCTGGTCATCGTCGTGTCGGTGATCAACGGTTTCGAGCGTGAATTGGAGCAGCGGGTGTTCGGGGTGCTGCCGCACCTGTCCGTGTACGGCCGGTCGCCGTTGCTGGTGGACCCCGCGGACGTCGACGTCCTGGCGCAGATTCCCGGGGTCGAGGGCATCGCGCCGATCATCCAGGGCGCTGGTCTGGCCGCGGTGAGTGATCGCGTCACCGGGGTGTCGATTGCCGGGATCGATCCGCTGCAGCACCAACAGGTGTCGGCGTTCGCCCGGCACGTCAGTGCGGGCGCGGTGCTCGAGCCGGGCGCTTTCCAGGTGATCCTCGGCGCGGGGGTGGCGCGTCAGTTGGCGGTGACCGCCGGCGATACCGTCACCCTGGTTCTGCCTGCGGCCACGGTGACACCGGCGGGCGTGTTTCCGCGCCAGCGGCGTTTCACGGTCACTGGCATTCTCCACTCTCAGTCCGAGGTCGACGCCCGAGCCGCCTACGTGCATCTCGCGGACGCGCAGCGGTTGTTCCGGCTCGGCGAGCGTATTCACGGCTACCAGCTCAAGGTCGATGATCTGTTCACCGCCGACGCCGTGGCAAGTTCCGCCGTGGCGCGACTCGGGCGGGATCGGGTGATGGCGCAGAGCTGGATGCGCACCCACGGTAATCTCTACCGGGCCATCGGCATGCAGAAGAGCACCATGTTCGTGCTGCTGTCGTTCCTGGTCGCGGTGGCGGCATTCAATCTGGTCTCGACCCTGGTCATGGTGGTGAACCAGCGCAGCGGTGATGTCGCCATCCTGCGCACCCTGGGCAGTGGCACCGGCACCATCGTCGGCGCCTTCGTGCTGCTCGGCGTGCTGCTTGGCGGGCTCGGCATCGCCGCCGGCGCGGTCGCCGGGACGGCGATCGCGCTGGCGCTCCCCGACCTCTACCAGTGGGTCACCCAGTTGCTGCAACTCGACCTGATGAATCAGTACTTCGTCACCTACCTGCCGGTACAGGTGCGCCCGACGGATTTGACCGGCATCCTCGTCACCGCCATGGGGTTGTGCGTGCTCAGCACCCTGTACCCCGCTTGGCGCGCCGCGACCCTGGCGCCCTCGCGAGTGCTCGCCCATGAATGATCGGGTTCTGGAAGCTGCCGGCTTGTGCAAGTCTTACGCGCAAGGGCCTGATAAGTTAAATGTTTTGCAGGGAGTAGACCTGACGGTTGAAGCCGGGGAGCGGGTTGCGATCATCGGTCGCTCGGGGTCTGGCAAGAGCACGCTGCTGCACTTGCTCGCTGGTCTGGACGAGCCTGACGCCGGTAGCGTGCGCGTCGGCGGTGCCGACATGACGGCCGCCTCGCCGTCGGTGCGAGCGCGGATCCGCAACCAGCACATGGGCTTCGTCTATCAGATGCATCACCTGCTGCCGGAGTTCTCGGCGCTGGAGAACGTCTCCATGCCGTTGCGCCTTGGGGGGCTGGACGCGCGCGGCGCCGCCGCAGCCGCCCGGGAGATGCTGCAGGCCGTTGGTCTGGAGCCGCGCCTGCAGCATCGGCCGGCGGCCCTGTCTGGCGGCGAACGCCAGCGGGTGGCGGTGGCTCGTGCGCTGGTGGGCTCGCCGCTGGTAGTGCTCGCCGACGAACCCACCGGGAATCTCGACCGCGATACCGCCGAACAGGTCTTTGGCCTGATGTGCGAGCTCAGCGATGCCCACCGCATCGGCTTCGTCATCGTCACCCACGACGAGAGCCTGCTCGGCAGCGTGCATCGGGTGCTGCGCATGGTGGATGGGCGCATCCAATGAGCAGCCGGCTGTGAGCGCTGGGGCCAACAGCGCCGCGTGGTGGATCGCGTGGCGCTATGTACGCACCCGGCGCCGGCAGTTCGCGTCGTTCATCACCCGCATCTCGGTGGCGGGGCTGTCTCTGGGTGTGCTGGTGCTGACCGTGGTGGTCAGCGTCATGAACGGCTTCGATGTGGAGTTGCGCGAACGCATCCTCGGCACCGTACCGCATCTGCTCATCGATCAGGTGCACGTGGGCGACCCCTCTCTGGCCGTGGTGGAGGATCTGCACCAGGTCGAGGCGGTCTACAACTTCTTCCTCGGCGCAGGGATGGTCACGGCCGGCGGCGGGGTCAACCCGGTGGCGATCTACGGCATCGACGCGACCGCCGTGGGCGCGATGTCGACCATCGTCGACGGGCTGCGCTTCGGTAGCCTCGAAGGCATGCTGGACGAGCCACGCGGATTGCTGATGGGGGCGCCGCTGGCCACCCACCTGGGGCTGCTGCCAGGCGATTCCTTGGCGTTGGTGATCAGCGAGCCGGGGCCGGACGGCGTCATCCCGCGGATTCTTCGCTACCGCCTCTCGGGTCTGTTCCAGATCGGCGCGGAGCTCGATTACTCACTGGTGGTGGTATCGACGGCGTCGCTGCCGGATGTGGATCTTGCCACGCTGGGCAGCTATGGGGTGCGGGTCGAACTCGACGACCCCCTGATTGCGGCGGGGGTGGCCCAGCGGCTGATGCTGGCGCAACCGCAGTGGACCATCGTCAGTTGGGCAGAGAGCTACGGTGAGTTGTTTCAGGCGGTCCGCCTGGAAAAGGTATTGATGTTTCTGATCCTGCTCATGGTGGTCGCTGTTGCAGCATTCAACATCGTATCCGGGCAGTCGATGGCGGTGACCGACAAACGGGCCGACATCGCCATCCTCAGAACCATGGGGGCCATGGATGGCACCATCCAGCGCATATTCCTGCTGCAGGGGCTGGTCATCTCCAGCTTCGGCATCGTCTTCGGGCTGGTGGCCGGGGTCCTGGTTGCCGACCGCATCGGCGCCATGATCGCCGCGGTGGAGCAGTGGCTGGGCTTCCGCCTGCTGGAGGGAACCTACTTCGTCGAGGTGCCTTCGGTGGTGCTGGCAAGCGATCTTTTGGTGATCGCCGCGATCTCCTGGACTCTGTGCCTGATCTCCGCCTGGGTACCCGCCCGCCGGGCAGCCAACATCAACCCGGTGACCGGCCTGCACAGCTGACCGGCGGCGTCAGCGCTGCGGGCATCAGCGGCCGCTGGTATCAGCGGCCGCTGGCCCCATCGTGTTTCGCCTCGAGATCCTCATGCCGTTGCCGGCGCAACGCTTTGCGATCGCGCCAGCGGCGCACCACGTGCAAGCGCCAGGCGATTCTGACGATGACCATCCCGGTGAGACCGGCGACCCAGCCGCACACCAGCGACCCCACCAGTAGCGGCCAGCCGATCTCGCCCATGTGGGCGCTGAGCCACTCCCAATTGAGGCGAATGGTGGCGACCTCTATGCGACGGTCGAGCAACCACGCGCCGAGCCGATAAGAGAAGTAGAACATCGGCGTCATGGTTACTGGATTGGTTATCCACACCAGTGCGACCGAAATCGGCAGGTTGCAGCGCGACAGCACGGCCAGAACGGCCGCGATGAGCATCTGAAAGGGCACGGGTAGAAAGGCGCAGAACAACCCGATGAATGTGGCTCCCGCCACCGAACGACGGTGCAGGTGCCAGAGCTCTGGCTCGTGCAGCCATCGACTGACCGGGCGCAGCGCACGATGCGCACGTAACGAGGCTGGCGTCGGTAGGTGCCGACGCAGGAAGTTTTTCGGCATAAAAGCGATTATGCACCGCCGGTAGGATTGTCGTATATGCAGCGTTTTCTGCAGGGCTTCTGCTGCGGCGCGCTGCTGCTCAGCCTGCCCTGGCCTGCCGCCCCCGGTTGGCCGGTGCTGGTTGGGTTTCTGGTTGCTGGCGTGCTCGGCAGTTGGTTCGGGCTCGCTGTGCTGATGACCCGGCTGGGCGTGCGTTCCGGGCGGCTGAGCTTGGGTGCGGGAGCGCTGCTGGGCATATTGTGGAGCATCTCCGCGCACGGTCAGGCGCTGGCGTCGCGGCATGTCGACAGCCCCACCGGCGACGCCGTGGCCATCACCATCGAGGTCATCAGCGAGCCGGTGGTGCTTTCTGGGCCAGCGCATCAGGGGCCCGCCATTCGCTTTCAGGCCAGGGTTGCGCCGCCGCCCACGGCCGCTCCCAGAGAGCGGGCCCGGCCAGGTGCGATTGCCTACGGCGCTGTGGTGCGGCTGTCGTGGTATGGCGCACCCACGGTCATGCGCGGCGATGTATGGACATTGCGTGCGGTGCTTCGCAGCCCCTGGAGCTACGCCAATCCGGGTGGCTTCGACTACGAACGCTGGTTGTTCGCCGCAGGCATCGACGCTACCGGCTACGTCCGTACGGGCACCCTGCAGGCGCGGCCGGCGCCCGGCCCACTGCAGCGCTTTCGGGGTTTTCTGCAGCAGGCGCTGGGGAACTCGGGCCTGCCGCGGCAAGGGATTCTGCTGGCACTGCTCACCGGCGACAGCGGCGGCATTTCCGAGCAGCAGTGGGACACGTTCAGGGTCACCGGAACCGTGCACCTGATGGTGATTTCCGGGCTTCACGTGGGGCTTGCGGCTGGGCTGGGGTTCGCCGTGGGGCGCTGGCTGTGTCTGCTGTATCCGCCAGTGGCATTGTGGCTCGATGGGCGCAAGGCCGGCTGCATCGGCGGTCTGACGCTGGCGGCCGGGTACGTCTCGGTGGCCGGCGCCGGCCTGCCGGCGACACGGGCGCTGGTGATGGCCGCGGGTGTGCTGGCGCTGCTCGCCTGGGGCCGCAATGGGGCGCTCGGCCGAACCCTGGTGCTGGCGCTGGCGACGTTGCTGCTGCTGCAGCCGCTGGCCATCCACCAGCAGGGTTTCTGGCTGTCTTTCGGCGCGGTGGGCATCCTGCTGCTCACCCTGGGGCGCCGTCAGGGCAGGGAGGGGCGCGTGCTCGGCCTGCTGCGGCCGCAGCTGGCCTTGAGCCTCGGCATGCTGCCTGCCGTGGCGCTGTTCACCGGCGATCTCCCTTGGGCCGGGGTGCCTGCCAATCTGCTGGCGATCCCTCTGGTCAGCCTGTGCGTGGTGCCGGCCACTCTGCTTGGCGGGGTGTTGGCGGGCATTTCGCCGGTCGCGGCCGCCGCGGCTCTGTGGGTTGCCGATCGGGTGCTGGGGGTGGTGCTGGTGTGGTTGGACTGGCTCGCCCGGGCGCCGCCGCTGAACGGTGCCGGTGCGGTGCAGGGGTTGCTGCTCGCCCAGGCGGCAGCCCTGTGGTGGCTGCTCGGCCCGCCGCGACGGCATCTGCCGGTGCTGGCGCTGTGCCTCGCATTGCCGTTTGCCCAGCGCCTGCCCGACCTGGCGCCCGGTGAGTATCGGGTCATGGCGCTGGACGTGGGTCAGGGTGCGGCTACCGTGATCGACACGCGCCGGCATCGGTTGCTGTTCGATGCCGGCCCCGGGTTTCCCAGTGGTTTCGAAACCGGCAGTTCCGTGGTGGTGCCGAGCGTGCTTGCCAGCGGGTCGGCCACTGTGAACGCCATGGTGCTCAGTCACGATCATCTCGACCACGTCGGCGGCGCGTCCGCCGTGCGCCGGGGGCTCAGAGTGCAACGGCTGCTCGCCACGACCCCCACAGCCGACGCGGATTCCTGCCATGGTCACGACTGGCGCTGGGATGGCGTGCGTTTCCGGCTGCTGGATCTGCCCCGGCCCCCAGGCGCATCGGAGAACGATCGCTCCTGCGTGCTGCTGGTGGACGATGGCCGGTTTCGCACCCTGCTGGGCGGAGACATCGGCGCCCGGGTGGAGGCGGTGCTGCTGCGGGCGTTGCTGGCGGAGCAGCCGGCGTGCCAGCAACACTCGAGCAGCTGCGATGACGCGGTGCGCGTCCACCTGGTGTTCGCGCCCCACCACGGTAGCGCCACGTCGTCGTCGCCGGCCATGGTTCGGGTGCTGGCGCCGCAGCTGGTGTTCGTCGAAGCCGGCCGCAACAACCGCTTCGGCCATCCCCATCCGCTGGTGGCGCAGCGCTATCAGCGCATTGGCGCGCGGCTGTATCAGACCGGCCGGCACGGTGCGCTGGTGTGGCGCAGTGGCGAGCCGCTACGGGTCGTGCGCTGGCGCCAGGACCGCAGCCCGTACTGGCGCTCTCAGGAGGCTTTGCCGTGATCCAGGCGCGAGATCATGCTGCGCAGCGCCACTACCAGAGCCTCTTTCTCTTCGCTGTTGAGAAAGCTGCCGATTTCCAGTTCGACCTCGCGGCAGCACACGCAAACCCGTTTGCAGTACCACGGGTGCCGGGGGACACGCACGAAGAAGCGGGTGAAATAACGCTGAAAGCGCCGCTGGATTTCCGGCCGCTTGACGCCACGTTCGTACTCCAGATAGTCGGGCGAGAAGGTCAGCACCTCCTGCAGGTGGGTGCGGCGCACACAGTAGTACAGGCAACCCACGAGTACCGCCATTTCTACCAGCGTAAATGGCAGAATCAGCCACATGCCCTGGAAGGCGAAGACCACACCGACGGATCCGGAGATGACGGTCAAGGTGCCGACCAGATAAGCGTTGGCCCGCCACGTCCAGGATTGGTTGGGTCGCAATACGATACGCCCTGTGGGCCCCGCTTGATCGAATTCGCTCGTGATCAAGGCTGACTACCTCCTTAGCTGGCGCAGTCTCAGCTGCCGCCGTCGTCCTTCAACAAACGCTTGAGCACGGAATCCGCCAGCTGGCGAACCTGCTCGCTGGCAAACGTGGCATCTTCGACGTCGCGTCGCCGGTTGGTCCAACGGGCGCTCCGGTAGCGGCTGTCGGGAGCCAGCGCACAGCAATCGGTATCGGCATGGGCCTCGACGAACAGGTCGAGCACCGCAGCCTCGGGCAACTCCGGTGCGCCCAGCGAGTTCATCTCGAGTACCGGGCCGATACGACTCGCGGTTACGCCGAACTCTGCGCTGAGAAACGCTTGCAAGGATCGCTGCCAGGTTTCTCCTACCTTGAGGAAGGTGGCGGGAAATCCCCACTTTCCGTGCTGCTGGGCCAGCAGGATGGCATTGTTGGCGTTGCTGACCACCGCGTTCAGGTGCACCTGGAAGTAGTCTCTGCCGATGGCGAGCTCGGTGCGCATGCGCTCCACACTCTGCCACAAATGGCGGCCGGTAACGTTTGCGAACGCCAGGCCCAGACCGTCTTCCTCGACCCGCTTGACCTCCATTTCCACGGTGGGGGTCGGCTGCGCCTCGACGTCGAGGGTGTTCTGCAGCGTCAGCTTGACCTTGGCGCCGGGCTTGATCTGCGGCTTGTCCGTATAGACGAAAACCCCACCTTCGGATATGTCTCTGGCGATGCACCGCAGAATGCCCAGTGACGGGTGCTTCAGCTCGACGAGCAGCGGCAGCTGAATGCGAGGGTAGCGTCGTTGCTCCATAGGGGAGGTACCGTGGAAGGTTGAAATCTACGCGGCGGCCCACATTGTAGCAGCAGACCTTTGGTGAGGAAGCAACATGCGTCTCGACAAGATGACCAGTCGGCTGCAGAACGCGCTCGGCGATGCGCAGTCGCTGGCGCTGGGCAAGGATCACAGTGCGGTGGAGTCACTGCACCTGCTGTCGGTGCTGATAGAGCAGCGCGAAGGCTCGGTGCTGCCGATGCTGATCCGTGCCGGTGGGCGGGCAGAGGCGCTGCGCGCGCGCATCGCCGAAGCCGTCGATGCGCTGCCGACCTTGAAAACGCCTACCGGCGAGATCGGCCTGGCGCAGAGTTTCGTCAAAGTGCTCAACATGGCCGACCGTCTGGCTCAGAAGGCGGGCGACGCATATCTGTCCACCGAGCAGGTGCTGCTGGCGATGTTTGCCGACAACGCGGCGGCCAGCGTACTCAAGCAGTGCGGCGTCGACGAGAAAGCATTGGAACAGGTGATCGAAGTGACCAGAAGCGGTGAGGCAGTTTCCGATCCCAACGCCGAAGAGCGCCGCGAAGCGTTGGACAAGTACACCATCGATCTCACCCTGCGCGCGGAGCAGGGCAAGCTCGACCCGGTCATCGGCCGCGACGACGAGATCCGCCGCACCATCCAGGTGCTGCAGCGTCGTACCAAGAACAATCCGGTGTTGATCGGTGAGCCAGGCGTGGGGAAAACCGCCATCGTCGAAGGTTTGGCCCAGCGGATCCTCAACGGCGAGGTGCCCGAAGGTCTGAAGAACAAGCGGGTGCTGTCGCTCGACATGGGCGCGCTGATCGCCGGCGCCAAGTTCCGCGGTGAGTTCGAAGAGCGGCTCAAGGCGGTGCTCAATGAACTGTCGAAGCAGGAAGGCAACATCATCCTGTTCATCGATGAGATCCACACCATGGTCGGAGCCGGCAAGGCAGAAGGCTCCATGGACGCCGGCAACATGCTGAAGCCGGCCCTGGCGCGTGGCGAGCTGCATTGCGTCGGCGCGACCACGCTGGACGAGTATCGCCAGAACATCGAGAAGGACGCAGCTCTGGAGCGCCGCTTTCAGAAGGTGCTGGTGGACGAGCCCAGCGTCGAAGACACCATCGCCATACTCAGAGGTTTGAAAGAGCGCTACGAACTCCATCACGGCGTCGATATCACCGATCCCGCGGTGGTGGCCGCGGCACGGCTGTCGCATCGCTACATCACCGATCGCCAGCTGCCTGACAAGGCCATCGACCTCATCGACGAAGCGGCCAGCCGCATTCGCATGGAGATGGATTCCAAGCCCGAATCCATGGACCGCCTCGACCGCCGCTTGATTCAGCTGAAGATGGAAGCCGAGGCGCTCAAGCACGAGACCGACGAGGCCAGCAAGAAGCGCCTGAAGATTCTCGAGGAATCCATCGACGAGTTGTCGCGTGAGTACGCCGATCTCGAGGAGATCTGGAATGCCGAGAAGGCTTCCCTGCGTGGCACCCAGGAGATCAAGGAAGAGCTCGATTCCGCCCGGCTGGAGTTCGAGGCGGCTCGCCGCGCCGGCGACCTGACGCGTATGTCCGAGCTGCAGTACGGCCGCATTCCCGAGTTGGAAAAACAGCTCGCCGCTGCCGGCAGCAACGGCGAAGAGGCTCCCCGGCAGCTGCTGCGCAACAGCGTCAGCGAAGAGGAGATCGGCGAGGTGGTCTCCAAATGGACGGGCATCCCCATCAGTAAGTTGCTGGAAGGGGAGAAGCAGAAGCTGCTGAAGCTCGAGGAAGAGCTGCACAAGCGCGTGGTTGGCCAGGACGAGGCGGTTGTCGCGGTGGCGGAAGCCGTGCGCCGCTCCCGCGCGGGGCTCTCCGATCCCAATCGGCCCAACGGATCGTTCATGTTCCTCGGGCCCACCGGCGTCGGCAAAACCGAGTTGTGCAAGGCGCTTTCCGAAGTGCTGTTCGACAGCCAGGACGCCATGATCCGGGTGGACATGTCGGAATTCATGGAGAAGCACTCGGTGGCCCGATTGATTGGCGCGCCGCCCGGTTACGTGGGCTACGAGGAGGGCGGCTATCTCACCGAGCGGGTGCGGCGGCGCCCCTACTCGCTGATTCTGCTCGACGAGATCGAAAAGGCCCACGCCGACGTGTTCAATATTCTGCTGCAGGTGCTCGACGACGGCCGCTTGACCGACGGCCACGGGCGCACCGTGGATTTTCGCAACACCGTCATGGTGATGACCTCCAATCTCGGCTCGGAGGCCATTCAGGCGCTGGCCGAAGAGGGCGATTTCGAGCGCATGCGCAGCATGGTGATGGGCGTGGTGACGCAGCACTTCCGTCCGGAGTTCATCAACCGGGTGGACGACATCGTGGTGTTTCATCCGCTGGATCGCGAGCAGGTGCGCGAGATCGCCACCATCCAGATAGAGGTGTTGAAGCAGCGTCTCGAGGATCAGGATCTCGGCCTGGTGATGACGCCGGAAGCGGCGGACGCGCTGGTGGAGGAGGGCTACGACCCGGTGTACGGCGCCCGGCCGCTGAAGCGGGTGATCCAGAAACGCGTCGAGAACCCGCTGGCCTCGCGTTTGCTGGGCGGTGAGTTCGCCCCCGGCGATGTGGTGCGGGTCGGGTTCGAAGGCGGAGCCTATACCTTCACCCACTGACGGCGCGGATTGCCTGGCAGCACCCCGGCCGAGAGTTGTATATATATACAGTATCGGATAGCATGCGGAGCATGTCGCCAAGCTTGCCATTGTTCCTGGAGCTGGAGGAGCTCGACCCTCAACCCGACCTTCTTTCCGAAGGGGCGGGGCAGGTCGAGCCCGCTGACGTGCGGCGCGAGCCGACGGCCAGCCGGCGTCGGTCGAACGACCAACGGGCAGCCGGAGACCGGCATCTGCGTGCGGCCTGGCGGCTGGCGCGGGCCATGCGTCGGTTGCCCGACCGCTCCACCGAGCAGACTCGTGCGGGGTTGGCCATCTGTGCTCATCTGCGGGCTGCTCTCGCCGAGGCGGAACGGCTGCAGCGTCCCTGACGGCAGCTTGGCTCGCTCCCGGCGCCGCAGCTGGCCACTCGGCCACGCCAGCGGGTGGACGTTTTCTGACCAATCTGTGAAGCTCTCACATCTCCGGTTCGCGGCTGCGGTTACCATCACGGTTGGCAATCCAGAAACAGGGCAAGGACAAGGATTTCATGATCAAGAAATGCCTGCTC
Source organism: Pseudomonadales bacterium (assembly GCA_047920935.1). Taxonomy (GTDB): domain Bacteria; phylum Pseudomonadota; class Gammaproteobacteria; order Pseudomonadales; family Azotimanducaceae; genus UBA7803. Next base: position 22,100 of record JBLRXD010000010.1, on the reverse strand, counting down.
CCGGTAGCGGGATACGGTACGCGATTTCTTCCGGCCACCAAGGCAATGCCCAAGGAGATGCTGCCGATCGTCGATAAACCCCTCGTGCAGTATGGGGTCGAAGAAGCGGTGGAGGCCGGCTTGACGGACATCGTCTTCGTCACCGGGCGTGGCAAGCGGGCCATCGAAGACCATTTCGACGTCAGCTACGAACTGGAGCATCAGATTGCCGGCACCGGCAAGGAGAAGGCCCTGGAGGGCATCCGCTCACTGATCGACCGCTGCGCTTTTTCCTACACCCGTCAGGTGGAGATGAAAGGGCTGGGGCACGCCATCCTCACCGGGCGGACGCTGATCGGCGATTCGCCGTTCGCGGTGGTGCTGGCGGACGATCTCTGCTTCGGCAACCGCATCGGCGTGCTCAGGCAGATGGTGGCGTTGTTCAAGCAGTTTCGCTGCAGCATCGTCGCCATTGAAGAGGTGCCCGCGGCCGATACCGGCTCTTACGGCGTGATCGCCGGCGAAGCCATCAGCGATCGGCTGTATCGGGTTACCGATATGGTGGAGAAGCCAGCCCCCGAAGACGCTCCGAGCAACCTGGCCATCATCGGCCGCTACATCCTCACGCCTGACATCTTCGATATTCTCGAAACCACCCCGGCCGGGAAGAACGGCGAGTTGCAGATTACCGACGCGCTGTTGCGCCAGGCCAAGGAAGGCTGCGTCATCGCCTACAAGTTCGACGGTCGCCGGTTCGACTGCGGGTCCGTCGAGGGCTATGTCGAGGCCACCAACTACTGCTATCAGGAAATGTACCTGAAGGGTCGCTGAGCCATGGAACCAGCTCGTCTCGCTCTCCAAGCCGCGGTGGCCCACGTGGTCGCCCGCCCGTGGAAGCCGGTACTGCTCGAGCAACCGGTACCGGTGGCGCAGGTGCCCACTCCGGCGCTGCTGCTCGACGTGGCGGCATTCGAGCGCAACCTGGCGCGCATGGCTGATTTCCTCGGCCAGCGCGGCAAGGGCTTTCGCCCTCACGCCAAGACCCACAAGTGCCCGCTCATCGCGGCGCGGCAACTCGAGATCGGCGCGGTGGGCGTATGCGCGGCCAAGCTGTCCGAAGCGGTGGTGCTGGTGCATGCCGGGGTCGGGCGGGTGCTGCTTACCTCGCCCCTGGTTGGCGCCGCCAAAGCCGGGCTGCTGGTGGAGCTTGCCCGCACGGCGGAGCAACTGGACGTAGTTGTCGACGGGCCGGCAGGGCTCGCGGCGCTCAGCGAAGCCGCCAGCGCAGACGCCAGCGTCGGAGTCGTCGTGGACGTCGACGTGGCCATGGGCCGCACCGGCACCCGCAGTCTCGATCAGGTGTTGCAGCTTGCCGACGCAGCGGCGAACGCGCCCGGCCTGCGGTTTCGCGGAGTTCAGCATTACGCGGGGCATCTCATGCACGTCAAGGGGCACGCCAGGCGGCGGGAAAAGTCCCTGCGCCTGTGGGAAGCCGTCAGCGCCATGGTGACCGCGCTGGCGGACCGCGGTCTGGCGCCGGAGATCGTCACCGGCGGTGGCACCGGCAGTTACGACATCGACTGCGAAGTGGCAGCCATCACCGATCTTCAGGTGGGCAGCTACATCTTCATGGATCAGGAGTACCGGCTGATCGGGGGTCGGGACGGTGACTGGTTCGACGACTTCGAAGTGTCGCTGCAGGTTGCCACGACGGCCATCAGCAAGCCGTTGGAGGGGGCCATTACCGTCGATGGCGGCTACAAAGCCTTTGCGTCCGATTCGGTGAATCCGCAGCCCATGGATCTGCCGGGGGCGGAATATCACTTCGCCGGCGACGAGCACGGAGTGCTGCGGCTTCGCGAGGGCAACCAGGAGCCGCTGCTGGGCAGCGTGCAGCGTTTCATCACGCCACACTGCGACCCCACCGTGAATCTGTACGATTTCTATTGGGTATGCCGCGATGGAATGGTAACGGAGCTATGGCCCGTCGCGGCGCGTGGCTGTTCCTGGTAGCGGGGTAGAAGTATGTTGGAGATCGTTCAATCGGGTGGCTGGCTGATGGTGCCGATTCTGCTGGCCAGCGTCATCGCTGCCGCCATCAGCGTGGAGCGGCTGTGGAGCTTGCAGCGTGCGCGCATCACCCCGAAGAATCTGTTGGCGCAGGTCTGGACGGCGCTGAAGAACGAAGACATGGACGTGCAGCGCCTGCGGGATCTGCGCGCCTCCAGCCCGCTTGGTCAGGTGCTGGCCGCCGGGATCAGCAACGCCAAACGTGGCCGTGACTCCATGAAAGAGGCTATGGAGGAAGTGGGCTCCCAGGTGAGTCACGACCTGGAACGCTACCTCACCTCACTGGGGGTCATCGCCTCCATCTCACCACTGCTCGGTCTGCTGGGCACGGTGGTCGGTATGATCAACGTGTTCACCGCGCTCATGCTCGAGGGGGCTGGCAACGCCAACGTCCTGGCCGGCGGCATCTCTCAGGCGCTCATTACCACCGCTGCGGGTCTGTCCGTGGCGATCCCGGCTCTCATGTTTCATCGCTTCTTCCTGCGTCGTGTCGACGAGCTGACCATGTTGATGGAGCAGGAGGGCGTGAAGCTGATCGAGATGCTGCAAAGCGGAGCAGACGAAGAGCCGCGGCTGTGAAATTCCGCAGCCAGCGGCGCGAGGAGGCCGGGGTAGACCTCACCCCGCTGATCGACGTCGTGTTCCTGCTGCTGATCTTTTTCATGGTTTCCACCACGTTCATCCGCGAGACCCAGCTGAAGATCGATCTGCCTGAGGCCGCCGGAGAGTTGCAGGAGGTCGAGCCCGACGTCATCGAGATCACCGTCGATCGTAGCGGCGACTACGCGGTCAACCAGCGGTTGCTGGTGAACCGCGAAACCGAAACTCTGCTCCGGGCGCTGCGCGAAGTCATTGCCGAGCAGGATCCTGCCAGCCGGGTCATCATCACCGCAGACGCGAACGCCAGCCATCAGGCGGTGGTGCGCGCCATGGATGCCGCCGGGCGCGTCGGGTTGTCGCGCATCAGCATCACCACGCGCCAGCCTGAAGGCGAAGAGTAGCCAGATGAACGTCAGCGAACGGCAACTGCGGGCCGCTGATCAGGCCGGCACCGCCGCCGCGAGTGATTGGCGCACCTACAAGCGGCTGCTGCGCTACGTGCGGCCGTACTGGGCGCTGTTTCTGCTTGCCGTGGTCGGATTTTTCCTCGCCAGCGGGGCCGAGGCGTTTTTCGTGATGCTGTTCGGCAACCTGATCGACAGCTGGGATCAGACCGCGGTGGAAGTCGTCTACCGAATTCCGCTGCTGATGCTGGCGGCTGCGCTGGTGCGCGCGGTGGGAGAGATCTCCGCGGAGCTGCTGCTCAGTCAGATCTCGTTCGGCGTCGTGCACAAGGTGCGCACCGAGCTGTTCGATCAGCTCATGCAGATGCCCAGTGCCTACTTCGACGCCAGCACCCAGGGCCACCTGGTATCGCGAATCACCTACAACGTCGCGCAGTTGCGGGATGCCGGTACCGATGCGCTCAAGTCCATCGTTCAGGATGGCGGCAAGGTGATCGTCTATCTGGGCTACATGTTCTTCCTGAGCTGGAAGCTGACCTTGATCTTCGTGGCGACCGCGCCTTTGGTGGCGCTGGTGGTGGTTTACGCCAGTCGCCGTTTCCGGCGCATCAGTCGGCGGATCCAGAATTCCATGGGCGACGTCACCCACGTCGCCTCGGAAGCGGTCTCCGGCTACCGAGTGGTGCGCATCTTCGGTGGCGAGCGCTACGAGCAGGATCGCTTCCACAAATCCAGCCAGTACAATCGCCGCCAGAACCTGAAGATGGTCGCCACCAAAGTCACCAGCACCCAGGTGATCCAGATCTTCGTGGTGGCCGCGCTGGCGCTGCTCATCACGGTGCTGTTTCATCCCGACGTGGGAGGCAATCTCACCACCGGGCAGGTGGTCACTTTCCTCGGGCTCGCAGCCATGCTGGCGAACCCCATTCGCAAGCTTTCCGAGGTGAATGCGCGTCTCCAGCGGGGCCTGGCAGCGGCTGAGGACATCTTCGGGCAGATGGATCAGGCCCCTGAGGCTGATACCGGTAGCGTCGCCGTGGATCGGGTGGCCGGCAGGCTGGAGTTCCGGCAGTTGTGCTTCGGCTACAACGGGGCCGGCCAGCAATCTGCCGGGCCGGGCCCCGGCAATCCGGTGCTCAAGGACATCAACATAACCATCGAGCCGGGGCAGACCGTGGCGCTGGTCGGCAAGTCGGGCAGCGGCAAATCTACGCTGGCGAGCCTGATTCCGCGCTTCTATGAACCCACCTCGGGCGAAATTCTCCTCGATGGCCGTCCGCTGGGAAGCTACACCCTGGCTTCCCTGCGACGGCAGATTGCCCTGGTGACCCAGCAGGTGACCCTGTTCAACGACACCCTGGAGCGCAATATCGCCTATGGCGGTCTGGCCGAGGCTGACTCACAGGCGATTCGCAGCGCGGTGGAGCGCGCCCATGCCGACAGCTTCGTCGACGAGTTGCCGGACGGCCTGCAGACGGTGGTGGGCGATGACGGGGTGCTGCTCTCCGGCGGCCAGCGCCAGCGGGTAGCCATCGCCCGGGCGCTGCTCAAGGATGCACCGGTGTTGATCCTCGACGAGGCCACCTCGGCGCTGGACACGGAATCCGAGCGGCACATCCAGGCGGCGCTGGAGGAGGTGATGCGTGATCGCACCACCATCGTCATCGCGCACCGCCTGTCGACCATCGAGAAGGCCGACATCATTCTGGTGATGGAGGACGGTCGCATCGTCGAGAGCGGCGACCACGCGTCGTTGCTGGCGCGCGGCGGCGCCTACGCCGGGCTGTATGCGGCTCAGTTTCAGGAAGCGGGTGGGCCGAAGCTGCCTGCGCCGCCGCGGCCGGCAACGCCGCAGCCGCAAGCGAAGGTCGGCGCTGCCGGTCGAACCGCGTCGCTGCTTTCCCGGGCCTGGTACTCCGAGCCGGGCTGGGTGCGAGTGCTGCAGCCGCTTGCCTGGGTGTTCGGCCGCGTCGCGCGGCGGCGCCGGCTGAGCTATCTGAGCGGCAACAGGCTGCCCTGGCGCGCGCCGGTGCCGGTGGTGGTGGTGGGCAACATCACGGTGGGTGGTACGGGAAAGACGCCGCTGGTCATCTGGTTGGCGCGCTGGCTGCTGGCGCGAGGCTTCAGGCCCGGCATAGTGTCTCGCGGCTACGGCGGTAACGGCGGGCGGCAACCGCTGCAGGTCGTGGCCGACAGCGATCCGCAACTTGCCGGAGACGAGGCGCCGCTGCTGGCCAGCCGCAGCGGCTGTCCGGTGGTGGTGGGTGCCGATCGGGTCGGCGCCGTCAGGACACTGCTGGAAACCCATGGCTGCGACCTGGTCATTGCCGATGACGGTCTGCAGCACTACGCTCTCGCCCGCGATGTGGAAATTGCCGTGGTGGACGGCAGTCGCGGCCTGGGCAACGGCCTGGGTTTGCCTGCCGGGCCGCTGCGTGAGCCGCGCGAGCGCCTCGACGAAGTGGATCTGGTGATCGTCAACGGTGCTCCGCTGGGGCTGCGTGACGACGAGTGTGTCATGACGGTGACGCCCTGCGCGTTCGTTCAGGTGTCCACCGGCCATCGACTGGCCGTGGACGAATTTGTCGAGCGCCATCGTGCCGTGCATGCGGTAGCCGGCATCGGCAACCCCGAGCGTTTCGCCGCCAGCTTGGAACAGCTCGGAATCAGCGCCCGGCTCAACGGCTATACCGATCACCATCGATTCGACGGCTCCGAACTCGTTTTCGACGACGATCTGCCGGTGGTGTGCACCGAGAAAGACGCGGTAAAGCTGCGGCGCCTGGCCAGCGTGCCCGCCAACTGCTGGTATCTGGAGATCACCGTGGCACTCGATGCCACTGCCGAACGGCGAATCATCGAGGTGCTGCGCAAACATGGGATCGCTGTATGAGCACGACGCCGCCTTTCAACGTGGTGATTCCCGCCCGTTACGGGTCGTCGCGACTGCCGGGAAAACCTCTTGCGGATATTGGCGGTCAGCCCATGATCGTTCGCGTGGCGCGACAGGCGCTCGCTTCCGGGGCGGGGGAGGTAGTGGTGGCCACCGACGACCAGCGCATCGTCGACGTGGTAGCGGCGTCTGGAGGCAGGGCGCTGCTCACCCGCGCCGACCACCCATCGGGCTCTGACCGGGTGATGGAGGTGGCCGACGCGCTGGCGTGGTCCGACGACACCATCGTCATCAACGTGCAGGGCGACGAACCGCTGATTCCGCCCGCCGTGATCGCCCAGGTGGCAAGCTTGCTGGACGACCATCCGGCCACGGGGGTGGCGACGCTGTGCGAGCCCATTGATGATGCGGCCCTGGTGTTCGACCCCAACGCGGTCAAAGTGGTATTCAGTCGCGACGGCCTGGCGCTTTACTTCTCCCGCGCGCCGATTCCTTACGCGCGCGACTCGTTCGGCGAGTCGCCTGACTCGTTCGGCGAGTCGCCTGACTCGTTCGGCGAGTCGGCCGATGCAGGCGCCGGGCAGCTTCCGGAACAGGGCCGGTGGTATCGCCACATCGGCATCTACGGGTATCGGCTGCGCAGCCTGCGGCATTTCGTCGGGCTGCCGTTGGGTAATCTGGAAAGGCTCGAGTCTCTGGAGCAGTTGCGCTTGCTCGAGGAAGGCGTGGCCATCCGCATAGCGCCCGCGATTGCCCAGGTGCCCGGTGGGGTGGACAACGCCGCGGACCTGGAGCGGGTCAGGCGAATGCTGGCCGCCGACCGATGACCGGCCGCTGAACATGGCAGCGAGGGCGCCGTGCTGAGCTATCGCTCGGCGTGGATCGATTCGCCGGCAGCCTCCGCGCTGCAGGATTACCTGAGGCAGCAGGTATGTTGGCGTCAGGAGTCGCTGCAGCTCTACGGGCGCCGGGTGCGTGTGCCGCGGCAGGTGGCGTGGTTCGGCGATGTCGGCGTCAACTACCGCTATGCCGGCGCCGACCACCGCTGTGCTGGCTGGCTGCCCCCGCTCGAGCGCCTGCGAGCACGGCTGGCCGACGAACTCGGCTGGTATTGCAATCTGGTGCTGTTGAATCGCTATCGCGGCGGCGACGACTACATGGGCTGGCATGCCGACGACGAGCGCGGTCATAAGCCGCCGGTGGCCTCGGTGAGTCTCGGCGCGACGCGACGCTTCCTGGTGCGGCCTCGGGACGAAGAAGATCCGCCTGGGGCGCGCCGCTCCCTGCCGCTCGACCTCGAGCACGGCTCGCTGCTGCTCATGGACGGGCGGATGCGGCACACGTTGCCCAAGACCAGGCGGCCGGTGCCGGAGCGAATCAATCTCACTTACCGATGCATCGCCGTGGACGAAGCATGAGTACCGAATTTCTGAGTATCAGCAACACCCTCGGTGTTCCAGCGGTGGCAGAGCGGCTGGTGGTGGTTCGCTCAGAACGGCAGCTGCTTAAAGTGCTCGGCAACATGCGCCGCCAGGCCGGCGGCGGTGATCTGACGGTGCTTGGCGGCGGCAGCAACGTGGTGTTGCTGGAGCGGGTTCCCGGCACGGTCTGTCTCATGCGCACTCGCGGCTGTCGGCTTGCCCCCGGCCCCGCGGGTGGCGCTGAGCTCACGGTCGCGGCTGGTGAGCGCTGGCACGATCTGGTGCGCTACTCCCTGGGCCAGGGGTTGGCCGGTCTGGAGAATCTGGCGCTGATACCCGGCTCGGTGGGCGCGGCGCCGATCCAGAACATAGGAGCATACGGCGTGGAACTGGCGGATCGGTTCGTGCGCTTGCGAGCCGTGGACCGGGACACCGGAGAGATCCGCATGCTCGATCACGCGGCCTGCCGGTTCGGCTATCGCGACAGCTGCTTCAAGGGTGGCGACGGTGCTCGGCTGGTGATTCTCGAGGTGACCCTGCGCCTGCATGCCGCCCGCGGTGCGGCTACGGTGGTCGAGTATCCAGACCTGCAGGCGGAGCTCGCCCGACTCGGCCGCAGCACGCCGTCACCCGTCGACGTGGCGGAGGCGGTGACTCGGGTGCGGCGGCGCAAGCTGCCCGACCCAAGGTGGGTGCCCAACGTAGGCAGTTTCTTCAAGAATCCGGAGGTTTCGCCGGCGGAGGCGGAGGCGCTGTCGCTGCGCATCACCGGCCTCAGTCGTCGCGCCGGCACCGCCGGGCGCATCAAGCTCGCGGCGGCGCAGCTCATCGAAGCTGCCGGATGGAAAGGGCGAGTGGTCGGGGCGGTGGGCGTCTGGCAGCGCCAGCCGCTGGTTCTGGTCAATCGAGGAGGCGCCCGCGGCCGGGATGTCCTCGCCTTGAGCGAGGACATCCGCCGCGACGTCGCCGAGCGCTTCGGCGTGCGCCTGGAGCGTGAGCCCCAGGTGCTGGGTCAGGACTGATCGCCCTTCTTCGGCAACACACCCTGTGCTTTCAACGCGGCTTCGCGCTGACGCCGACGCACTTCCCTGGGGTCGTTGTAGGCGCGGGCGGGGCGTGGCGGATCCTGCGGCGCAGGCGCCGCTTGCGCCGCTGCGGGCTCGCCGGCGGCTGACTCATCGCCCGGTTTCGGCTCGTCCGCTGCCGCCTGCTCGCCCTCTGGCTGCAGCTGCGGTGCTTCCGGGCCCGTTGCTGGTTCCTTCGCTTCGGCCGCTTCGGCCACCGCAGCTTCCGGTTCGGCTTCCGCTTCCGCGTCGGTAGCGCCGACGGCTGCCGGCGGTGGCGACTCTGCCGGGGTGGCAACTTCGGCGAGCTCCGGGCGCTCGATCACCGTCTCCGCCGGCTCAGACACCGAGCCCATCTCGGGCTGCGCGGATGTTTCGCTACTGGTGGCGTCCGCCTGCCGCGATTCCGCAGCGGATGCTGATGCCGCGGTTGCCGCTGCCGCAGACAGCACCGACTCCACCGCTCGAGCTGCGGCTTGGGCAGGAGAAACGCCCTCCTGGGGCGCAGTCGCCTCGCTGGCGACGGCGTCGGTCGCGGCAATCTCCGCCGCAGCAGATGTTGCCGCTACCTGTTGGGGGCGAGGGGGAAGCGCCGGCCGGCTCTCGTCGAGTTGGGCGCGGTCGCGCTTCGGCATGCGCCGGCTGGCGGCGAGCACCTCGGGTGACGGCCGACGCTCATCCAGAGAGACGATGTCGGCTTCGCTGGATGGCATCTCGTTGGTGGCCGGCTTGTCCTGAGTGCCGCGACCGCGGCCGCCACGGCGTCGGGCGGGGCGTGACTCTTCCGAACCGGCATCCGCCTCGACCGCTGCGCTTTCGACTGCTCCGGCTTCCATTGCTCCGGCTTCGATTGCTTCAGCTGCTTCGCTGTCGATTGCGTCGGCGTCGGCGCCACCGCGGCCGCTGCGGCCACGCCGCCGTTGGCCTTCCTCGCGGCGGCCGCCACCGACTTCCTGTCGGCTCCCACCGACTTCCTGTCGGCTCCCACCGACTTCCTGTCGGCTCCCACCGACTTCCTGTCCGGCTTCGTCGGGTCTGCCATTGCTGCGGGCGTTGGGCTCGCCGGACGCCTCAGTGGCCGCCTGACCGTCTCTGCCTCGACCTCGGCCACGACGCCGGCGTCGACCGCCTTCGCGCTCTTCACCCTCGGCGGCCTCGCCGGTACCCGTGGTGTCGCGGGCAGCGGGGGCGCGGCCTTCTTCGCCACGGCCACCGCGTGCAGGCTCGCGGCGCTCGCGCGGCTGTTGGCCGTCTTCGCTGCGCCGAGGGCGTTCCCGGCGCGCTTCCGTTGGCGCGGCTTCCGGCTGAGGCGCCCGAGCGGCGGGCGTGCTTGCTGCCGGCTGCTCGGTATCGACACCGGTACCGAAGAGCGTTGCGGTCAGCCGCTTCATGAAGCTGCTGCGCCGTTCCGGGGCTGGCTGCAGCGGGGCGGCTGCCGGGGCCTCCGTTGCCGGTTCGGCCTCGGCGCGGGGCTTCGGCATGGGCTTTCTCGGCGCCAGCGTCTGCACGGCCGCCTGCCTGGTCGCGGCCACCGGCTCGGCGGGCATCTCCAGGTTCAGATCGGTAGGGGCGGATTCAGCCAGCTCGTAGCTCGGGACGTCGACTTCAAGGGCTGCCTGGTCGTCGCGAATGCGCTGCACTTCGTATTGCGGTGTTTCCATGTTGACGTTGGGAACGATGACGATGTGCGTGTTCGTACGTTGCTCGATCTGCTGCACGTCACGGCGCTTCTCGTTGAGCAGGTAGGAAGCGATGTTCAAAGGGACCAGCGTGCGGATCAGCGAGCTGCGCTCCTTGAGGGCCTCTTCCTCCATCACCCGCAGGATCGCCAACGCCAGCGAGCGCGGATCGCGGATGCGGCCCTGGCCGCTGCAGCGGGGGCAGACCTCGGTGGTGAGGTCGTCGAGGGAGGGGCGCAACCGCTGCCGGGACATTTCCAGCAGGCCGAAGCGGGAAATGCGGCCGATCTGCACGCGGGCGCGGTCGGCCTCGAGGGCTTCACGCATCTTGTTCTCTACCGCGCGCTGATTCTTGACGCTCGACATGTCGATGAAGTCGATGACGATGAGCCCGCCGACGTCACGCAGCCGCAACTGCCTGGCGATCTCTTCGGCCGCTTCGAGGTTGGTGTTCAGAGCGGTTTCTTCGATATCCGCACCTTTGGTGGCGCGTGCCGAGTTGATGTCGATGGAGACCAGCGCCTCGGTGGGGTCGATGACCAGGCTGCCTCCGGAGGGCAGGCGCACGCTGTGCAGAAACGCGGTCTCGATCTGGCTCTCGATCTGATAGCGACTGAACAGCGGGATCGGGTCAGAGTAGAACTTCACCTTTTCGGCGTAGTTGGGCATGACCTGCTCGATGAAGGTCTTGGCTTCCTGGTAGGCCTCGTCGCCGTCGATGAGAACCTCGCCGATGTCCTTGCGCAGGTTGTCGCGAATGGCCCGGACGATGACGTTGTTCTCCTGGTAGATCAGCGCCGGCGTCTTTTCTTCGCCTTCGGCTTTCTCGATCGCTTCCCAGAGTTGCAGCAGATAGTCGAGATCCCACTGCAGCTCTTCGGCGCTCCGGCCCACGCCCGCGGTGCGAATAATCACCCCCATGCCCTGGGGGATGGTCAGTTGGCTCAGCGCCTCGCGCAGTTCCTCGCGGTCGTCGCCCTCGATACGGCGGGAAATCCCGCCGGCGCGGGGATTGTTCGGCATCAGCACCAGATAGCGGCCGGCCAGGCTGATGAAGGTGGTCAGGGCGGCGCCCTTGGTGCCTCGCTCTTCCTTGTCGACCTGAACCAGTACTTCCTGACCCTCGGAGATCGCCTCCTGGATCATGATGCGGCCACCGTTGTCGCCACCGGATTTTTCCTTGGCGGACTTGGAGAAGTATTTGCGGCCGATTTCCTTGAGCGGCAGGAAGCCGTGACGGTCGGAGCCGAAATCGACGAAAGCCGCTTCCAGACTCGGCTCGACCCGGGTGATGCGGGCTTTGTAGATGCTGGCTTTCTTCTGCTCGCGACCGCGATTCTCGATGTCGAGGTCGTATAGCTTCTGCCCGTCGACCAGGGCGACACGCACCTCTTCGGACTGGGTAGCGTTGATCAGCATTCGTTTCATGGTTGTCGAATCCCTCAATACGAGCGCCTTGTGGCGCCGAATGTTGCGGAGGGCGAAGCGGTGAAACTGCAGTCAGCAGACGACGTGCACGGGACGCGGCGAGAGTGGAGTCGAGCTACGGGCTTCCGCTTGCGGCGGAACCCGTCGGCATGCGTCTTCAGGGCTGAGCAAAGGTGCGAAACGGCGACTTGAACCTCGACCCGCTCAGTACGCTAGCGGGCGCAACAGCATTGCGATCGCCCGGCAAGCTCCGAGGGCCGGCTGATCGGCTGCCTGCTGGCAGCGGATGAGCCCCTCATGTGCGTGCCCGCGTGACCTGGCTGGGTTGCATGTCTTCGGTTCTCCCACCAGGCCCCGGCGCCATTCTGATGGCTGACCGCCTGGCTGGCGTGGGTCGTGTATAGGTTTCTGCTGCCTTGCTCTGTTACGCCTGTTCCGTCAGATTCCCCGGCCGCGGAACCGTCAGGTTCGATGATCGGCATGCCGGTGATTGGCAGAACTCGACCGCGCGGGTAAGCTGCGGCCGCTGTGCATGTTGCTCTAGTATCTCTCTGGTCGTCCTGTGTCGTCGTCGGGCCGACTTTGATCGAGTCGACCGGCGCAGCCGGTGGTGGTTCGATCTGGCTCGGCTCTGACGATGCCGAGCGGGTTCGAACGTTTTGGTGCAGCATTCGCCGCGCTCCCGGATGCGCTCTGTTTCATTCCATCCTTAACGCAGACTTCGTCTGGCATCCGTTCGGGGGTTGCCCCTGACGGTGGCCGGCCCGCAATCGGCGGATCGACGGAGTCTCCATTACAATTCGCCTCACCGTTGGCTTAACTGAAAAACCGTTGATGTTCTTTCAAGCGATTCCTGGTTACGCATTCCCAGCCGCGGCCTTCTTTTGGTCGGGGGCGGCTGGCAACGGACCTTTATCTGTCATGATGACGTGGAAAGGCCTGAGGATAGTAACAGTCTCAGGTAAGTGCTTCAAACCCCTGATAAAATTATTCTCTCCAACCCAGAGGTCGGCTACCCGTGAATGATGGCGAGCAGTCCGGCGGAAGCGTCCGATACGTGAAGGTGGGGCAGGAGCCGGGGCAGCGAATCGACAACTTCCTGCTGCGGGAGTTAAAGGGGCTGCCCAGGAGCCGTATCTACAATCTGCTGCGCAAAGGTGAGGTGCGCGTCAACGGTGGCCGGGTGAAGCCCACCCATCGGCTGGCGGCGGGCGACGAGGTTCGCATTCCGCCGATTCGGGGCATCGGCAGCGGTGCGGCGACCGGCGCCGCATCGGCTTTCATCGGCGATGGCATTCTGGAAATTCTGGAGCGCGCCATCATCTACGAGGATGCGGAGTTGTTGGTGATCAACAAGCCTGCAGGCATGCCGGTGCACGGCGGCAGCGGCTTGACCTTCGGGGCCATCGAGGCGCTGCGGCGGCTGCGCCCCGATGCGGATCTGGGGCTCGCCCATCGGCTCGACCGGGACACGTCAGGCTGCCTGCTGGTTGGGAAATCCCGCAAGGTGCTGCTCGAGTTGCATCAGGCGCTGCGCGAGCGCGAGGTCAAGAAGCGTTACCTGCTGGCGGTGTTCGGCGAGTGGCCGCGACGCGTGTCCACGGTGCAGTTGTCACTGGAGCGCTACCAGACTGCCTCCGGCGAGCGGCGGGTGCGGGTAGCGGCGGACGGCAAAGCCAGCCGCACCGACTTTCGGGTGCGGGAGCGGGGGGGCGCCGCCACCCTGCTGGAGGCGTATTTGCACACCGGCCGCACCCATCAGATTCGGGTGCACGCCCGGGCTTCCGGGCATGCGGTGGTGGGGGATTCCAAATATTCGACGCCGGCGCAGCAGGCGCGCGCCGCCGAGCTCGGAATCCGCCGGTTGTGCCTGCATGCCGAGGAGCTGGTGGTGGTTCGGGGCGACCGCAAGTTGAGGTTTGTTGCCCCCGTGCCCGATGACTTCTTGGCGGCCTGGCAGCGGCTGGCGTCAGCCGGCCCCTGAGCCGCCAACGACCGGTCTGCCGGCTCGCGCCAGCATGCGGCACAGCTCGATCAGCGGCAGCCCTACCAGCGCGGTGGGGTCCGTGCCTTCGATGGCTTCGAACAGGGCGATGCCGAGCCCCTCTGACTTGAACGCTCCAGCACAATCCAGCGGCTGCTCGCGGCGCACATAGTCGCGGATCTCGTCGGGCTGGAGCTTGCGGAACCGCACCGTGGTGGTGATCACGGCGGATTGCAGGGCGCCGCTGGCGGCGTCCAGCAGGCACAGCCCGGTAAGGAAGTCGACGGACTGCCCGGAAAGCAGCGTCAGCTGCGCGCACGCCCGTTCGGCGGTGCCGGGCTTGCCGAGGATCTGCGCGCCGCATACCGCCACCTGGTCGGATCCGATCACCAGACCCTCCCGGTAGCTTGCGGCTACCGTAGCCGCCTTGAGCTCCGCCAGACGCACCACCAGGCGCTCGGGCGTCTCATCCGCCGCGGGAGATTCGTCGACGTCGGGCGACCGGGTCTCGAAGTCGATCTGCAGACGTGTCAGCAGTTCGGAACGATAGCGGGAGGACGATGCCAAAATCACTGGGCTCACAAATACCTCTCGGGGCCGCCGGGGCAGCCAAGCGCCACTGGGCGCGCTTCCCCGGGAGCAAAAATCTTCTGAGATTCTAGACGCTTACGGAACATCGGAGACCATATTTTGGCTTTACACAAAGCTTGCAGGTACCTATGATGGCGCCCGCTATGAATACCCGCCCCGAAGAGCGTCTGCCTTACCTGGAACTGGCGAGGCAGGGTGCCCGCGTTGTGCGTTCCGTGCAAGCCGACGCCTTCGCCAGGCTTGCAGACATCGCTCCAGCGAAGGGTGTCATGCAGGTAGAGATGAACTTCTCCCTGGACGAAAACGGCAGGGCCCGGGCGGTTGGGTCGGCGGAGGTCGTGGTCAACGCCACATGCCAACGCTGTCTCGAACAACTCGAGCGCCCCATGCGCGTGACTTTCGATTTGTGCATCGTCGAAGATGCCGAATTGGCGAGCGAGTTGGCCAGATCGGAGGACGTGCTGGCGGCCGACTCCGAGTCGGTGACCGTCGCCCAGGTCGTAGAGGACGAATTGATCCTTGCTCTGCCCGAGCGGCTGTGTGTCGAGGAGCCCTGTCCCCTGGCGCCGGCGCTCAGCTATCCGGCAGCAGAGGCAGATGAAGCAGAACCTGACGAGAATCCGTTCAGCGTGCTGTCATTGTTGAAGCGTTAGACCCGTCAGGTGGCGGGCATCCCGCCGGGAGGCGGGGTTTTCACAGAGATTGGAGGCCGACCATGGCAGTTCAGCAGAACAAAAAATCCCGCTCGCGTCGCGACATGCGACGTTCTCACGACGCGTTGTCGACCCCGGCGCTGTCCATTGAGCCGACGTCCGGGGAGACTCATCGGCGTCACCACGTCAGCGCCGACGGTTTCTACCGGGGCAAAAAGCTTGTCGAAAGCGCCGACTGATCGCGTCGTCACGTTCGCCCGCCTGCATTGATCCAGCCGTAGTGAAAGCCCGGCCGCGCATCGCCATAGACGCCATGGGCGGGGATGCTGGGGTCGAGGTAACGGTGCCTGCGGCAGCGGCGTTCGCGGCCCGAGCCGATCTCGTGCTGGTTGGCGACGAGACCAGCATCCGCGCGGCCCTGCCGGACGATGCCCCCTCGATGGCCATCCATCATGCCTCTGATCGGGTGCTGTCCACCGATAGCCTCTCCGAGGTGCTGCGTCGCAAGCCCGATTCTTCCATGCGCCAGGCGCTGGCGCTGCACGCTGCCGGGCAGGTTGATGCGGTGGTCAGCGGCGGCGATACAGCGGCGTTGATGGCGCTCTCCCGTCTGCTGCTGGAGATGGTGCCGGGCATCGAGCGCCCGGCCATCTGCAAGGAGCTTCAGGGCATGGAGGGGCCGTTCTGGATGCTCGATCTCGGTGCCAACCTCGATTGCACGCCGCGGCAACTGCATCAGTTCGCCCGCATGGGCAGCATCCTCGCCCGCTACGTGGGCGGCGTTGACGCTCCGCGGGCGGCGCTGTTGAACATCGGTACGGAGGCGCGCAAGGGCCCGGAACTTCTGCACGCCGCCGCCGATCTGCTCGGGCAAGACCCGGGCCTCAACTACGTCGGCTTCGTCGAAGGCAGCAGCTTGTTCGCGGGCGCTGCAGACGTGGTGGTGGCCGATGGCTTTGCCGGCAACATCTCGCTGAAGTCGATCGAGGGCGCGGCGCGCATGGCGGGGCACCTGCTGCGCTCGTGGCTCGACACCCTGGGCCCGATCGAGCAGGCGGGGCTGGCACTGGTGCGCACCAAGCTGCGGGCGCTGCGGCACGAGCTCAATCCTCAGCGCTATAATGGCGCCAGCTTTGTCGGCCTGGCTGGCGTAGTCGTGAAAAGTCATGGCTCCGCGGACGTGGACGGTTTCGGCAGCGCCCTTGAGGAAGCGCTGCTGGAAGTGGGGGGGCAGATTCCCCAGCGCCTCGCGGCGCGGTTCGAACAGCAGGTTTAATTCGAACATCATTCATTAGGAGGCGCCGATGTCGCTTGGTTTGGTTTTCCCGGGGCAGGGTTCTCAGTCGGTAGGCATGCTGGCGGACATAGCCGCGGAATTTCCCCAGATCCGGCAATGCTTCGAGGAGGCCGGCGAGGCCATATCTCAGCCCTTGTGGCGTATCGCCAGCGAAGGGCCGGATACCGACCTGATACGTACCGAGATCACCCAGCCGGCGCTGCTGACAGCGAGCGTGGCGCTGTGGTCCATCTGGCGTGACGAGGGCGGCCCGGCACCGACGTGGCTGGCCGGCCACAGCCTCGGCGAGTACTCGGCATTGGTCTGCGCCGGCGCTCTGGGGTTCGCCGACGCCGTGCGGCTGGTGCATCGCCGCGGGCAGTTGATGCAGGCGGCGGTGCCTCAGGGCGAGGGTGCCATGGCTGCCATCCTCGGGCTCGATGACGAGCAGGTCGAGGCGGCATGCCTCGAGATCACCGGGGTGGTTTCTGCCGCCAATTACAACGCTCCGGGGCAGGTGGTGATTGCCGGGTCCACCGACCCGGTGAAGGTTGCGGCCGACCGTTGCAAGGAACTGGGCGCGCGCCGCGCCACCTTGCTGCAGGTCAGCGGGCCCTTTCATTGCCAACTCATGCACCCAGCGCAGGAAGCGTTCGCCGCGGATCTCGACGCCGTCGCCATGGCCATGCCGGTCATTCCTGTGATTCACAACGTCGATGCTGCCGAAGCGCGCGACGTCGATGAATTGAGAAGTAAGCTGTTGGCACAGATCTCGCAGCCGGTGTTGTGGACGGCTTGTGTCCGCGCGATGGCTGCCAATGGGGTAACCCGACTGGTGGAGTGTGGCCCCGGGCGCGTGTTGAGCGGCTTGATAAAGCGCATCGATCCGGCGCTCGGCGTTGTCGCCTTGGGTACTCTGGACGGCCTGCGGGCAGCGCTGGCGGAGCAGCACGCATGAGCGGCGCCGATGCCGTGCAGCGACGCGTTGCGCTGGTCACAGGAGCCTCCCGGGGGATCGGCAAGGCGATAGCCTTGCAGCTGCAGCAAGACGGGTTTTACGTCGTCGGTACTGCCACATCAGCACAAGCTGTCGGGGCGCTCGACGAGGCCCTGGGTGAGGGCGGCACGGGGCTCCTCATGCGCATCGAGGATGAGGCGTCGGTGCAGGCGGCTTTTCAGCAGCTCGAGGCGAGCTGCGGCATGCCGCTGGTGGTGGTGAACAATGCCGGCATCACCCGCGACAACCTGCTGCTGCGAATGAAGGCCGAGGAGTGGGACGCCGTGGTGCATACCAACCTTGGCGGCCTTTACCGGGTGGTCAAGCCGGCGTTGCGGGCGATGATGAAGGCGCGCTGGGGGCGCATCGTCAATCTCAGCTCGGTGGTTGCCCGCATGGGCAACGCCGGGCAGACCAACTACGTGGCCAGCAAGGCGGGGATCGAGGGCTTCACCCGTTCTCTGGGCCAGGAGCTGGCCAGCAGGAACATCACCGTGAACGCGGTGGCGCCCGGCTTCATCGAAACCGATATGACAGCCGAGCTGACGCCGGATCAGGTGCAGGGTATGCTCGAGCGCATCCCGCTGGCACGCATGGGATCGCCGGCAGATATTGCGCACGCGGTATCGTTTCTCGTCAGCGAGCGGGCCGGTTACATCACCGGCGCGACGCTGCAGGTCAACGGTGGTTTGTACATGGGATGACGCGCATTTCGCCGAAAGAAAGAACTGCACAAAAAACAGCTAGTTAGTCAAGCGAAGCAGTGCAGGTGCTTTGCTTGAATTGGGTATGCGCCGCCTATAGAATGCGCTCGCCCTGCACCCCAGGAACCTGATCGGGAGATAACCGCCGCATGAGCAGCGTAGAAGAACGTGTTAAGAAACTCATTTGTGAGCAACTGGGCGTCAAAGAGGACGAAGTGAAGGATGATGCATCCTTCGTCGAGGACCTAGGCGCAGACTCTCTGGACACCGTTGAGCTGGTGATGGCCCTCGAAGAAGAGTTCGAGACCGAGATTCCAGATGAAGAAGCAGAGAAGATCACCACCGTCAAAGAGGCCATCGACTATATTCTGGCCCATCAGTAAGGATTTGCTGCTGTCCATGCCGGAAGCCGCGCTCGGGTTCGTAGTGCGGCTTCTTGCTATTTGGGCGGTCGACATGGAGCCACAGACATGAGCAAGCGACGCGTTGTTGTAACTGGGATGGGCATGCTCTCGCCCATCGGTAACGATGTGGCCACCAGCTGGAAGAATGCGGTTGCCGGCAAGAGCGGGGCAGGGCTGATCGATAGCTTCGATACCAGCGACTATCCGGTGCGCATCAATGCCGCGGTGAAAGGTTTCGACCCGTCGCCGTATCTGGATAAAAAGGAAGTCCGCCGGATCGACCCGTTCATTCAGTACGGCATGGTGGCGGCCATTCAAGCCATTGCCGACGCCGGTCTCGAGGACCATCCGGCAGACGGGCATCGCTACGGTGTCGCCATCGGGTCCGGTATCGGCGGTATCAACACCATCGAGGAAACCCATAGCACCCTGCTCGAAAAGGGCCCGGGTCGCGTGTCGCCGTTCTTCGTACCTGCCAGCGTCATCAACATGATCGCGGGCAATCTGTCCATCCGCTACGGCTACAAGGGGCCGAACATCGCCGTCGTCACCGCTTGCACCACCGGCACCCACAACATCGGCTTCGGCGCCCGGTTGATCGAGCACGGCGATGCAGACGTCATGGTGGTCGGGGGCGCCGAGCAGGCTACTTCGCCCATAACCCTGGCGGCGTTCGGCTCCATGCGGGCTTTGTCCACCCGTAACGATGACCCCGAGCGTGCGAGCCGTCCGTGGGATAAAGATCGCGATGGCTTCCTGTTGGGTGATGGTGCCGGCGTGCTGGTTCTCGAAGAGTACGAGCGTGCCAAGGCTCGGGGCGCGCGCATCTATTGCGAACTGGCGGGCTTTGGCATGAGCGGCGATGCTTATCATGTCACCGGTCCGACCGAGGACGGCGAAGGCTCCGCGGCCTCCATGGAAAATGCCCTCAGGGATGCGGGTATGAACATCGACGAGGTCGACTATATCAACGCCCATGGCACCTCCACGCCTCTGGGTGATGTGTCGGAAACTCGGGGTATCAAACGCGTGTTCGGCGCCGATCCGAAGATTGCCGTCAGTTCGACGAAAAGCATGATCGGTCACTTGCTCGGGGCCGCCGGCTCGGTGGAAGCGATTTTCACCGTGCTCGCGATCTGCGATCAGGTGCTGCCGCCGACCATCAACCTGGACAACCCCGGGGAGGGTTGCGATCTCGATTACGTGCCGCATACCGCCCGCGATGCACGGGTGCGCGCCGCCCTGTCGAACTCGTTCGGCTTTGGCGGCACCAATGGCACTCTGCTGTTCCGGCAGATCTGAGCAAGCGGGCGGCGCCGGTCGGGCGCCGCTACCGCTTCACCTGTGTAGAATTGCGGTTCGCGCGCGCTGATTCCGTTATTCGTGAAGCTCTGGTCGAAACTGCTATCGTTTGCTTTCGTCACCGTCGTGCTGGTCGGCGGTGGTGCTGTGGCGTACGTGCTGCACTGGCAGCAGGCGCCGGTCGAGCTCGACGAGCCCATGGTGGTGATGGTGGAGCGTGGTGAGCCGTTCATCAGGTTTGCCGATCGCCTGGCCGACCTCGGGGTCATCGATCATCCACGCCTGTGGTCGGTGCTCGCGCGTCTCTCCGGCGATGCTCATCGGGTAAAGGCTGGTGAGTATCAGCTGCGCCCGGGCGACTCTCCCGACTCCCTGCTGGCGCGACTGGTTGCCGGTGATGTGGTGACGTATCAGGCGCGGATCATCGAAGGCTGGACGGCAATGGAGGCGGTGGCTGCGCTGGCGGCCGATCCGGTGCTGGAGCGTCGCCTCGACGGAGTGACGGTGCGCACCCTGCTCGAGGTGCTGGGTTTGCCCGGCGGCCACGCCGAAGGGTTGTTCTTCCCCGACACTTACCGCTTCGTTCGCGGCGACAGCGATGCCGACATCCTGCGCCGCGCTTACGCGCGCATGCAGAACGTGCTACAGCAGGCCTGGTCCAACCGCGCCGAGGGGCTGCCGTACGAGACGCCCTACGACGCCCTGATCGTCGCCTCGCTGATCGAAAAGGAGACCGGTCGTGAGGCTGAGCGCCCCCTCGTAAGCCAGGTATTCGTGCTGCGGCTGAATCTGGGCATGCGCCTGCAGACGGATCCGACCGTCATCTACGGCCTCGGCGACGCCTTCGGCGGCACCCTGCGACGCTCCGACCTGCGTGAGCACACGCCGTACAACACCTATCGCAACCATGGCCTGCCGCCGACGCCGATCGCGCTTCCCGGCGCCGGATCCATCGAGGCTGCGCTGCATCCAGCCGACGGCGATTACGTGTATTTCGTCAGCCGCGGCGATGGGTCGAGCAAGTTCTCGGTGACGCTCGAAGAACACAACGAGGCCGTCTACCGTTACCTGCGCAGTGGTCGATCTTCGACCGATTCCTCTCGATGACAAATTCTCCATGACAACTCTTTCGTGATAATTTTTTATGACAATTCTCCACACGGGCTCTGGCGATGGCTGCTAGTCGAGCGGTAGGCACGGGCCGATTCATCACCCTGGAAGGTGGTGAGGGCGTGGGCAAATCCACCAATCTCGGCTTCGTTGCCGGTCGTCTGCGCGCGGCCGGGCTCGAGGTGGTCACCACCCGCGAGCCAGGTGGCACGCCGCTGGCGGAAGCGATTCGCCAGCTGTTGCTGACCGTGTCGCCGGAGCCGATTGCACCTCTGACCGAGCTGCTGCTGGTGTTCGCGGCCCGGGCCCAGCACTTGGCTCGGGTCATCGAGCCGGCGCTTGCCCGGGGCGCATGGGTGCTTTGCGACCGCTTCACCGATGCCACCTACGCTTACCAGGGTGGCGGCCGCGGTCTCGACGGGGAGGTCATCGCCACGCTCGAAAAGTTGGTGCAGCAGGGCTTGGAGCCCGACCTCACCCTCTACCTCGACCTGTCTCTCGAAGCTGCGCAAGCTCGGCTCGGCGATCGCGAGCGCGATCGTTTCGAGCGCGAAGAGCTCGATTTCTTCCAGCGCGTCCGCGATGCCTATGCCGCCCGGGCGGCCCAGGCGTCGCGGTTTCGCATCGTCGATGCCGGTGCTCCGTTGGCGGTAGTGCAGCAACGTCTGGGGGCCATACTCGACGATTACCTGGCGGGGCAGTTGCCATGAGCTTGCTGCCCTGGCACGAGCCCCTCGCCGACCACGTACGCCTCAGGATCACGGATCAACGCCTGCCGCACGCACTGCTGGTCGCCGGTCCGGAGGGCTGGGGCGATCGGGCCTTCGCCAACTGGCTCGCGCTGCATCTGCTGGCCGCTCCGGCGGACCGCGATGCGGCGGCTCTTGCACACCCCGATCTGCGTTGGGTGGCACCGGAAGGGGCGGTGATCAAAGTGGACGTGGTGCGCGAACTGGTGGCGTTCGCCCAAGGCACGCCGCAGTCCGGGCCGCACAAGGTGGTGGTAATCGAGGATGCTCACTATCTCAACCGCAACGCTGCAAACGCGCTGCTGAAAACCCTGGAGGAACCGCCCGCCGGCACCTACCTGTTGCTGACGAGCTGTCATCCCAGCCGCCTGATCGCGACCATCCGCAGCCGTTGTCAGCCGCTGCTGATTCGCCCGGACCCGGTGCTTGCGCGGAAGTGGCTGGACGTCACGGTTGCGGTAGACGATCTCGACCAGCGCCTGTTCGAGCATGGCGGCGCGCCGGTCGCGGTGGCGGCAGGCGTCGAGCGTGGTGAGCGCCCCATCGATGCCGCGCTCGCCCGCGCGATTCAGCCCCAGGGTGGAAGCGAGACCGTGACCCTGCTGCTCGAGCAGGGGTTGGCCGACACCCTCGGGCGCTGGTACCGCTACGTGCTGGCGCTGGCCGCCGGGCAATGGCAACTCGAAGGCCGCAGCCCAGCAGGCGCCGCGAGTCAGCAACGCCCCCTCATGGAGTTCGCGGACGAACTCACCTGGGCCCGGCGCATGCTGGTCAGTTCCAACAGCGCCAACG
>JBLRXD010000009.1:0-35161 GCA_047920935.1 Pseudomonadales bacterium | reverse complement strand
CGTCCGTGGTCGCCGAGAACTCCGGCGTCCGTGGTCGCCGAGAACTCCGGCGTCCGTGGTCGCCGAGAACTCCGGCGTCCAGCGATGATTCCAAACTCGGCGGCGCGCTGCCACCTTTCGCTTGCAAACTGCGGGCAAACGCTGGTCGCTGGAGTAGCCCGCACAGCGCCACCCGCCGCGAGAGTTTTCCAAGTTTTCTGTGGATAACTCTGAGGATAACTTTTCACAACGACCGGGGAGGCCAGCAGGCGCGGGAGTTGGGGAGGATGATCAAAAAATGATCAGAACGCCCAAAATTTAACGATATCAATAGGTTATGGTAACGATGTGAATAACGGCTTGAACGATCAGCGCCAATTGAACCACTTTGAAGGCAAATCGTCGCGCTGTGCATAAATTCGCGGCCCCATCCCGTTAGTGCACGCTAACACGCCGCCTCCTGCCGTTGCTGAGCAACTCGCTTGACTGGAGGGGATGACAAGCGGCCTGTCGCCGCAGAAGCAAACCGTTTTGCTTCAGCGGCGTTACCGGCGGGGATCCGTCTCCGGGTCTTCGTCCTGCTGATCCGGCGGCAGCCGCACGGCGGGCTCGGAGGCGGTGACCGGCGATATCTCGGTGAAGATGGCAGGATCGAGACTCCGGACGGCGGATGGCTCGTCGCGCAGCAACCGTGCCCGCAACCCCTCCGGCCAGGTCACCTGATGGGCTGCCTGGGATTGCGGGGTCGCCAGCGGCGGCTGGGCGAGCGCGCCTGCCGGCGCCAGCATCAGCGCCAGCAGGGCGACGAGCCCCGACTGCTTCACGAGTTGCTCAATGCTCATAGCGAAGTGACCAGTACAGACGTGAACCGTCGTCATCGATATCTCCAGAGCCTTTAGCCGCGACCGGGATCGCCCAGCTGAACCGGCTCGACAGACCCGGGAGCAGCTGCGCTTCCCAGCCGAGCCCCACCGTCGTCAGATGCGCCCAGCGACCGCCCTGCTCGGCGAGGTCGTCGCCGTAAGCCGTTTCCGAGAACAGCAGCAGCTCACCCAGCTGCACCGGCGCCCGCGCTTCCAGGCCGAGCAGCAGGCCGCGGTCCGCCAGAAATTCGCCGCGGTCGAAACCGCGCACGCGATAGGCGCCGCCGAGCGCAAATCGCCGGGTCGCCGGCAGCAGACCGTCGCTCCACTGTCCGGCCAACCGAACGCGCAGTTTCTGCCCATCCGGCAGCAGCGGCAGGCTCACCGGCATCCAGGCGTCGGCATCCAGCTCGAACAACCAGAACGTCGAGCCCTGCTCGGCGAAGCGATCCCCGTCGACGCGCCCCATGGAAAGCTTCGCCGCCAGATCCGTCGCGATCTGCGGGCCGTCCCAGACCCGATGAGCAAGCACGCCCAGCCCGCCGAGGGTGATGTCCTGATCGACGCCATCGTACTGATCGATGTCATCCCACTCGAGGCTGTGTCGCGCGGCAGCAAGCACCAGGGTCAAACCGGCGCTGCGCGCCTGCATCAGACTGCGCCGGACGGCCACGTCGAACATCAGGCCGCGGCCTTCGAACCCGCGGGGATCGTCCCAGGTGAAATCGTTGTTGGCGATGGAAGCGGCCAACCGATAGCCGGCCCCCACCGGCGTATCGTACTCCAGGTAGCCATAAGTCTGATTGGCGGGATCCGCGGTGAGCAGCGCCCCAACGTTGAGTCGGTCGCCCACGCCGCGCGGGCTCAGCCAGGAAGCGCTGAGGCCGAACTGCTGGTCGCCGGTGAGATCGTCGCCGTGGTTGTCCACCCTGACCCCGGCGACCCAGCGGCGCCGCTCCAGCACGTCCAGACGCAGCCGGGTCTCGCCGACCTCACTGCCAGTGCCAAAGCTCGCCTGGGCGGTGACCCCGGGCAGCGCATTCAGGGCCTGCAGCCGGCTGGTCACGCCCGACAGCGTCAGCGGCTGGCCAACCAGGTCGGAAAACGCGCCTGTAGCGAAGCCCAGCTCTCCACCTTCGATGACGATGTCGCCGAGCCTGCCGGGCAGCACCTCCATGCGCACCAGGCCGTCGACGAGGGGTTGCGCCGGCAGATACGCCACGGCCAGGAAATAGCCCTGCTCCCGCAACGCCGACTGAACCTCGCGAGCGATCTCCTCCAGCTCCGCAACGGACACTCCGCGCCGCTGCTTCTGATCCCGGATCAGCGCGCCGAGATCGCGCGCATCGGCCACATCCAGCGTGCGATCTCCCTGGTGCACGCCAAGCACGTTGAGAAACCGCGCCAGCTCCTCGAGCTCGCTGGCGGTGAAGCCATGGGGACCCGGGAGGTTCCGCGCTTGCTGCGCTTCAAGCGCTTGATCCGCTCGCGCTTGCAATGCCGCCAGACGCCCGGCGGGAAGGTTCCCTCGGTCTGCAGCCCCCCATTCGACCTGCACCTGGCGCACCGGCAGCCGCGGACTGCTGGCGGGATCCGGCTCCCGCTGACTGACCGGCGGCACTTCCGGGCCAGCCGCCCACGTTGTCGGCAGCCCCAGCAGCGCGGCGCCCAGCACGCCCGCCAGAGCGAGCAGCCAGAGCCAGCGCCGTGAGCCGTAGCCCCCGGGTTTGCCATCGAGGGTCATTCGCGACATGGTCTGTTCCACCTCCAGCCGTGGCAGGGTTTCGGCCTCCGCCCAGCGCGGACGGGTATTGTCGTCTTCCGGCGGGACTTCGGAAAAATTGTCGATGATTGCGCGCCGGGCGCTTCGATACTCGGCCTCGGAGAGTTCCCCCGCGGCAAAAGCCTTGGCCATACGCCGCAGCCGGACGGTTTCCGGAGCCAGCTTCAACAACATCACCACACCTCTCTGACCAGGCGGAAACCGGTGGCCTGATCAGGGGCGCCGCCCTGGGGCCGCAGCGTGCCGACCACGCACTCGGCGATGGGGTCGCGGAAAGCACCGCCTGCCGCCATGACGGCCCCCTCCAGCACGACCCACTCCTGAACGTTGCCCAGCAGATTGACCAGACCGTACCGATTCGGGGTGCCGGTACCGGTGGCGACCGGGGTCAGACCGCGGCGCACCGCGCCCAGCTGCACCTGGCAGTTGCGATTGGGGTCCTCGGTGCCTTCGGCCACGTGCAGCCACTCGGGGTAGGTGGGCAGCCGGTAAGTGAACCCGGTTCGTTCGCTGAGCCACCCGGCATACTCCTGCGCGAGGGTCACCGGCATGCTCGTCACCGGCAGATCGTCCAGCGCTTCCGCTGCGGGCTCGCAGCGGTTGGTCGCGCGGCAGAAGACGCTGAACTCCGCCCAGCTCACCTCCTGGCGGGTGATGGCGAAGCTCCGGCTTGCGCCGGGCCCCGTCGCGATGCCGGGCACCACCACCAGCCGCGGGCCCTGACGGGAGTCACCGATCGCATCGGCGCACCAGCCACGACGCCCGCCCTGGCTGCCGCTACCGACCAGGTAGGACGCGCCGCAGGGATCTTCGCGCACCTTTTCGAGGCCCGGCAGCGGGCCGAACAGGCGCTCCGCATCCTGTTGCAAGGCCAGCGCCCGGTCCCGGTCCAACGCTTCGAGCTGCGCCACGCACCGTCCCACCTGCTCGCCCACCATCTGCCGGCCCTCCTCCTCGAACGCCGGATACCTGGCGACCCAGCGACGCCACACCGCGGCGGCGGCCGGTGCATCGAGGCGCAGACAGGCGCCGTCGAGCGCATCGCCGAGCTCGCGGCGGAACCCCTGGCGGGCCGCTTCCCGCGTGCGTGCCGTTTCCCGGGCGCGAAATTCCCGCTCGGCCTCGGCCACCCTGGTCTGCAGCGTCTCTAGCGTTTCGGGCTCGAAGCTGTAGTTCTCGAGGAACTCCAGGGCGCGACGCGCGCCGGGAAACCGCGCTGCCGCAAGGCTCGCCTCCAGCTCCACTGTGAGGACGTCCACGGTGTCCAGCCGCAACGTAGCCAGCCGCAAGGAGCCGGCCGACAGCGCCTCCATACGGCCGAGCCCGCCGTCCAGAGCGTCCATCCACTCCGCGGTCAGCGCGGGCGCATCCAGCAGCGCGCTCACCTCATGGTCGAGTCGCGCTTCCAGATGAGCATGAACGTCCTGCAGGGGGCCGTACTGAAGCCCACGGCGGTACAGCTCGATGGCCTCGTCCACATCGGTCGTGGCCCCCACCTGCGCTCGATAGCGTTGCCGGATGCGCTCCAGCACTTCGGGTTCGGCCGCATCGGGCGCCAGCAGCGACCGCAACTGCGAGACTTCCTCTGCGACCTTGGTCTCCCAGGCGGCATCGAACTGTGCGCCCTCATCGGCGAGTGCCGCCAGACGCGCCGTCTGCGAATCCACCAGAGTGCTCTGGCGCACCTCCACCTTGGCCTCCTGCACCGCCGCCTCTTCCTTGAAGCCGCTCAGCGCGAAGGTGGCGGCAACCGCCGCCAGGGCGGCCAGCGCGACCAGCGCAGTCCGCGAGCGCCACGGTGAGGGCTCGAACAACTGCTTCTTGAGTTCCGCCACCGAAGCGGGCCGGTCGCGGCGGTCGAACGCGAGGCACCGTTCCAATGCACGCCAGCGACGGCGGGCGAGGCCCCGTGGGCGCTCGGCCCGGCGCTGCTCCTCGGCGGCCTGATTCGCCGGCGTGCGCCCGTACGGGTGCTGCCCGGTGAGCACCAGGTAGATGACCACACCCAATGCGAACAGGTCGTCGCGAACCTCCGCCTCGCTGCCGTCGAGCATTTCCCGGCTGGCGTAGGCCGGCGTCAGGGCCGCCAGGCGGGTGGGATCGAACACTGTCTCCTCGCCCTGGGCCTGATTGACCTGCACCGCGCGGGCGATGCCGAAATCGAGGATCTTGGCGGAGTGGTTGGGAGCCACGAAGACGTTGCCGGGTTTGAAATCCGCATGCACCAGCCCCGCTTCGTGGGCGTGCTCGAGGCCGTCGCAAACGCAGCGGATGATCGACCAGGCCATTTCCTCGGGCAGCCCCGTCGGATAGGCCCTGAGCAGCTCCGAAAGCTCCTGACCTTCGAGCAGCTCCATGATGATGAAAGGAACGTCGCCGTCCTTGTCGAAATCGTAAATCGTGACGATGCTGCGATGCGCCAGCGCCTGCGACTTGGCGGCCTCCCGTTGCAGGGCGATGAAAGCCTCGGGGTGCTCGCGGAAGTCGTTGTTCAACACTTTGACGGCCACGAACGGATTGCGGTCGCGCGCTTCCACCTTACGCAGATCCTTGGCGCGGAACACGGTGCCCATGCCACCGCTGCCGAGCTTCTCATCGAGCACGAAGCGCTGCTTGAGCACCCGCGGCGGACTGGCTTCCCCGCGACCCCGGCCCGTGCCACTGCCCGACAGGCTGTGATCGTTGCGCAGTACGGTGGCGTCGTCGCCCGGGGTACTCATGGCAACTCCGGACGCATGATCACCAGGGAGATGTTGTCCTGGGCGGGGCCCTCGAGGCTGAGTTCCAGCAATCCATCCGCCGCCCGCTGCAACTCCTGCTCCGCCAACCCCGCTGCCAGCTGCGCCGAATCGAGCTCGCGGTACAGACCGTCGCTGCACAGCAGATAAGTATCCTGAAGCGCCACGTCGAACACCGCGACGTCGAGGAACAGCCGCGGCTGCCCGCCCACCGCCCGGGTGATGATGTTGGTGTCGGCGGCCAGCGCCTCTTCCTCGGAAACCGTGCCGCTGTCCAGCAGGTCGCTGATCGGGTTGTGATCGCGGGTAATCTGCTCGAGACGGCCGTCGCGCAGCCGATACAGCCGGCTGTCTCCCGCCCACAGCACGGCGGCAACGCGGCCTTCGGCCACCATCGCCACGACCGTGCTGCCGATGGTGGCGCCAGCGCCCTGGCCGCTGGCGTGCAGCCGCAGCTCATCGTTCACCGCGAGCAAGGCGTCCTCGACGGCGTCTACCTGCCCGGACAGAGGCCCCACCAACGGCACTGCGGCCAGCGCCGCGGTGATCGCGTGACTGGCCACCTCGCCCGCCTGGTGTCCACCCATACCATCCGCCACGACCCATAGCCCAGCGGGGGAGCGACTGAGCACGGCGTCCTCGTTGTGGCGGCGACGCTTGCCGCGGTGGGTCTGCTGCACGCTGCGCCATGCCCACCGGGCCGGATTCGGATCAAGGCTCATCATTCGTGCCGAAAGCGCAGGGCCGAGGCCGAGGTGAGGGGGCCGCCAAGACTGATCCACCCCTCCCCCCACAGCCGCACCTCGCCACGCCGCACGAACGCCACCCGCTCATCCTCAGTCTGCACGAAAGTGCCGTTGGTGCTGTGATCCACCAGCACGTAGTCGTGTTTGCGGCGCTCGATGGTGGCGTGATGACGCGAGGTGAATCGCCCCGCAACCTGCACTCCGGAGCTGCTGAGGGCGCCGAGAGTGAGCTCGCGGCGGCGCTCGTCCACCACGGCGGATTGCTCCTGCCAGGTCAGAACGAGAGGTGAGCGGTGCTGCGCGTCCATGCTGCAATTCGCTGGATATGAAGGTGGAACCAAGGCAAGCATAGGTGAGGAATGCGTGCCAGGACAGGACGTGGGTCACACTCGCGCTGCTGCACTCGGAGAGGCGGACAGCGGCCATTCAGTGCATGTAGTTGAACATCCGCCGTCGATAACGCGATGCCAGCTCCGAACCCTTTCCCAGAAGTTTGAAGATACGAATCATGGTCAGACGGCCGATGTCGTCACGGAACTCACGATCAGCCTGCAGAATGCTCAAAGCAAGTTCCAGTGCGCCTTCGTAGTCGGCGGCCACCACGGCGCCCACGGCCGCCTGGTAGCGCGCCTCCAGATTGTCCGGATCGACCTCGAGGCGCTGCTGCAACACGGCCAGGGGCTCCATTCCGGCCGCCTCTTCCAGGAACTCGATGCGCGTGCTGGGGCGATCGAACTCGTCGGCCTCCTCGGGCACCGGGGCAAGAACCCGCCGCGCTTCGTCCACCTGGCCCTGACGCGCCAGCACATCGGCCAGCTCCACCCGGTACGCCTGGTTCTGCGGTTCTTCCTCCATCGCCTGCTGCAGCAGCGCCAGAGCCCGATCGAAGGCGCCGGCGGCAAGCAGTTCGGCCAGCTGCTCGCGCAGCATGTCTGCCGGCGACAGCGTGAGCTGCTCGAGCAACGCCCGCAGAGCGCTCTCCGGCTGCGCCCCGTCCAACTGATGCACCAGCTGCCCATCCTGCACCACTCGGATGCTGGGCAACCCCTGAACGCGCAGATGCTGCGCCAGCGTGGGATCCCGGGCCACGTCCACAAGGCCGATGAAAACCTTGCCCTCGAACGGGCGTGCCAGCGTCTCGAGATCGCGGCGCAACTCAGCGGACGGCAGCACCTGGGCCGCCCAGAACAAGAGCACCACGGGGGCCTGCCGGGACCGCTCCAGAACCTCGGCCTGGAAGGTCTCGGGGGTAACTTCGAACGTCTGCGCGGGTTGCTGCATGGGCTTATCTCAGTGGTCGTGACTCGGTGGTCGTGTCGGAGTGATCGTGGTGCAAGCGCACATACTACTACAGGGTACGACACCTCGAACCCCCGACGGTCCCGGCGCCGCTACCACGCCAACTGGGCCAACTGGCTCCGGCAGGGGCAGACGCGCTAAGCTGGCAATCGGGCGGAGGATACGATCGATGCAGTCCAACGACATAGAGAAGCAGAACGCGGAGACCGCACCGGTCAGACCGGATGAGGAAATGGATTGGCCGGTCCTGGCCGATTACCTGGCGCAGCACGTAACGGGCGCCACCGGCCCCATGCATGTCGCGCAGTTTCCCGGCGGTAGCGCCAACCTCACCTATCTGGTGCGATTCGGCGAGCTGGAACTGGTGGTGCGCCGTCCACCCTTGGGGCCGGTAGCACCCGGCTCTCATGACATGGCCCGGGAGCACCGGGTGTTGTCTCGCCTTCATCAGCAGTTTCCGCTGGCGCCGCGCAGCTACCACCTGTGCGAAGACCTCGCGGTGCTGGGCGCGCCCTTCATCGTCGTCGAGCGGCGGGTGGGCGTGGTGGTGCGCGACGTGTTTCCGGATTCCATGCGCCACCACGAGCGCCTGGCGAGCCGCAGCAGCGCCGCATTGGTGAACGCCATGGCGCAACTGCACAACGTCGATCCCGCCAGCTGCGGCCTGGCGGATCTCGGCAAGCCCGACGGCTTCGTCGCGCGTCAGCTCGGCGGCTGGAAGAAGCGCTGGGAACTGGCGCGGGATCAGGATCATCCGTTGATGGACGAGATCCACCAACGGCTGGCTGCCGCCGTCCCTGAGCCCCAGCGTGTGAGCCTGCTGCACAACGACCTGAAGCTCGACAACTGCCAGTTCGACCCGGCCGATCCGGATCACGTCAAATCCATCTTCGACTGGGACATGGCGACGCTGGGCGACCCGCTGGTGGATCTCGGCACCCTGCTCGGCTACTGGCCCGAACCCGGAGACCCGGCACCCCGGGCGGTGCGGCCTGAGGGCGCCGCTGACGCCTTCCCGAGTCGAGCGGAAGTGGTGGCGCGTTACGCTGCCGCCACCGGGCTGGATACCCGCCACAGCGCCTGGTACGAAGCGTTCGCGCTATGGAAAACCGCGGTGGTGGTGCAGCAGATCTACATTCGTTTCAAGCGCGGGCAGACCAAGGACGAGCGTTTCGCTCATATTGCCGACCGCATCCCCATTCTGGTGCATCAGGCCCGCGCGCTGCTCGAATGAGACAACCATGCATGAAAGACCATGACTGAAGAAGCAAGCAACGCAGCAACGCCGACGCTGCCCCACCCGTTCGCCGAACTGCTCGGCTTCACCGTGGCCACGCGCGGCGCCGGGCACTGCCGCACCGAGCTGCAGGTGCGCCAGGCGCACCTCAACCCCCACGGTCTGGTACACGGCGCCGTGCTGTACGCGCTGGCGGACACCGGCATGGGCGGCGCCCTGACCAGCACCCTCGATGCCGACGAGCTGTGCACCACCATCGAGATCAAGATCAGTTACTTTCGGCCGTGGCGTAGCGGCGTCCTGAGCTGTGACACCCGGGTGGTGAACCGCGGGCGCACCACGGCCGCCCTGCAGAGCGACCTGCGCGACGGCGAAGGCCGTCACCTGGCGCAGGCGACTGGCACCTTCGCCATCCTGCGGAGGCCGCCGGCGGACAAGCGTTGACCGAGCGCAATCCAGCGGTACGGCTGCACGCCATGCTTTTGTTATGCGTTGCCGCCGCAGCCATGGGAGCGTTGTATCTGCTGCTGCGCCAACCCCAACAGGCACCGCCGGACTTCCTCGAGTGGCCTGCCGGAGAGCAGCGTAAGGTGCAGTTCTTCGAGTTTCTGCGCCCGATCCTGGAGTCTCGCAACGAGGCGCTGCTGGCGGACCGGGCTCGCCTGGAGCAGATCGCCGCAGGCCTGCCCGACACGCGCCCAGGCTGGTTCGAACGCCGCTGGCTCGACGACCTGGCCCGCGCCTACCGCCTCGACCCACAGGCCGAGCCGCTCGAAGACCTGGTGGCGGAGCTGCTGCTGAGGGTGGACATGGTTCCGGTGTCTCTGGCGCTGGCGCAGGCGGCCAAAGAATCCGGCTGGGGCACCTCCCGCTTCGCCGTGGAGGGTCATGCTTACTTCGGGCAATGGTGCTACGAGGCCGGCTGCGGGCTGGTGCCGCTGGCCCGCGGCGACGCGCAGCGTCACGAAGTGATGGCATTCGCCTCCCCCGAAGAGGCGGTGACCGCCTACCTGATGAACCTCAACAGCCACCCGCAATACCAGGCCATGCGCCAGCAGCGGGCCCGGTTGCGGGCAAGTGGCGAACGCGTCAGCGGATTTCGGCTCGCCACCGGCCTGACCAGCTATTCCGAGCGCAGGGGCGCCTACGTCACCGAGATCCAGGAGCTGATTCGCTTCAACGATCTGGGGCCGGTGCCGCCGAAGGAGCAGCCGTGACCATCAGGCGGATTGCGCTGCGGGGCCTGCCCCGCCTCGTCCTGCTGGCGCTGCTGGCATGCGGCCTCGCCGGCTGCGAGCGGCCGGAGGAACCTGCCGCGCGCGGGGGCCCCGGCAGCGACCGGGGGGCCGGCAGCGACCGGGCGCCCGGCAGCGACCGGGCCGTGGTGCTGCTGTACCACCACGTCGCCACCGACACCCCGGCGAGCACGTCGATCTCTCCGGCAAAGTTCGCAGCTCACCTGCAGTACCTCAGCGATCACGGCTATCAGGTGGTGCCCCTGAGTCGCCTCATCGATGCTCTGGTGCAGCGCCAGCCGCTGCCCGATCGCGCGGTGGCGATCACCTTCGACGACGCCTATCGCTCCGTCTTCACGCACGCGCACCCGGAACTCCAGCGCCGCGGCATGCCCTACGCGGTGTTCGTCAGCACCGACTACCTCGATCAGGGTTCCAGCCATTACATGAGCTGGGAGCAGCTGCGCGCCCTGGAAGCAGCAGGAGCGGAGATCGGCAACCACTCCCGCAGCCATGCCCACTACCTGCACCGGCCAGCGGCGGAATCGACGCGCGCCTGGCGCCAGCGCATTGCCGATGACATCCGCGGCGCCCAGGCGCGGCTGCAAGCCGAAATCGAGCGTCCGCTCGCGGCACTGGCATACCCCTACGGCGAATTCGATCCTGCGTTACAAGCCATCGCCGCAGACCTCGGCATGGTGGGCTTCGGCCAGCAATCCGGGCCACTGGGCCCCGCTTCCGACCTGCAGGGCCTACCCCGCTACCCCATGGCCGGCAGCTACGCCGGGCTGGACGATCTGGCCCAGAAGCTGCGCACCCGGCCGTTCGACGTCCGGGTGCTTAAAGGCGATCAGCCGGTGCTTACGCCCGATGCCGCCGCCCCGCGCCTGCGACTGCAGCTCGAAGCACCGGGGGCGCGGCTGGAAGCGCTGAGCTGCTTCGTCAGCGGGCAGGAGCCGCCCGAACTGGTATGGGTAGATCCATCCCGGGGCGTGCTCGAGATCACCGCGCAACGGCCGCTACCGGTCGGCCGCAGCAAGTACACCTGCACCGCCCCCGCCCATGACGACGGCTCGGCTTTCTACTGGTACAGCCATTTGTGGATGAAACCGCCGGCCGCAGGCGAGTGGTACCGCGACTAGCCGCCGTCACACATCCGCCAGCTTCTGCCGCTCGATCTCTTCTTCCACCTCTCGCAATCGGTCTTTGCCGAAGAACAGCGCATCGCCAACGAAGAAGCTGGGTGAGCCGAAGGTGCCGCGGGCGACCGAAGCTTCGGTATTGGCGATCAGCTGCTGCTTCACCTCCGGGTCGTCCAGGCCGGCGAGGATCTCCGCCGCTGGCAGCCCGGACTCCGTCAGCGCCGCCCGAATAACCTCCAGATCGTCCATCTTTTTCGGCTCCGCCCACATGTGGCGAAACACCTCGTCAACGTACCGCCGGAGGTAACCGGCGCGCTCGGCATAGACGGCGCCGCGCATGATCTTCAGCGTGTTCACTGGAAAGTGCGGGTTGCGCCGGTAATCGCTGATCGAGTGCCGCTCGAGAAAGCGGCGCGTCTCCAGCTCCGCGTACTCGCCCTTGTTTCTTATGCCCTGCAGCGACTGCATCGGTGAGACGTTGCCGGTGGCTTTGAAGACTCCGCCGAGCAGCACCGGCAGGTAGCGGAACGGCACGCCGGTGCGCATCTCGATGGCCGGAATCACCTTGTGGGCCAGGTAGGCGTTGGGGCTGCCGAAATCAAAGTGGAACTCCACATCGACGCTCATGCTGTCTCTCCTGAATGCTGCCGCGGCCGGCTCTGGACAACGATGCTATGCCAATTCCCGTACCCGGGTCAGCTCCATCTCCGGTACCCTTTGCCATCGCTCCGGTGACGCCGCCGTGGGCGCCCGTCATCCTCGAGGAAGCCACATGCTGAAACGCCTGCTCATCGCCAACCGCGGCGAAATCGCCATTCGGATCGCCCGCGCCGCCGCCGATCTGGAGATCGAAACCGTAGCCGTCTACACCGAAGACGATGCCCAGGCGCTGCACGTTTCCCGGGCCGACCGCGCCATGCCGTTGTCCGGCCGCGGAGCGGCCGGGTATCTGGACGGGCCGGGCGTGCTCGAAGCGGCCATCCTCGCCGGCTGCGACTCGGTCCACCCGGGCTATGGATTCCTGGCGGAAAATCCCGGCTTCGCGCGGCTGGTGCTGGAAGCGGGGCTGATTTTCGTCGGCCCGCGGCCGGAGATCCTCGAAAGCTTCGGTCACAAGGTCGCCGCCCGCAGCCTGGCGGCCGAATGCGGCGTTGCGGTGCTGCCCGGCACCATGGGGCCAACCTCAGTGGCCGAAGCCCGGGAATTCTTCGCCGCGCTGCCCGCAGACGGGGCCATGGTGATCAAAGCCATCGCCGGTGGCGGCGGACGCGGCATGCGGGTGGTGCGCAACGCCGGCGACATCGACGCGGCACATCAACGCTGCCAATCCGAAGCGCTCGCGGCGTTCGGCAACGGCGAGCTCTACGTAGAGCAACTGGTGGGCCGAGCGCGGCACCTCGAGGTGCAGATTCTCGGCGATAAGCAAGGCAACGTCAGCCACCTGTGGGAGCGGGAATGCACGCTGCAGCGCCGCCACCAGAAACTGGTGGAGCTGGCGCCCAGCCCGTCGCTGCTGCCGGAAACTCGCCGTGCGCTGATCGACGCCGCGTTGACGCTGGCGGCGCACACCCGCTACGACAACGTCGGCACCATGGAATTTCTCGTCGATGACAGCGATCCCGACCAGAGCTTCGTGTTCATCGAGGCCAACGCCAGACTTCAGGTCGAACATACCGTCACCGAGGAGATCACCGGCGTCGATCTGGTGCAGACCCAGCTGGCGCTGGCGGCCGGCGTCAGCCTGATGGAACTGCGCCTGGATCGCGACCACGTCCCGGCACCCAGGGGCCGCGCGCTGCAGGCGCGGGTGAACATGGAGACCATGCAGGAGGACGGCAGCGCCCGCCCGGCCGGAGGAAGGCTGCAGACCTTCGAGGTGCCCACCGGCCGCGGAGTGCGGGTAGAGACCTTCGGCTACGCGGGCTATACCACCAGCCCCGCCTACGATTCGCTGCTGGCCAAAGTGGTGGTTGCCGACCCGCACACCGACCTGGAGCGGCTGTTGCGCAAAGCGGCGCGCGCCCTGGACGAGTTCCGCATCGAAGGGGTGCCCACCAACCTGCCGTTTCTGCGCGCGCTGCTGCGCTCCGACGCAGTGCGCAGCAACGCCATCTACACGCGCTTCGTGGAGGATGAGATGGCGGCCCTGGTGCAGGCTTCGCTGGCGGCCACGTCCACCAGCCCCGGCGCGGGTTCCTCCGCGGCGGGCGCCGCAGGTTCCACCGCGGCGGCACCCGCTGACACGCGCGCCGGGGGCGCCCACGGCAAACCGGTCGGCCTCGAACCGGGGATGCATGCCGTTTCCGCGCCCATGCAGGGCACGGTGGTGAGCGTCGAGGTGGAGCCCGACGACGCGGTGCGTGCGGGCCAGCCACTGGCCATCATGGACGCGATGAAGATGGAGCACGTCATCGAGTCGCCTCACGCGGGGACGATCCGCGAGGTGCGCGTGCATCCGGGCGAGACGCTGTTCGAAGGTCACGTGCTCATCGTCCTCGAGCAGGGCGAGGTGGCGGCCGGCGATGCGGCCGAAGCCGCTGCCCACGATCTCGAAGCCATCCGTCCGGACCTGAATGAGGCCATCCAGCGGCATGCCTTCGGGCGCGACGAGAATCGTCCCGAGGCCGTGGCCAGGCGCCACGCCCGGGGCAACCGCACCGCGCGGGAAAACATCGCCGACCTGGTGGATCCCGGCTCGTTCCTCGAATACGGGCCCCTGATGGTGGCCGCCCAGCGGCGCCGTCGGTCCATCGAGGATCTGATGGAGAAGACCAGCGGCGACGGTATGGTCGCCGGCATCGGCCGCGTCAACGGCGACGCCTTCCCTGCCGAGCAGGCCCGGGTGGTCGCCATGTCGTACGACTACATGGTGCTCGCCGGCACGCAAGGCCACATGAACCATCTGAAAAAAGACCGGCTGTTCGAGATCGCCGCCAGCAATCAGCTGCCGGTGGTGCTGTTCGCCGAAGGCGGCGGCGGCCGCCCGGGCGACACCGACGGCACTGGCGTCGCCGGCCTGGACTGCTACGCATTCAACTACTTCGCCAGACTGTCCGGCCTGGTGCCGTTGGTCGGGATCACCAACGGCTACTGCTTCGCCGGTAATGCCGCGCTGCTCGGGTGCTGTGACGTGATCATCGCCACAGAAGGCAGCAACATCGGCATGGGCGGGCCCGCCATGGTGGAGGGTGGCGGGCTGGGGGTGTTCAGCGCCGCTGAGATCGGCCCCTTCGACGTGCAGGTGGCGAACGGCGTGGTGGACGTGGCGGTGGCGGACGAAGCCGCGGCCGTCGCCGCGGCAAAGCGCTATCTCAGTTACTTCCAGGGCCCCCTCTCACAGTGGGAGTGCGCCGACCAGCGGCTCCTGCGTCACCTGATCCCGGAAAACCGCCTGCGCGTCTACGACGTGCGCAAGATCGTCAACCAGCTTGCCGACAGCGACAGCGTGCTGGAACTCCGCCCCCAGTACGGCCACGGCATGATCACCGCGCTGGCCCGGGTCGAGGGTCGACCTCTGGGCATCGTCGCCAACAATCCCGGCCACCTCGGCGGCGCCATAGACAGTGTGGGGGCCGACAAGGCGGCCCGCTTCATGCAATTGTGCGACGCTTTCGACATCCCACTGCTGTTCCTCTGCGACACCCCGGGTTTCATGGTCGGGCCCGAGGCTGAGAAGACCGCTCAGGTGCGGCGCTTCGCCCGCATGTTCGTCGTTGGCGCCAACGTCAGCGTGCCGTTCTTCACCATCGTGCTGCGCAAGGGCTACGGTCTGGGCGCCCAGGCCATGGCCGGGGGTAGCTTCAAGGTGCCGATGTTCACGGTTTCCTGGCCCACCGGCGAGTTCGGTGGCATGGGTCTGGAGGGTGCGGTCAAGCTCGGTTACCGCCACGAGCTCGACGCCATCGAAGACCCCGACGAGCGCGACAAGACCTACCAGGAGATGGTGCAGCGCATGTACGACCGCGGCAAAGGCGTGAGCATGGCTCAGGCATTCGAGATCGACGACGTCATCGACCCGGCAGATTCACGACGGTGGATCACCATGGCCCTGGAAAGCGCGCCGACCGCCCGGCGAGCCGGCAAGAAGCGCCCACACATCGACACCTGGTAGGCGTCCCGCCCGGGAACGGCAGACTGCCGGCCCGCGGACGCGGCCGCGGCCGCGGCCGCGGACGCTCACGACGCGCCGTCGCCACGCATCACCGCGGGGATCGCCTTCAGCATGATCTTGAAGTCCAGCAGCAGGCACCACTCGTCAATGTACTTGAGATCCAGCTCCAGCCAGCGGTCGAAAGACAACTGGCTCCTGCCGCTGATCTCGCGCAAACATGCCAGCCCCGGCGGGACGCTGAAGCGCTTGCGCTGAATTGCGCAGTTGAACAGCTCAACGTCGCGCACCGACATCGGTCGCGGCCCGATGATGCTCATATCGCCAACCAGCACGTTGAGCAGCTGAGGCAGCTCATCGAGGCTGGTGCGG
Organism: Pseudomonadales bacterium; assembly: GCA_047920935.1. GTDB lineage: Bacteria > Pseudomonadota > Gammaproteobacteria > Pseudomonadales > Azotimanducaceae > UBA7803. The sequence continues at coordinate 19,659 of JBLRXD010000009.1, read as the reverse complement.
CGGATGAAACGCCCCACGCGGGTGACGCGAGGGTCGTTGCGGATCTTGAATATGGGGCCCTCGGCCTCGTTGAGATGTTCGATCTCCTTCAGCCGCTGCTCCGCGTCGACATGCATGCTGCGAAATTTCAGCAGTTTGAAGCGGCGTTTGTGAAGCCCCACCCGTTCCTGCACAAACAGCACCGGCCCCTTCGAATCGAGCTTCACAGCCACCGCCACGAGCGCCAGGATCGGCAGCACCACAGGTAGAGCCATCACTACCAGAAGCACATCGAACACCCGTTTGGTGATCAGCATGACCTCGTCGCGGGGCACCGGCTCGAAGCTCAGCACCGGCAGCGACCCCACCCGCTCGAGCCCGACCTTGCCGGCCTCTATATCGTAGAGATCGGCCATGAACTTCAAACACACGCCCTGCTGCTCACAGGCGTGCACGAGGGAATCAAGATCGTTGAGCATGCTCCGCGGCAGGCAGACCACCACCTCGTCGATCACCCGGTGGGAAAGCACGTCTTCGATGCAGTCCAGCCCGCCAAGAACTTCGACGCCGTCGACCTTGTCACCTGCGGCGGCGTCGCGGTCGAGAATCCCGACGATGTCCACCCCCCACTCGGACGCGTCGCGATACTTGGAGATAAGCTTTCTGGCACGATCGCCCGAACCGATCACCAGCACTTTGAGATAGTTTATGCGGGTGTCCCGCCGCCGTGCGAGATACCACCAACGGAGAAATATGCGGTCAGCCAGCAGCCCGCCGAACAGCAGGGCGGCAAAAGCTACCGCTGCCGACTCCATTTCCACGTTTACATTTACGAGGTAACAGATCAACAACAAGCCGCCAACCAGAATGCTGGTCTGGCGCAACATGAAGCGCAACTGAGTCGGAAACATCGGGCTGCGCAGCGCCGGCATCGATGACTTCGCGGCGACCACAGCCAGCAGCAGCACCAGCGGCGCCAGCTGAATCAGCACCATGCCGTCGGCCGCAGGCCGATAGCCAAGCCACTGGGTCAGGTTGACCGCGACCACGTATGCGAGGGTCGCAAGACACACATCCTGAGCCTGCAGCAGCCGACGAAGATGAGTTGCCTTAGCGATCCGCATGCGGTCTCCACAAGTTGCGCCACGTAGTTCGATATCGGCGTAGCAAGGCTTGTGCCAGACGCCGTTTCCGCCCTGTTGCGCTTCCGCAATGACGCACCCACCGGGGATGTTCAGGATGTCAATTGTCCGGTCAACACAGCATCCGCGAAAATGGCGTCCTCTTGCTTGTTATACATTTGTAACATACAGACTTCAGGGTTGAGACCCGTCAAAACCGGACTTTCCGACGGGGCCATTTCCGCGGGCGCAACTCTTGCAAGAGAACCCAAGAGAACCCAAGAGAACCCATGCAAGAAAATCCGAACATCAGCCGCACGACCGCGTTTCCCAGGCGGTTGTAAGCGAATCCGAAAATCGGTTGACGGCCGCTGCGGCGCACCGCAGCGACCTGAAGGACTTCAGGAATGACTAGACCTATCGACACCGGCCAAACCATCGCCCGGATGGCGCGACGCCTGGTTTTCGTCGGCTTGCTCGCCATCTGGGCGGTGCAAACCGGCGCGGACACCGAAACCAACGCATCGCTCCCGGACTATCGGATCAGCCCGGAGGACGTGCTCGGGATCTCGGTCTGGCGGGAAGACGACCTGCAGGGCGAGGTTACCGTCCGTCCGGACGGCGGCATCTCTTTTCCTCTGGTGGGCGACATCAGAGCAGCGGGCAAGAGCCCGCGCGAACTACAGGCGGACATTACCGCCCGTCTGGAGGCGTACATACCCGATGCGGTAGTGACGGTGTCGGTGGTTGAGATCCGCGGCTTGCGGATCTATGTGTCCGGTCGGGTACAGAACCCGGGGCAATACACCGTTGGTCGCTACGTCGACGTGCTTCAGGCGATCAGCCTGGCGGGCGGGCTGACGCCGTTTGCCGACGAGAGGTCGATCAGCGTCATCCGCCGGGTAGACGGTCGCGAAGTGGTTTTCGACTTCAACTACCGCGAGGTGCAACGGGGCAGGAACCTCGAGCAGAACATCATGCTGCAGCCGGACGACGTGGTCGTGGTGCCCTGATGCTCCCCATGAACACAGTTATCGCCGCGTTCCTCACAATGACTGCGCTGCTGTTATCGCCCTCGGCAACGCAAGCTGCGTGGGTGATCGAGCCGACCCTGGAACTGACCAGCGGCTACGATGACAACGTCCGCCTGCGAGAGCAGAACGAGCAGGACGCGATCGTCACCACCGCCACCGCGCAGGCCCAGATGCGCAGCTTGACGGAGCGCTCCGAGATCGCCCTGGTCGCCGGCGCGGGCTACGTGGCGTACTCGAATGTCGGCGATGGCGAAACTCCGGCAGACGACATCGACAACGAGGACGTTCAATACCTCCGGCTCAGAGCCCACCGCGATACCGACCGGACTCAATGGGGCCTCACGGGCTCGGCCCGCCGCGACCAGGTTTTTCGACGCATCACACGTATTCTGGATCCTCTGGATGGCAGCTTGGCGGATTCGACTCCAGGCGCCATCGGCGTCGATGACGATCGTTCGTTCGAAGACAGCCTCGACACCGACGATGTCGACTTCAGCGCGGTTCGGGATCAGGCGCGCCGTATCCGTTTTGAGGTATCGCCGTATCTGCAGGTTGCGTTCAGCGAGCGCAGCAACGCCCGCGTCAGCCTGGTGCGTTCGCAAAGGTTCTTCGACAGCGATGGCGAGCGCCTTGGGCTGCGCAACACGCAGACCACAGGCGCCGACGTGACCTTCGACCGCGCGATGAGCCCTTTGGCATCGGTGAACCTCACCGTGGGCTACGCGTTGCTCGAGTCGGACGGCCGCGAAGATTCCGACACCTACCGGGCCACGATCGGCTGGCGGCAGCGACTTTCGGCCGCTACCGAGGTAGCCATCGACGTGGGCGCCAACCAGGTCGAAAACGATCTCGTCGACGAAACCCTGCTCGCCTACCGCATAAGCGCTACTCGCAACATGCCGCTCAGCCGGTTTCTGGTTCAGGTCGAGCGTTCCGCCATCGCCAGCCCATTCGGCGGCGTGGTCGAGGCGGACCGCGTGAGCGCCCGGTATCGAAGGTCCATCTCGGATCGAGTGGAGTTCAACCTGTCGATCTACGGCTATCGCAGCGAGCGGATCGGCGCCGGTACGGAGGAAGAGCGCGAGTACGTCGACCTCAGCCCGGAACTTTTCTGGCGGATGACACCGAACTGGAGCGTAGGCGGCGCTTATACGTTCCGCTGGACCGATCGGCAGGAGCGCGCGGGAACGGCAACGTCCAACGGGGTATCGGTCTCCCTGCGCTACCAACCGCCGCGGAGAATTTAGTGACCATGGCGCCTGCCGAAACGGGCGCAACAACGGACGACAGGCAGTAACCGATGAATCCTTTCGACTACCCGATGCAGCTCAACGACTACTGGGCGATTTTGCGGCGCCGCAAGGCCCACTTCCTCTTGCCTTTCGCGGCCGTCGTGGCGATTGCCCTGGCACTCGCGCTGCTGCTCCCGCCCACTTATCGATCGGAGGCCACCTTTCTGATTCAACGCCAGACGATACCCGAGAACATGGTGGCCACCACGGTGACCGGCTACGTCGAGGAGCAGATCGAACAGATCCGCCAGAACCTGCTGACGCGCCGCAACCTGCTGGAGATTGCCGAGCAGTTCCAGCTGTATGGAGACCTGCCGCAAAGGGATCCCAATGCGGTGATCGAGCGGCTGCGGGAAGCCGTGGATATCGAAATGGTGGACGTCCGCACCAGCAATCGGGAAAGCCGCGGCCAGAACGTCACCATCGCATTCACGTTGGCCTTTCACGCTTCCACACCCGAGTTCGCGCAGCGGGTGACCGCCGAACTGTCGGAACGCTTCCTCGCCGAGCATCAGACACGACGGGACGTTCAGGCGACCCAGGTGTCCGGGTTCCTCGAACGGGAGGCGGCCAAGCTCGCCGAGGAGATCTCCGCGATGGAGCTGGCGCTGGCCGGCTTCAAACAGGACGAGCTCCATCAGCTGCCTGAGCTCATGACTACCAACCTGCGTATGTTCGAACGGACCGAGCAGGACATCGAGAATGCCCAGGAGCGCATCCGCGAGCTGCAGGAGCGTATTGAGGTGGCGCGGGCCGAACTGTCGTTGACGCCGCCCTACGAAGCCGTGCAGAACGAATCGGGCGAGCGCATCCTGACCGCCAGCCAAAGGCTGAGCATGCTGACCGCCGAGTACCTGCGGGCGTCCGCCCGCTACTCCGCCCAGCATCCGGATATCGTCCGCACGGCGCGTGAAATTCGGGTTCTCGCGGAGCAGTTGGGAACCGACGGTCGCGCCGACGAGATGATGAACGAGCTGGTCGGCCTGCAGGAACAGCTGCGTCAGGCGCGGCAGCGGTATGCGGATTCCCATCCGGAAGTGACGCGCCTGGAGAGGGCCGTGGCCGCCGTGCAGCGGGGATTTCAGCAGGAGCTGCTGGCCGACGCGGACACCGCCGCGTCTGCCCGGCGCCCCCCGGACAATCCACGTTACGTGGCGCTGAAGACCCAGATGGATTCCCACGAGATGAACCTCGCGGCCGAGCGGCGCCGGCTGGAGGATCTCAACGTCAGGCTGGAGGAGTACGAGCGGCGCCTGTTCCAGACCCCCGTCGTCGAGCGCGACTTCAGATCGCTGTCACGCAATTACGACAACGCTCTGCAGCAATACCATCAGCTTCGCGACAAGCAACGCCAGGCGCTGCTCGCCCAGGAGCTCGAGTCCGGGGACAGCGGCGAACGATTCCTGCTGACCAGCGCGGCATTCCTGCCCAGGATGCCGGAGAGCCCGAATCGCATTGCCATCATGCTGCTGGGCATGTTCTTCGCCTCGGCGATCGGCATCGGCGTGGTCGGTGTCAGCGAGTACCTGGATCAGACGGTACGCAACGCCAAGATGGTGGCAGTCAGCCTCGGCGCTCCGCCCCTGGTCGTGATTCCGCAGATGGCGGCCGCCACCCATGGCCCGCAGGGGAGGTTGCTGCATCATGGCTATTGAGATGGATCCGATCAGCAGAGCCCTGGAGCGTGCCCAACGGGATGGTAGCAGCGTGCGCAGCTGGGTCGCGCCGTCGCCACGAGAGCCGGAGCCCGCGCCCGCGGCACCGATGGAGGCCCGGCAGGTGGCGCTCGATCCCGAGCACCTCGCAAGCCGGCACATCCTCAGCGGCCCAGATACCGAAGATCCCGTCGTCGCCGACAAGTACCGACTGCTGCGCACGCAACTGCTGCAGCGCATGCTGGCGAACGGCTGGAGCACGATCGGCGTCACCAGCCCGGGGCCCAAGGCAGGCAAGACGCTGACGGCCATCAATCTGGCATGCTCCATCGCCCGCGACGGTAATCAGGGGGTCATCCTGATCGATGCCGACCTGAGAAAATCCAGCATGGCCGATGATCTGGGGCTCGACGTCAGCGTCGGTCTGATCGATTACCTCACCACCGACCTCGCCCTGGAAGAGGTGGCGGTGAGCCCCGAACAGATTCCCAACCTGATGATCATTCCCGGGCGCCGCATAGCGATGCACGAGGCCATGCCGGAAGTGCTTCGCTCGAGGAAGATGATCGACCTCATCCGCGGGGCGAGCAGCACCGGCAACCACGGCAATACCGTCATCACCGTCGTCGACCTGCCGCCCGTCGTGGTCGGCGACGACGTCATCGCCGTTGCCACCCACCTGGACGGCATGCTGCTGGTGATCGAAGAGGGAGGCACGGAGGTCGAGGAGCTGCAGCAGGCGGCGGCGCGGCTGGCCGATTTCAATCTGCTCGGCTCAGTGCTGAACAAGTCATCGGAAAAGAACAGGGAGGTCGAAGGCTACTACCAGTCGGCCCGCAAGGCGCGACCCAGGCTCGAGGCGCAGTAGGCTGTGTACGAATCGTTTTATGGGCTTGAGAGACCGCCGTTTTCGCACATTCCGGATCCGGACTACCTCTACCTGAGCCCGCAGCATCGCCGAGCGCTCTCAATCCTTCAGTACGCTCTGATGACCAGGGCCGGATTCTGCGTGATCACCGGCAATGTCGGTGCCGGAAAGACAACGCTGGTGCGAAGTTTGCTGAAAAGCGTGCACCACGACGTAGAGATCGGGCTGGTCAGCAACACCCAGGTGGAGTCGTTTTCGGAGCTGATGCGCTGGATTCTGCTGGCCTTCGACCTCGATTATCGGGGCAAGGACAAGGTAGAGATGTATGACGACTTCGTGCGGTATCTGATCGAGCGCTTCCAGGCCAACCGCCCCGTCACGCTGATCATCGACGAGGCCCAGCACCTCGGCCTGGAAAACCTCGAGCAGTTGCGGATGCTGTCCAACGTCAACACCGAAAAGGGCCAGATCCTTCAGACCATCCTGGTAGGGCAAGCCGAGCTCTGGGATCTGCTGAGGAGAAGGGAACTGCAGCAGTTCACCCAGCGCATCTCGTACGACTATTTTCTCGGCCCGCTGGAGAGTGGCGAGCTGACCAAGGCCTACATCGAGCATCGCCTGGAATGCGCGGGCGCCGCGGCCCCGATCTTCGATGACGACACCTTCGAAATGATCTGGCGCGGAACCGGCGGGGTGCCGCGCCTGATCAACCTGGTTTGCGACACAGCCCTGGTCTACGGCTACGGGGAAGAGCGCGCCACCATCGGGCGCGACATCATCGAGCAGGTGCTCAGCGACAAACGTGACAGCCTCACCCCGATGGGAGACGAGGAGCAATCCCCGACGGCAGACCTGTCCGCTACCGGCAGCGGGCCTCGGCCGATCAAAGCTGCGCGAGGATCGACCATCGAGCGCGCGGTAAGCAGTAACCGGAAGAGCACGTAGAAAAACATGACCGTTCAATCCTCCCGCTCCCTGCATCGCAAGATCTGGAACGTGCTCACTCGCCAGGAGCGCAGACGCGCTGCGCTGCTGCTGGGGCTCATGACCATCGGCATGCTGCTCGAAACTCTGGGAATCGGCCTGGTGATACCCGTCATCCTGCTCATCACGCAGGAGGATCTGCCAGCGAGGTTTCCGTTCCTGCAGCCGGTTCTCGACGCGCTCGGCAACCCCTCTCAGCAGGCGCTGATCATCGGAGCCATGCTGCTGCTGGTCAGCGTGTATATGGTCAAGGCGGTCTACCTGGCGCTGCTTGCCTGGCTGCAAGCCCGCTACATACTTGCGGTACGCGTGCGGCTGTCGCAGCGACTGTTCACGGTGTACCTGCGCCAACCCTACACTTTTCACCTGCAAAGGAATTCTTCGCAGCTGATTCGCAACGTGCTGAACGAGGCTCACCAGTTCGCCACGGGAGGGCTGAACCCCTCGCTGCAGCTGTTCGCCGAAGGTGCCATGATGATCGGCATATGCACGCTGCTGTTGGTGCTCGAACCTACCGGGTTTCTCATCGTCGCCGCGGTGCTCGGAACTTGCTCGTGGATGTTTCAGCGCAGCACCCGTAACCACCTCATGACCTGGGGCCGGCAACGACAGTTTCACGAAGGCATGCGGGTACAGCATCTGCGGCAGGGGCTGAACGCAGCGAAAGACGTCAAGCTGCTCGGCCGGGAGCGGGACTTTCTCGGTCGTTTCGCCGAGCACGACCGGCAATCGGCGCGCGTGGCTCGATTGGAAACCATGTTGCGGCAGCTGCCGCGACTATGGCTCGAACTGCTTGCCGTGCTGGGGATGGCGGGGCTGGTGCTCACCATGCTTTTTCAGGCACGGGAGATCGCGGCCATACTGCCGACCCTGGCGGTGTTCGCGGCTGCCGCCTTCCGCATGCTGCCGTCGATGAACAAGCTTCTCGGAGCCGTGCAGCAACTGCGCTTCGGCGTAGCCGCCATCGACAACCTCAACGAAGAGCTGGCGCTGGCTCCGCCCGAGCTGCCTCGACCGGCCCGCACCGCCGCTGCGTTCAAGCACGAACTGAGCGTCAGCAACGTCAGCTATACCTACCCGAGTGGTTCGGGCCCAGCGGTGCACGACATCACCCTGAGCATCAGCAAGGGCGAATCCGTCGGCTTCATCGGGCCCAGCGGGTCGGGCAAAAGCACGCTGATCGACGTCATCCTCGGTCTGCTTCCTCCAGACAGCGGCACGGTAACGGTTGACGACGCCGACATCCACGAGCACATCCGCGCCTGGCAGGACCAGATCGGCTACGTGCCCCAGTCCATTTACCTGACCGACGACACTCTCAGACGCAATGTGGCGTTCGGCCTCGCGGATGACGAGATCGACAACGCCGCCATCGATGTGGCCATTGATGCCGCGCAGCTGCGCGACTTCGTCGCCAGGCTTCCGGACGGGCTGGACACGGTGGTCGGCGAGCACGGCATGCGGCTCTCCGGAGGCCAACGGCAACGCATCGGCATCGCGCGCGCGCTCTACCATGACCCCGCCGTACTCGTCCTGGACGAAGCCACCAGCGCCTTGGACACGGCCACCGAACACGACGTGATGCAAGCCGTTTACGCGCTCCAGGGGAGCAAGACGATCCTCATCGTCGCCCACCGGATGTCCACCGTCGAGCGCTGCGATCGCGTCTACCGCCTCGAAGACGGGCTGCTGAAGGGCGAACGACAGCCGATGAGAATCGCCTACGCGGAGAACAAGAGCGGTGACAGTAGACCACCCGAAAAGCTTGGAAGCGGCAACTGACGCAGCCGACGTCCATGGCAACAGCACCGTGACGATGGACGTCAGCGTGGTCATCTGCACCTACAACCGCGCCTCCATGCTGCGCGACTCGCTTGCCAGCTGGATGGAGGTCGACGTGGGTGCGCACCAGACCGAACTGGTGGTGGTCGACAATGCCTCAACCGATGAAACCCGCGCGGTGGTAGCCGAGTTCGGTCCGACGCCGGGCGGCCCGCTGCGCTACGTGCACGAGCCAACGCCCGGGCTGTCGCAAGCCCGCAATCGGGGCATTCGTGAAGCCCGCGGGCAGATCATCGCGTTCGTCGACGACGATGTGTTCTTCGACCGCTGCTGGCTGCAGATGGTCATGAAAGTATTCCAGCAGCAACCTGAAGTTCACTGCGTCGGCGGCAACTCCATTCCGGTGTTCGAGAGCGAGCGGCCACCCTGGCTCGATGACAGCATGCTCACCTACTACGGCTCGACCCTGTCGGGAAACGAAGATCGCGTGATGCGATTCCCCGAGCACCCATTCGGGGTAAACATGGCATTCCGCCGCGAAGTGTTCGATCGAGTCGGCAACTTCCGGACCAACCTGGGTCGCAAGAAAGACTCACTGCTGTCCAATGAGGAACGTGAACTGTTTCATCGCATCAGCGCAGCCGATCTCGCCGTGTATTACGCGGCTTCGGCCGTGATCTACCACCGCGTTCCCGCAGAGCGTCTGGATGAGCACTGGATTCTGCGGCGAGCTTACTGGCAGGGGGTATCGACCGTGGTCTTCGCAGCCCATGCGCAGCAGCGCTCTCGCCTGCGGCTGGGCAAGGATCTGGCACTGGCCGTCAAGCGGCTGAGTCTGGGAACCGGGTTGCGGAACCCGCGAAGCATCATCGAGTACCACAGAACCGCGTGCCTGAACACGCGCATGAAGAAGCAACTGCTGCTCGGCACCGCCCGGCAGAGCCTGATCGAACTGTTCCGGGCGTCGGGTTCGAACGGCTAGGAACACTTATTGCAAAACCGAAAATGCAACCGCGGGTGAGGCGAAAGCCCGTCCCGCCCGCACAATAGAGGGCAACGAGAGTGACGACCAAACGGCCAAGCGTGATAGCCATCGGATTGGATGCAGCCGACCCTGAACTGGTGGAAGGCTGGCTTGCTGATGGCCACCTGCCGAACCTCGCGCGCCTGCGCCAGAGAGGCGGCTACGGTCGTCTGACGAACCACGAGGTCTACAAAGCGGAGACGCCCTGGACCACCTTCCTGACCGGTTGCCTGCCCGAGACGACCGGGTACTGGACCCCGGTACGCTACGTGGAAGGCAGCTATCGGATCGAGGAGATCGAAGCCTACGATTTCCGCAGGCATCCTCCGTTCTACGCTCTTGGGCCCGCCTATCGTGTCGCCATCTTCGACGTACCGCAGACGACACTGTGCAGCGAGGTCAACGGCCCACAGGTTCTGGCCTGGGGCGCACACTCACCACAGACGCCCAGCCACTCCCAGCCTCCGGAGCTGCTCAGCGAGATTCAGGCACGCTACGGGGAGCACCCCGCTCTCCACCGGGATCATGGCGACTGGTGGGACAGCACTTACCTCAAGCGTCTGCACGGTGATCTTCTGACGGGCATCCGCCGGCGCACGGAGATATGCAGAGATTGGCTTCAGCAGGAGCGCTGGGATCTGTTTCTGACGATCTTCGGCGAGACCCACTCCGCGGGGCACGACTTCTGGCACTTGAGTCAGAAAGACCACCCGCTCTACGGCAAGAGCAACCAGCACTTCGAGGTCGACCCGCTGCTGGACGTCTTCCGCCATGTCGATCAGGCCATTGGAGAGATACTTGCCGCCGCCCCGGAGGATGCCCACGTGCTGATTTTCTCCGTGCATGGTAGCGGGCAGAACGTGACCGACGTGCCCAGCATGCTGTTCCTGCCGGAGTTCCTCTACCGGTTCAGCTTTCCCGGCTCGATGATGCTGGCCCCGGGAAGCGCCAGCGGCCACGTCCCCCCCGTCGAGACCAGCGTCCGCAGCCGTCATTGGCAGAATGAAATCTGGAGCCGCCAGCAGCGTTCGAATCCCATGCATCGCACGCTGCGCCAGCGCTTGCCAAGGCGTCTGCACCCCAACCTCGACCGCTGGTTCGGAGAAGGCAACCCGCTGCCTGCCATTGCCGAGCTGCTCGAGCAGGGCGTGCCGATGTCCTGGCAACCACCCATGTGGTACAGCCACCTCTGGCCGAAGATGAAGGCTTTCGCCCTTCCCAGCTTTTCGGAGGGATACATCCGTCTCAACGTGCGTGACCGGGAACCCGAGGGAATAGTGGCTCCATTCGACTACGACGCCACCTGCTCCGAACTCACCACGGAGCTCATGGCGCTTCGCAATCCGCGTAATGGTCAACGCGTCGTCAAGAAAGTGGTTCGGACCAGGCAGTCCGGCTCTAATCAGGAGCCGACACTTCCGGCCGCGGATCTCGTGGTGGTCTGGGATGACAACGCCGCGGACGTCGTCGACCACCCGGGTCTGGGACGAATCGGGCCAGTGCCTTACCGGCGTACGGGCAGCCACCGCGCGCGCGGATTCTGGATGCTAACGGGGCCCGGCATCGGCAAAAACCTCTCGTTGCGCTCGGGACATGCAGTGGACCTGGCGGCGACCGTGCTCGATCTTATGCGCGCTCCCCCTGCCGCACGCCTGGACGGCACCTCACTGCTCAATGCTTCACCGCCAACGCAGTCGTCAGCAGCAAGCGGATCGGAATTCACCCAGGCGTGAACATCGTGACGTGTATCAACGGGTCGCAGTATGAATACCCCACAGTTCCGCAAACTGGTCGAATCCACGCTGAGACGCGGCCGTCGCACGCCGGGCATCTCCGCAGGGCTGTCCGCGGTCGAGCGCAGAACAGGACGGCTGGACCGGCTCATCGCAGCAGAGACCACCACACCCCTCGGACCCGCGATCGAGCGCTTGAAGCCCTACGCGCCCCCGGCAACCGATGCGCCTGTTTTCGTACTGTCAGCCGGATGGCGCTCAGGCTCCACCCTGCTGCAGCGCCTGGTGATGTCTTCGGGTTCCACGTTCATCTGGGGAGAGCCGTGGAATCGCTGCGACTACGTCGTTCGGTTGGCCGATTCACTGCGGCCCATCGGCGACGACTGGCCGTTTCCGGGCACCCTCTTTCCTGGCGACATGCGCAGTGTCGACGTCCGTCGCACCTGGATCGCGAACCTGTTTCCGGCTCGCGGCGACCTGATCGAAGCCCATCGCAGCTTCTTTCGACGTCTGTTCGCCGATCCTGCACATGCAATGGGGTACCAAGCCTGGGGATTCAAAATGGTGCGCCTGAACGCGGACCAGGCCGCTTACCTCCGGCTGCTGTTCCCCTCCGCTCGCATGGTACTTCTGTATCGAAATCCCTATGACGCGTGGGTCTCCTATAAGGCGTCCGGGTATCGATCCTATCGCACCTGGCCCGACAGGCCGGTAGAAACGGCCGCCGAGTTTGCGGAGAACTGGCGAGACCTGGTTGCGGGCTTCACCGCGCAGCACCAGGCATTGGGAGCGATGCTGGTCTCATTCGAAGCTCTCACCAGCGACCCCGACTGCCTGCCGCGTCTGCAACGTCACCTGGGCATGGAGCTTGCGAGCGAGGTGCTCGAACACAGAGTAGGGGCAACGGAGAAGCCGCAACCTTCGCGCTTCGAAAGGCGCCGCATCGACAGCGTCGCTGGCGGCCTGGCACGCAAGCTTGGCTACTAAATTGGCATTTGCTCACATGGGCGGGGATTTTGATCATCCCGGGGCAAGTAGAATTAAGTTGAGCAGAGCATGCAGCGTCCGCGTTGTCATCAAGCTCCGCACGCGGATGCTCGGCTCGAGGAAAAACCACGTTCAGCTGGAAGCGGCCTAGATGGAGACCAAGCAGTTCAAGCGGTACGATCACCATCACGACGATGTTGCCGCGCCACGGGTTCGCTCCGAAAGCCTCACGAGTCGAGTCGCAAGTGCCAGCCAGAACGCTCCCCGGGCACAGCTGATCACTCTGCGCATGCGTCACCACGCCGCCGCGTCCGGGTATCATCGTCTCGCCGACGTACTCCCGGCCAGATCCATTGCCGCTTTCAAGCCCCGGCGGTTTCTGGCTCGTAGTGCGGTGAAGCTGTTGAGTCTGCTGACCGAGCGATCCGGGTCGCAGTGGTATCACCGCGCCAGCCTTCTGGGCGAGCTCGCAGCCACCGCCTCTTGGACACGCACCAGAAACCAGCTTTTCCACTTCCTGTATGGCGAAAATTGCTATCGCTATCTCGGCTTGCTGAAGTCTGGCCTGACCCGCGGCAATCAGCTGATGGCGACGTATCACACGCCAGAGTGGCGCATGCGTGAGTTGATCCGCAACACCGATCATATCAAGCGGCTGGACGCAGCCGTGGTGGTCTCGACCACCCAGCTCGGCTACTTCGGCAACCTCCTCGGCGCCGAGCGCGTCTTCTACGTGCCGCACGGCATCGATACAGAATTCTTCCATCCAGGGCCACGCGGACTGAGCACCGACAGGTTCCGTTACATCTGCGTCGGCCATCACCTGCGAGACTTCACCACACTTGCCGCCGCCGCAGACATTATCTGGCAGCACGATCGCACCTCGGAGATCGTGGTGGTTGCAGCACCCGACCAGCTGGGTCCTCTGTCCAGGCTTCCCAACGTGAAGCACTGCTGGGGCATTGCCGACGAGCACCTGAAGCGACTCTATCAAACCGCGGACGCACTGCTGCTGCCATTGCAAGACGCCACCGCCAACAACGCCCTGCTCGAAGCCATGGCTTGCGGCCTACCGGTGATAAGCACCGACCTTGGTGGCGTCCGAGACTACGTCTCCCCGGGCTGCAGCGTGCTGACGCCGAAAGGCGATGCCAAGGCGCTAGCCCAAGCTGCCCTGGAGGCCCGCAACGGCGCCTTCGACCTGGCAGCCATGGGGGCAGCCAGCCGCCGCGCCGCCGAGAGCTTGAGTTGGCTGCACGTTGCGGAATCCATGCTGCACGTTTACGCATCGGTGAAGGGCGGAACAGAATCGTGAGGATCCTGCTTTTCAACAACAGTCACCTTCCGGTCGTTGGCGGTAAGGAAGTCGTCGTGCACCAGCTCGCCCTCGCATTCGGCGCCCTCGGCCACGATGTGGCTCTGGCAGGCCCCGGTGCCTGGTGGCGGTTTCGGGACTTCGACGCCGGGTATCCTGTTCACCGCTGGCCGCGAGTTCCCGGGCTCGCCAGAGAGCTCGCCTGGAAATCCCTTTACTCCTGGAGGGCGGCGCGTTTTGACTGCGACGTCGTCCATGCCCACACCACCTATCCGAATGGGTATGTAGCTGCGAAGGTAGCCGCACACCGCCGGTTTCCTCTGATCATCACCCCTCATGGGGCCGATATTCACAAAGTTCCGGAACTGAACTTCGGCCACCGCCTCGATCCGCGGATCGACGCGAAGATCCGCTGGGCATTGCAGCAAGCCGATTGCGCCACAGCAATCAGCAAAAGCGTGGTCGACTCGCTGCAAGACGCTGGACTAAGCGCTGACCGCATCGTCGAAATACCCAACGGCGTGGACGTGGCGCGATTCCGCGTCCACGCCGACTTCGATGTGCATCACCACCTTGGCATACCGAGCGATGCCGCGCTGATCGTCTCGATCGGCAACTACCATCCCCGCAAAGGGCATGAGCTGCTGATCCGCAGCGTTCGCGCAGCCTCGCACAGAGTTCCCAATATGCGGCTGGTGATCGTCGGCTCGACCTCTCGGCAACTGATGGACTGGGTCGACCGCGAAGGGTTGGGGCATCTGGTGAAGTTCACTGGATCGTTGCCCTACCCTCTGCCCGGCGACCCGCGGCCGGATATCCTCGCCGCGCTGCTGCAAGCCAGCTGCATCTACGTCTCGTCGAGCATCGGCGAAGGCAGTGAGGGTTTATCGCTGGCTCTGTTGGAGGCGATGTCGGCGGGCGCATGTGTGGTCGCAAGCAGCATCTCCGGAAATCGCGACGTCATCGACAACAACAGAAACGGCCTGCTGGTTCCCTCCGATTGCCCGGAGGGCATGACCCGGGCGCTGATCTGGTTGTGCGAAAACGCGCAACAACGCCAGCGGATGGCCGACGCCGGCCGCAAATACGTCGAGCAGCAATCCTGGACTCGGATCGCTGCCCGGTACGTCGAGCTGTTCGAACGCGCCATAACGGCCCGATCCAACGGCCGCCGCCTCAGCATCGGCAACGCCGAGTCGACGAACTGAAGAGTCCGCGCCCACGCAGGTCGCCCTCATCACCGACATGGAAAACCTCTCTATGGTCTCCCAGCCAGCGATCCACCCGACTCCAACACGCGTCAACCCCGTCGAGCGCAAGCGTATCTGCGTACTCGTGCCAACCCATTGGGAAGCTCTCATGGGAGGTGCCCAGTACCAGGCCAAGCTGCTCGTCGACGACCTGGTCGCCACGGGCAACTACGACGTGCATTACGTGGCCAAGCTGATCGACGAAGCTTTCGTGCCCCAGGGATACCAGATACATGGCATCGGCCGCACCGGCAGCATGCGTTACGTGCTGGACAGTCGCAGGCTACTGCGAGTGCTGCAGGAGATACGGCCGGACACGATCTACCATCAGGTCGGCTGCGCCTACACCGGCGTTGCCGCCTACTACTGCAGCCGCAGCAGCTGCAAGCTGGTCTGGCACATCGCCAGCGACGTCGATGTGATCCGGTCGCGGCCCAAAGTGTACGAGGCATTCAAATACCTCGACAAGCATATGCTCGAGTACGGGCTGCGCCGGGCCGACATCATCGTTGCTCAGACGGACGACCAGGCCGCGATGTTACGTCAGCACTATGGCCGGGAAGTCACCGCGATCGTGCGGAATTTCCACCCGGAGCCGAAAGAACCCATCAGCAAATCCTCGCCGGTGGAAGTGGTGTGGATAGCCAACCTGAAACTCGTCAAGCAGCCGGAGATCTTCATCCAGCTTGCACGGGATCTCAGTGGGTCAGACGCGCACTTCACCATGATCGGCGGGCTGCAGGGAAGCGAAGCGTGGAAATCGCAGATGCTGGCGGAGATGGCGGCGACGCCGAACTTGACCTACGCGGGCACGCTGACCCAGGACGAGGTCAACGCGCGTCTGGCCCACGCCCACGTCCTGGTCAACACCAGCCAATATGAGGGGTTTTCCAACACCTTCATCCAGGCCTGGATGCGCGAGGTTCCGGTGGTCTCACTGAACGTCAATCCCGACGGTTCCTTCGACCAGGGGAACCTGGGGTACTGCGCCGGCGGCGACTACCGCTCTCTGGTCTCCCAGGTTTCGTCGTTGATCGAATGCGAACAGACCCGGGCCCGCATCGGCAAGCGGGCCAGCGTGCACGCGCGACAGCATTTCGGTTACGACAACATCCGCGCGCTGATCGCACTGCTCTGATCTGGCGCGCCGGTGTTGCTCAGCACCCCGTTGCCGACCCCGAGCGAACGACGGGGCCCCGATGCTGCGAGCCCGGCGCGATAATGCGAAGCGGCCACATGGCCGCAGTAGAACCAGAACAGATACATGATGGCATTCACCGGAATGATCGCCTTATAGAACAGCGCCACCACGATTACCGGCAGCACGCCGAGCCATCCCAGCGCTAGTGCGCCCACCAGCCCATCCCGCCGGCTCAACGCCTGGGAATCGCGGAACAACATGGTGAAAAACACCAGCCAGAGCAAAGCCCCCAACACACCGGTCTCGAGCAGGATATAAGGCGCGGAGGTCTCGGTGATGCCCCTCTCGACGAACTCCGGCCGATACGCGGAAAGATGCGGGATGGGTGATGGCGTGACGCTCCCCATGCCGAACCCCACCAGCAACGTGACCGGATCTTTCGATATCTCCTCGAACGCGGCAACCACCACGTCCACGCGGCCGTAGCGCTCTTCCATGGTCTCGATGCCGGCCGTTCGTGGCGCCATATAGTGCTGAAACCTGTCCGGCTCGAAAAAGTCGGTGATGGTGTCGTCCTGGCCGACGAACTTGACCTGGGTGTACTGGTACAGAAACGAAAACAATCCCAGCGCCACGGCACCGATGGCCGCAACCAGCACCGCACCCTGAAACCGCTTACGCCCCTCCATCAGCAGCACCGGAACGCCCAGCGCAAAGGGAAAAAGAATGATCGTTCCCTTGGTCTCGTTCAGGGTCGTTGGCAGGAAAAGCAGAAGAAACAGCCAGCCAAAGGTCCACGCGCGGATCATCTTCTTGAGGTACAAGGCGAACAGCACGGAGATCGCGCAGACGAGAATGATCGACAGAAACGCCCCCGTCTCGACACTGCCACGGACCACGTCGCCCGTGGCTTTGTCGGGAAACAGAACCCAGCGTTGCAGCACCGAGATCGGCAACTGCAGAATCAGCACGCCCAGCAGCAGCAGCATCAGGCCCTTCATCTCTCGATCGGAAAACTCGTAGACGATCGGTACGAAGAAGAACGGCAGGAACTTCAGATACACCCGCAACCCGGCAACCAAACCGCCGGCGGCGGCATCGTTGATTATCGCGCCGTTGACGAGGTGGATGGCGAACAGGAGGAAAAACACCAGGTATTTGACGTTCACGTCGAACCGCTTGGTTCGCACCAGGCGCCCCAGCACCAGAATCGTCGCGATCACCGAGAGCGCATCGGGCGCGAGGCTGATCGCGGGATGGATCAGACCCGCGATTCGGGACAGATAATCCAGAGAAAATATCGACAGGAACAGCAGGATCAGGATCAAACGCATTCGCTAGCCCAAAAAGAATCGGAGTTCTCCTGAAAGAATACTGAACTCAGTATTCCCGGGTATCAACGACGGGGCTGCGAGCCGAGTGTAAGCAAACGCTGCAAGCAGCGGGGGTTGGCGAAGGGGCGGTGATATTATCGTTGGATGAACGCGCGTGTCAGTTTCCTCATCGTTGGCACCCAACGGACCGGCTCCAGCGCCATCGCAGAGCAGATCGGGCTGCACCCGGAAATCACCTGCGGCTGGGAATCCACCAATCACCTGCTGCCATTCTCGAAGCTGAGAGTCGCTGAGCAGATCTTCTCTGGCGACTTCCGCAACCTCGACGCCAAGGAGAGGGCCTATCTGGAAGGCATCCATCACGACGGCAAGAAAGCCATCGGCTTCCGGCGGCTGTTTCGATCATCAGCGAAGTGGCTCGTCAGCCCGGCATGGGCGCCGGCACTCTGGGTCGATCGACTCGAAGCCCACCTGCGCTGGCTCGGCCGCGCTCGACCCCAGACACACATCATCCATGTGACCCGCTCTGACAATGTAGCCTGGCTTCGATCCATGGGGCTTGCCAGATCCACCGACCGCTACGTCGGACAGGCGTATCCGGATGGCTCGGTCGCCCGTTGGTCGCTGCGCCAGGCCCAGCGCAGGGTGCAGACCAAACATTGGGTCGGAGCGCGCCTCGCCACATTGCGCCACTCCAACCCTTACATCAACGTCAGCTACGAGGCTTTCCGCGACTGCAACGTTCGGGAGATCGGTCGTGTCATCGACTTTCTCGGGTTCGAACCGCGCCCTGATATCGTCGCTAGCGCGCACATCCGCCCTCAGTCGAAGCCAACGGGCGACACGCAACTGCAGAATGCCGATGCCATCGCCCGCCTGCTCGACGAGTTGCAGATACGCTTCGAACCGCTGTACCAGCCTGCTGCCCGCTAGTAAGCAAGCACCGGCGCCTGCGGCCGAGTCGCCCCGCCATCCTCCAAGGCACCCAGGTTCGGCTTCGCGGAGCGCCGGGTGCAATTGAAGTCATGGGACAGGTCGCTGGTATCGAAGATCGCGCACGGCGACCGGACGAACGCGCTTGCGAGCAGTTGATCAGCGTGACCCAGCTTTGATGTCAGCGCGACGCCTGCCGATCTCGCCGGGGAGTCGGACCGCAGCTGGAAGTCGCTTGCCTTCGGCGGGTTGTCGAAGCTCTTGGCTGCCCAGCCGGAACCCTGGACCCTGGGGTCGCCCACGACGTCCCCCTTGCCGCGACAGCTGCCGTTGGCAGGCGTCTTGCTCCACAGGTTCGCGCTCATGGACACGCTGTTCGGCGCATTGTTCCGGCACGGATCCTGGGATGACGGAGAGGAGTGGAAAATATTGTTGCGCACCTCGAGCATCCTGACGTTCCTGTCAGACAGGAAATTCAGAAAGCCGTTGCCCGGAATGCCCATGCAGGTGTTGCCATAGATCTTCGCTCCCACCTGCCGGCCCTGCTCCCTGGCGCGGCTATCCATATCGACCCGTATGCAGGCGCCCATCGCCGCGATCATGTTGTTGCGGATGATGTTGTTCATCGAACCCCTGGCAGTGGAATCGTTGTAGTCTTCCACGGCGATCGTGATGCCGTCCATGCCCGTTCCGCGCCAGTGCCATTTTTTCGTCGGGTCGGACCAGCCGATATTCTTCTCGACCACTGAGTCGGAGCAATTATCGAGATAGTAGAGCGCCGAACGAAGGTTGCCAACGCGATTGCCCCGGATGATCACGTGGGATGAACGCAGGCAGGACAGGCCCTCGCCATAATTTCCGGTCACCACGTTGTTTTCCAGCAGCGCGTGTGCCGGGCTCGAATTGTTGATGTAGATTCCAGCGGCCCACCATTCGCCTGTGCATCCCGGATACTTGTGGAGATCGCACCAGTTGCCGTTTCTCGCAACGTTGCCGCGAATAACGATGTGCTGTACCCGGTTCGCGTTGATGATGGCTTTGGCCCAATCCGCGATGTCGTTGTTTTCGATCACGATGTTGCGCTGAACGGAAGTGGCAGGAAACGTGATTGCCGCGCCCGCGGAATCACGCAGCCTGAGGTTGCGAACCGTCACGTTGTTGCCGTTGATCACCACCAGACCCTGCCAGCCGGAAGATGGCACGGCTCTGCTGCTGTCTATGGCGCAG
>JBLRXD010000008.1:23600-37336 GCA_047920935.1 Pseudomonadales bacterium | reverse complement strand
CTCGCGGCACTCGGCATGGTCGTCAACGGGCAGCAGGCGCCGCTTGCTCCGGAGGCTCGAGCGGCCCTGTTCCGGGTGGATGGCGTGGCGGGGGGCGAGTATTGGCTGGGGCTGAACAACTTCTACGTGATCACCCGCTACAACCGCAGCCGATTGTACGCGCTGGCGGTGCATCAGCTCAGCGAGGCCATCAAGAGCCAACGCCTGACGCAACTGGCGGAGCGCTGAGCGATGCGACAACGCGACTGCTGGCTGGTGGTGCTCGCGGTTTTTCTGGCAGCGTGTCAGACGGCGCCGACACCGCCGTCGGATGCCCGGCCGGCAGTGGCGGAGCCAAAGGACGGCCCGCCGTCGCGGGTGCCGCCGGACCTCGCGCTGCTGCCTGATCCGGTGCCACGCAGCGAGCCGAAGAGCGCGCGGGGTAACCCGTCGAGTTACGTGGTGTTCGGCAAGACCTATCGAGTGATGGACACGGCGGTCGGGTACTATTCCACCGGCATGGCTTCCTGGTACGGCACCAAGTTCCACGGTCGGCTGACTTCGAGCGGTGAGCCCTACGACATGTATCAGCTCACCGCCGCGCATCGGTCGTTACCGATTCCGACCTACGCGCGGGTGACGAATCTCGACAACGGCCGCAGCACAGTGGTGCGGATCAACGATCGTGGGCCTTTTCACAGCGATCGCATCATCGACCTGTCGTTCGCGGCGGCGGTGAAGCTGGGGTTCGCCGACCAGGGCACAGCCCGGGTGCGAGTCGAATCGTTGGAAACCGGCGCGGCCTCCGCGATGCATACCGCCCACCTGGATACGGTGCCGTTCGTACTGCAGGCTGGGGCGTTCCGGGATATCGCCGCGGCGGACACGCTCAAGGAAACGCTCAGCGCGCTGACGGGAGCCCCGGGTTACGTGGTGCGGGTAGCCAGCGACGCGCTGTATCGCGTGCGTCTCGGTCCGGTGACCGGCAGGCAGGAAGCACAACGGCTGCAGGCGCTCATCGTCGCGGCCGATTTCGACGAACCGATGATTCTGCAGGAGTAGCGGAGCATCGGCACTGTGATGCGACCCGATAAAGGGACCGGGCTGGAATACGCCCCCTGCAGTAGAGGATGTTTCATGGCAGGAAAACTGACGAGATACGGACTGATCGCCATCGTGGCGTGGCTGTGTGCGCCCGCTACCTGGGCCAACATGCCCATCATGCCGCCGCCGCCCTCGATCGCGGCGAGTTCCTATCTGCTGGTTGATGCAGACACGCTCGAGGTGCTGGTAGCGCACAACATCCACGAACCGCTGCCGCCTGCCAGCCTGACCAAGATCATGACGGCCTACGTCGCCGAAGTGGAGTTGGAGGCGGGTCGGGTGCAGTTGGAAGATCAGGTGCCGATCAGCGTCAACGCCTGGCAGACCCCCGGCTCACGAATGTTCATCCGAGAAGGCACCCGGGTCTCGCTGGAAGACCTGCTGCGTGGCGTCGTCATTCAATCCGGCAACGATGCCAGCGTGGCCATCGCCGAATACCTCGCTGGCAGCGAGCGGGCGTTCGCGGACATGATGAACCAGCAGGCGGTGCAGTTGGGCATGCAGAACAGCAGCTTTCAGAATGCGACCGGGCTTTCGGCCGAGGGCCACTACACCACGGCATGGGACATGGCGCTGCTCACTCGGGCGATGATCAAGAACTATCCCGAGCACTATGCGATCTACGCCGAGCGTTCGTTCAACTACAACAACATCGACCAGCCCAACCGCAATCGGCTGCTGTGGCGCGACCGCACGGTGGATGGCGTCAAGACCGGTCATACCGACGCAGCGGGATGGTGTCTGGTGGCGTCCGCAGTGCGCGACAACATGCGGCTGATATCCGTGGTGATGGGCACCGACAGCGACGAGTCGAGAATGCGCGAGACGCAGAAACTGTTGTCGTACGGGTTTCGGCACTTCGAGACCCAGCAGGTCTACCACGCCGGGGTGTCGCTTAAGCGGCAGGCCCTGTGGTTCGGCACCGAAAATGAGATCGAGCTGGGGGCCGCGGAGGACGTCTACGTCACCGTTCCGCGCGGCCGTTACGAGCAGCTCGAGGCCGAGCTGCACATTCCGCGGGTGATCGAGGCGCCGGTGGCCCAGGGCCAGGAGTTCGGTGAGCTGCGGCTCAAGCTCGATGGCAAAACCGTTCTGCGGGCGCCGCTGGTCGCGTTGGCAGCGGTAGACGAGGCCGGGTTTTTCTCGCGCCTGATCGATGGCATCTATCTGTTCTTCCACAACCTGCTGGCCAATGACTAGCGAGCCGAAAATCGAGTTTCCCTGCGACTACCTCATCCGCATCATCGGCGAAAGCCGTGACGGATTCCGGGACGACGTGCTGAAAATCGTCCGCGACCAGGGTGTGGTGCTGGCGGCCCTTCCGGTGAGTGTGCAGCCCAGCCGCGATGGTTCTTACTGCTCGGTGCGGGTCACCATCGTTGCCACCGGTGAGGATCAGCTCAAGGCGTTGCATGCGGCCCTGATGGCCGAGCCGGCGGTGAGGATGGTGCTGTGAGCAGCGCACCGGCGCCCGCGGAGGTGCTGGTGCGCGATCTCGGTTGCACCGGCTATCAGCCCACCTTCGAGGCCATGAAGGCGTTCACCGCGGCGCGCACCGCCGCCACAATGGATGAAATCTGGCTCACCGAGCACGAGCCGGTGTTTACCCAGGGGCAGGCGGGCAAAGCGGAACATCTGCTTGCCCCGGGGAACATCCCCGTGGTGCAGAGCGATCGCGGCGGGCAGGTCACCTATCATGGGCCCGGCCAGATCGTTGCCTATCTGTTGCTCGACATCCGCCGCATGTCGCTGTCTGTACGGGCGCTTGTCAACGGCATCGAGCGCGCGGTGATCGACACGCTGGCCGGCTACGGCATCGACGGCGCGCCGCGCAGCGATGCTCCAGGCGTGTACGTGGATGGCGCCAAGATTGCCTCCCTGGGGCTGCGGGTGCGCCGCGGCTGCTCTTACCACGGCCTGGCGCTGAACGTCGCCATGGATCTCGAGCCGTTCAGCCGCATCAATCCGTGCGGGCTGTGGGGCATGCAGGTCACCCAGCTCGCCGATCTGGTGGCGGTGGAGTCGCTCGGCGCGGTGCGCGAGCGGCTGCTGGCGAGTCTGGCGCGCGCCTACGGCGTCAGCCTCCGCAGGTCGGACACTGTGGATCCCGGCTGAGGCGGAGTTTGCGCCAGTCCATGTGCTGGGCGTCGAAGTACAGCACGTGCCCCGCGAGTGTGTCGCCCACGCCGCACAGCAGCTTGATGGCCTCCAGCGCCTGACAGCTGCCGATGATGCCGACCAGGGGCGCGACCACGCCGTTTTCGGCGCAGTTCAGCGCCTCGTCGCTGCCCTCGCGGTACAGACAGCGGTAGCAAGGTGCATCGACGCGCCGCGGGTCGAACACGGCCACCTGGCCTTCCCAGCGGATGGCGGCGCCGGACACCAGCGGGGTGCCCGCGGCCCAGCACGCATCGTTCAGCGCGTAGCGAGTGGCGAAGTTGTCGGTGGCGTCGAGCACCACGTCGCAGGCGCCGACTTGCGTTGCCAGCAGCTCGGGCGTCAGGCGCGACGCCAGCAGCTCCACCGCCACGTCCGGATTCAGGCCCTTCACCGTGCGCGCCGCGGATTCCACCTTGAGCATCCCCACGGCATCGCTGCCGTGGGCGATCTGCCGCTGCAGATTGGACAGTTCCACATGATCGTAGTCGGCGAGCACCAGCGTACCGACCCCGGCCGCGGCCAGATACATGGCGGCTGGCGATCCCAGGCCGCCCATGCCGACGATCAGCACCCGGGCGTTGAGGAGCTTTTCCTGACCGGCCACGTCCAGCTCCGGCAGCATGATCTGGCGGCTGAAGCGCAGCAGTTGCTGGTCGTTCAACTCCTTGCTCACTTCCTCGGCCTCCGCAGCTGGCCCCGAGTCACCCGATCGAGACCGGCGAGGTCGGGCAGCGTCTCGATCTGCTCGAAGCCAGCCGCACCGAGCAGCTCCCGAACCGCGGGCCCCTGTTCGAAGCCGTGCTCCAACAGCAGCCAACCGCCGTCGTGGAGATGGGCTGGGGCCGCGGCCGCGATGCGCCGCAGCGCCGCGAGACCGTCGTCGCCGGAAACGAGCGCCAGCGAGGGTTCGTACGTCAGGGCGTGCAGGTGGGGGTCGCCAGCCGACACGTACGGTGGGTTGCAGACGATCAGCTCGAACCTGGTGGCGAGCTGTGCGAACCAGTCGCTTTCGATCCAGCGGACGCAGGCGCCCAGCCGGCGGGCGTTCTCCGTTGCTACCCCCAGCGCGCCGGCCGACACGTCTGTGGCTGTCACCGTGACAGCCAAATGCCGCGACGCCGCTTCCAGGGCGATGGCGATGGCCACGGCGCCGCTGCCGGTGCCGAGCTCCAGAACGTCGACCGGGCCCGATTGCCGCGCGGCGATGCGCTCGAGCGCCTGCTCTACCAGTAACTCGGTCTCCGGCCGGGGCACCAGAACCTGAGGCGTGACCTCGAGCTCCAGCCCCCAGAACTCTTTGCGGCCGGTGACGTAAGCCAACGGCTCACCTTGGCGGCAGCGGCCGGCCCAGGCGTTCAGTCGCTGCTCGACGCTTGCGCACAAGGGCGTCTCGGGACGGCTGATCAGTTGCGCTCGGGTGAGCCCGGCTGCCGCGCACAGCAGTACCTCCCGATCCCGGCGGTCGAGATCGGCATGGGCCGCCAGCCAGGCGCCAACCGAGGTCACGCGCTCTCGGAGAGGCTTTGCAACGCCTCGGCCTGATGTTCCTGAACCAGCGGGCCGATGACGCTGTCCAGCCCGCCTTCCATGACCTCATCGAGTTTGTAGACGGTAAGGTTGATACGGTGGTCGGTGACTCGCCCCTGGGGGAAGTTGTAGGTGCGGATCCGCTCTGAGCGGTCGCCGGACCCCACCAACCGCCGGCGCGACTCCGCCTGCTCCGAAGCCTGCGCCGTGCGGGCGCTGTCCAGCAGCTTCGCCTGCAGCAGCGACAGGGCTCTGGCCCGGTTCTTGTGCTGGGATCGCTCGTCCTGGCATTCCACCACGATGCCCGTGGGCAGGTGGGTGAGACGCACCGCGGAGTCGGTCTTGTTGACGTGCTGACCGCCGGCGCCGCTGGCGCGGTAGGTGTCGATGCGCAGGTCGTTGCGGTCGACGACCACATCGTCGATGTCCTCGACCTCGGGCATCACCGCCACGGTGCAGGCCGAGGTATGGATGCGCCCCTGGGATTCCGTTTCCGGCACCCGCTGAACCCGATGGGCGCCGGATTCGAACTTGAGCTGGCCGTAAACTTCCTTGCCTTCCACCCGGCTGATGATCTCCTTGAAGCCGCCATGCTCCCCCGGCCGCTCCGACAGCACCTCCACCCGCCAGCCGCGGTTCTCGGCGAAGCGGCTGTACATCCGGAACAGGCTGCCGGCAAACAGCGCGGCCTCGTCGCCGCCGGTGCCGGCGCGGATCTCCAGAAACACGTTGGAGGAGTCGTGAGGATCCCGCGGCAGCAGCAGCGTCTGCAGCTGCTGCAACTCCTGCTCCAGAGCCGCGTGCAGGCGTTGGGCGTCTTCCTGGGCCAGCGCGCGCATCTCCGGATCCTCATCGCCGGCGAGTTCCTGGGACTCCGCCAGCTCCGCCTCCAGGTTCTGCGCTGTCTGAAAGCTCTGAATCACCGGCTCCAGCTCTGCGAACTCGCGCGACAGCGCGGTGAACTGCTCGCGATTGGCCACGACGTCGCGATCCGACAGCAGCGCGCTCACCTCTTCGAAGCGATCACGGAGGGCGGCCAGCTTGGCCATCATGGAGGAAGAGAGTTGCATGCGTTCCTTGTTTGGGGCTGCCGCGGGATCAATCGAGGCGGTAGAGGGTTTTGAGGTATTCCAGCAGATCGCTGCGGCCGTCTGCGCTGGCGCTGCGAATTGCGGCCGTGGGCGGATGAATCAGCTTGTTGGTGAGAGCCCGGGCAAAGGTGCGCAGCACCAGCTCCGGATCGCTGCCGTTGTTGAGTTCCCTGATGGCGCGCATCAGCTCGATCTGACCGATCGCGTCGGCCTGGTCACGAAACGACCGCACCAGCGCCTGGCCCTGATGCGCGCGACGCTCTCTGACGTAGTGGCTGGCGCCGTCCTCCACCAGGGTCTCCGCCGCCTGGGCCGCGTGCCGGCGCTGGCGGATGTTCTCCTCGATGGTCTCGGTGAGGTCGTCGATGGTGTAGAGATAGACATCGGAAAGCTCGGCCACCTCCGGCTCCACGTCTCTGGGAACGGCGATGTCGACGATGAACATCGGCCGCCGCCGACGGGTGCGGATGGCCGCCTCCACGGCGCCCTTGCCCAGCACCGGCAGGCTGCTGCCGGTGGAGGCGATGACGATATCGAATTCGTGCAGATGCGCCGCCACGTCGGTGAGTTGCATGGCGCGGGCGTTGAGCGGGTAGGCCAGCGTCTCGGCATTGGCGAGGGTGCGGTTGGCCACCGCGAGCGAGCCGATGCCCACCTGCTGCAGGTGCTCGGCCACCCGGGAAATGGTGTCACCGGCCCCCAGCAGCAGGGCGTGCTTGGTTTCCAGTTTGGAGAAGATGCGCTGCGCCATGACCACCGCCGCGTAGGCTACGGAAATGGGGTTGCGACCGATCTCCGTATCGGTGCGTACGCGCTTGGCGGCGCTGAGGCTGACCTGGCACAGCAGATTCAGCTCGGGCCCGAGGGTTCCTGCGGCGCGGGCGATGTCGTAGGCGGTCTTCACCTGGCCGAGAATCTGCGGCTCGCCGAGCACCTGGGAATCCAGACCCGACGCCACCCGGATCAGGTGTCGTGCCGCGTCCGCATCCCAGTAGGTGTAAGCCATGCTCGTCAGTTCGGTGGGTTTGATGGCTCGGTGACGGACAAGCCAGGCGGGGATGAGCGCTTCTTCCGACGGGTCCAGAGCCGCGTACAGCTCGGTGCGGTTGCAGGTGGATACGATGGCCGCCTCCGCCAGCGACGGCACCGCCTCGCGCACCGAGCATAGCGCAGCGGCGACGCCTTCCTCCGGGAACGCGATGCGCTCGCGCACGTCTAAAGGCGCCGTGCGATAGTTTACGCCGTATGCCAGTATCGCCATGGGTCTGAGTAGTCGAAGGGCCGAAATCCACCGGGAATGATAACAGAGTCGGAGCCTTGTGAACCTGTTGCCGCGCCTCGCTAAATATCTATCTCTTCACGCGTTTTTGCTGGCGTTCGTGGCCGGTTGTGCGTCCCTCCCGAGGCACGAACTGCCGGAGGACGGCTTCGTGCTGCGCGGCAAGCTCGGCGTGGTGCAGGAGCAGGAGAGTTTTTCCGCGCGCTTCTACTGGCGTCAGAGCGGGTCGAACTTCAATATCGACCTGTGGGGCCCGCTGGGACAGGGGCGTATCTCACTGGCCGGCAATCCCCGCTATCTCGAACTGCAGGATGGCGAAGGCGCGATAATTTCTCAGGGCCCTCCAGACATCGTCATGGAGCAGCAGTTGGGTTGGAGCCTGCCGTTGTCGGTGCTGCCGGAGTGGATCCAGGGGCGGCCGGCGCCTGGCTTGCCGGTGCACGAACCGGTGTACGATGCGGAGGGTCGTCTGATCGCCTTCGGGCAGCTGAATTGGCGAGTAGAACTCGAACGGTATCAACGAGTTGACGGCGACCAGCCGCTGGCCATCGGCGTCGCTGCCGCCGCCGCCCCCGGCGGCTTTCTGCCCCACCGGGTGACCGCCACTCGAGACGCTTATCGGGTGCGCCTGGCGATTTCTTCCTGGCAGATTTAACTCGTTGATTTGTTGAGCAAATCGGTTTGACAGATATTCGAAGGGTGAGCACAATAGCGGCCCTCTCGCGCCAGGGCGATCTGGCGTCGCCGTCCGCACAGGTCATGTTGGGGTGTCGCCAAGTGGTAAGGCACCGGGTTTTGATCCCGGCATTCGCAGGTTCGAATCCTGCCACCCCAGCCACTGCCTGCGGGCGCGCGGGCTCGTTCGTGCCCTCGTAAGCCCGTGCTTGGCCGGGCGCTGTGGCTGATGACGAAGCACAACTAGGTAGTCGGGGGAAAGGCAGCGTGGCGAATCTCAGGATCTTCGCAGGCAGCGCGAATTTGCTGCTTGCAGAGCGCGTCGTGCGCGAGATGCGCATGGAGTTGGGCCAGGCTGTGCTGGGCCGTTTCAGCGACGGCGAAGTCAGCGTCGAGATCGACGAGAATGTCCGCGGCCAGGATGTTTTCCTGCTGCAGTCCACCTGTGCGCCCACCAACGACAACCTGATGGAACTGATGATCATGGCCGATGCCATGCGTCGCTCGTCGGCGTCGCGCATCACCGCCGTGATCCCGTATTTCGGCTACGCCCGGCAGGATCGCCGGCCGCGCTCGGCGCGGGTTGCAATCAGCGCCAAGGTGGTTGCCAACATGCTCGATGCCGTCGGCATAGACCGGCTGCTGACGGTGGATCTGCATGCAGATCAGATTCAGGGGTTTTTCAACATTCCCGTGGACAACGTGTACGCATCACCGGTGCTGGTGGACTACATGCTCGGCCTGGATTACCAGCACCCGATCATCGTCTCGCCAGACATCGGTGGGGTGGTGCGGGCGCGCGCGATCGCCAAGCAGGCGAACGACCTGGAGCTGGCCATCATCGACAAGCGGCGGCCGCAGGCCAACGAGTCGCAGGTGATGAACGTGATCGGTGACGTCGAGGGTAAGACCTGCGTGATGGTCGACGACATCGTCGATACCGCCGGCACCCTGTGCGCGGCCGCCCAGGCGCTGAAGGATCAAGGCGCCCTGAAGGTGGTCGCCTACATCACCCACCCGGTGCTGTCCGGCAGCGCGGTGGCGAGAATTGCCGAGTCGGCGCTGGACGAAATGGTGGTAACCGACACCATTCCGCTGCGCCCGGAGGCGGCGGGCTGCGACAAGATCACGCAGCTCAGCCTGGATCGTCTGCTCGCCGAGGCCATCCGGCGGGTGAGCAACGAGGAATCCATCAGCGCCATGTTCCGGTAGCTGATGGAGCAACGGCGTCGGGTTTGGTCGCGAGCCCGACGATCATTCAATGTCTGAACAGACAGGAGAAATAGAATGTCGCAGCAGATCGAGCTTGTTGCAGAACTGCGCAAGGACGTGGGGAAAGGTGCGAGCCGCCGCCTGCGTCGCGCAGCCCAGAGGATTCCGGGAATCATCTACGGCGGTGGCATCGAGCCCCAGCCGCTGACCATCAACGCCAACGTCCTGAACAAGGCGCTGGAAAAGGAAGCGTTCTACTCCCAGATCCTCAACGTGATCGTCGACGGAGATGCCCAAGCGGCCGTGGTGCGGGACATCCAGCGTCATCCGGCGTCGGAGAAGGTCCAGCACATCGACTTTCTGCGGGTGCTCGCCGGCCAGCAGATCGACGTCAACGTGCCTCTGCACTTCCTCAACGAGGACAAGTGCGTCGGCGTCAAACAGGGCGGTGGCACCATTACCCACAACCTGAACGAAATTGCGGTGCGCTGCCTGCCGAAAGACCTACCCGAATTCATCGAGGTGGACGTGGAAGGCCTGAATGTGGGCGAGTCGCTGCACATTTCCGATCTGCAGCTGCCGGCCGATGTGGTGAGCGTGGAGTTGATCCACGGCGAGGATCACGACGTCAGCGTCGTCTCCGTGCTTGCGCCGCGAGGCGGTGTCAGCGGTGGCGAGGATGAGGAAGCCTCAGACGAGGGTGCTGCTGCCGGTGGCGAGCCCAGCGAAGGCTGAGGATGCCTGCAATCCGACTGATTGCGGGCCTGGGTAATCCGGGCCCGCAGTATCAGGATACCCGTCACAATGCCGGCGCGGATTTCGTTGCCGCGCTGGCGCATCGCTATGGCATCGGTCTGGCCTTGGATGCCAAGTTCAAAGGGCTGGTCGGTCGCGGGTTGGTGGCTGGCCACGACGTCAGGCTGTTGATTCCCGTCACCTTCGTCAATCTGTCCGGCGATGCGGTAGGCGCCATGGCTCGCTTCTACAAGCTGGAGCCTGCCGAGATCCTCGTGGCCTACGACGAGATGGCGTTCGATCCGGGGGTGATGCGCATCCGCGCGGGCGGCGGCGACAACGGTCACAACGGCATTCGCAGCGTCATCGCCTGTCTCGGCAACAATCGCGACTTTCAGCGGCTGCGCATCGGGGTCGGGCACCCGGGGGACCGCAGTCGGGTCACCGCCTACCTGACCTCGGTGCGCATGCCCGAGGCAGAGCGGCGCCTGCTGGAAGAGGCATACCGGATACCCGAGCCGGTTCTGGTACATCTGCTGGGCGGCGACCTGCAGAAGGCAATGACGCTACTTCATACTCGAGACGTATCCGGAGAGGAATAGATGGGCTTCAAATGCGGCATCGTGGGCATGCCGAACGTGGGGAAATCGACGCTGTTCAACGCCCTTACCGTGGCGGGTATCGCTGCGGAAAATTTCCCCTTCTGCACCATCGACCCGAACACCGGCGTGGTGCCTGTCCCCGATCGTCGGCTGGAAACCGTGGCGAAGCTGGCCAGATCCCAGAAGGTCGTGCCCACCGCCATGGAGTTCGTCGACATCGCGGGCCTCGTGGCCGGCGCTTCGAAAGGCGAGGGTTTGGGCAACCAGTTCCTCGCCCACATCCGCGAAACCGACGCCATTGCCCATGTGGTGCGCTGCTTCGAGGACGAAAACGTGGTGCACGTGTCCGGCCGGGTATCGCCCCGGGACGACATCGAGGTGATCAACACCGAGCTCGCCCTGGCCGATCTCGATACCGTGGAGCGCGTCTACGACCGCGCCCGGCGCACGGGCAACGCCGGTGACAAGGATGCCAAAGCGCTTGCGGCCGTGCTCGAGAAGGTCCGCGACGGGTTGAACCAGGTGCGCCCGGTGCGCGCGCTGGGGCTCGACAGCGATGAGCGAGCCCGCTTGCGCGATC
Source organism: Pseudomonadales bacterium (assembly GCA_047920935.1). Classification (GTDB taxonomy): domain Bacteria; phylum Pseudomonadota; class Gammaproteobacteria; order Pseudomonadales; family Azotimanducaceae; genus UBA7803. The sequence continues at coordinate 26,392 of JBLRXD010000008.1, read as the reverse complement.
TGCATCTGCTCACTGAGAAGCCCGTCATGTACATCGCCAATGTGGCGGAGGACGGTTTCGAGAACAACCCGATGCTCGACGACGTGATCACTCTGGCGCGAGAAGAGGGGGCTGAGGTGGTGCCGATCTGCAACAAGATAGAAGCCGAGATCTCCGAGCTCGAGGAGAGCGAGAAGGCGGACTTTCTCGAAAGTCTGGGGTTCGAAGAGCCTGGCTTGAACCGGGTGATCCGTGCCGGCTACCGGTTGCTGGGCCTGCATCACTACTTCACCGCCGGCCCGAAGGAAGCTCGTGCCTGGACCATCCCCATCGGCACCCGGGCACCCCAGGCCGCCGCGGTAATCCATACGGATTTCGAGAAAGGCTTCATCCGCGCCGAGGTGATTGCATACGAGGACTACGTCGCCTGCGGCGGGGAGCAAGGCGCCAAAGACGCAGGCAAATGGCGCCTCGAGGGCAAGGAGTACCAGGTTCAGGATGGCGACGTGATTCTGTTCCGTTTCAACGTCTGATGAGAGGCGGCAATGAGTGACAGCGGCGATTCGACGGGCAGCGGGGCGGAAGCCCGTGAAGCCCACTATGGTGGTTCCATCGAGCAGACCCTGGCGGGGAATGCCGACGTCGAGGTGATGGCGATCATCAAGGAGGCCTGGGCTCGGACCGAGGGGCTCAAGGCGATCGTGGTAGGCGGTATGCTGCTGGTTTACGCCGCCGTGGCTCTGGCCACTGTGGTGCTCGGCAGTGTATTCGGCTTCGAGGACCAGACCGTGGTCGCCAGCACCATCAGCCAGCTGGTGGTGATGATGATCGTCTATCCGTTCATGGCAGGTGTGTTCATGGTGGGGCTCCGGCACGGCGTGGGCCTGCCTGTCAGCTTCCAGGATCAGTTCGCCTACTATGCCTGCCTGATGCCGATCGTGGCCGTGGGCCTGCTGCAGAGCGTGATCACCAGTCTGGGATTTCTGCTGCTGATCGTGCCCGGTATCTATCTCAGCATCGCGCTGTCGCTGGCCGTGCCGCTCAAGGCGGAGCGCGATCTGCCCATCAGCGAGTGTCTGTTGACCTCGCTGCGCCTGGTCAATCGCAAGTTCTTCGAGGTCGCGATCCTCTCCATTGTGGCGGTTCTGCTCATTGTGCTTGGCTTCGTCAGTCTCGTCGGTTGGATCTGGACGATGCCGTGGACGCTGATGATCTTTGCCATTCTGTACCGCCAGTTGGCTGGTTTTCAGGCGGGGAAAGTCAGCACCATCGCCTTCTGACAACCGCTTCTACCTGGTTTCGGCGCCGCAGTTACCGCTTTTCATCGAGTCGCTTTCCCGCTACCGTACGTGCTCCCTAAGGACGTGTAGTAAACCAGCGGGGATCATCACCATCCAAGCTTCCGAAGTTTTAGACAGATCGCCTGACGCCTGCGGCGCCGAGCTCGTGGAGGCCTGCGCCGAGCGGTCGCTGCAACTCCTCGAGCGCAACCTCGCCCCCTGCGGGATCCTTGCAGCCACCCCCGGACCGGAGGCGGAGGCGAGGCGCTATACCCGCATATTCGGCAGGGATGCGGCCATATGCTGCCTGGCGATGGCGGGCAGCGGCGTGCCGCTGCTCGAGCGTGGCGCGGTGGCGAGCCTGGATGCGCTGGCCGCCCAGCAGGCGGGTAACGGCCAGATTCCCAAGTACGTCGACGCCGATGGGCAGGAGGCGGATTTCTGGTACCTGGGATGCATCGACGCCACCCTCTGGTGGCTGCTCGCCGTGCATCATGTCCGCCAGTACTCCCCGGAACCCGGCGTCGCCCAGCGGTGGCAGCCCGAGGTGGAGCGGGCGCTGCAGTGGCTGCTGGCCCAGGAGCATCAGAAGTTCTTTCTGCTGCAGCAGAACGAGGCCAGCGATTGGGCCGACATAATGCCGCGCTCAGGCTTCGTGCTTTACACCAACGCCTTGTGGTATCGGGTGAAACGGCTCTATGCGGTGGGCAACACGGAGGAGACCCGCAGTCACTTCAACCACCTGTTTCATCCGTTCAACCAGGATCTTCCTCAGTACCGCCGCGCGCGCCTGCTGGGGCACTACGTGCGGCGCCGGGCGCGCAACCGCGATCTCTATCTCAGCTTCGTGAACTTCTCCTCGTTCGGCGACGAGGGTGACGTGTTCGGCAACCTGCTGGCCATGCTGTTCGGTCTGGCCAGCGATGGCATGTCGCAGCGTATCATCCGGGTGATCGAGCAGGCCGGCGCAGCGACCCCGTTACCCGTCAATGTGGTGCTCGACCCGGTAGCCACCGATGATCCCCTGTGGCGCGACTACATGGGGCGGCATCAGCAGAATCTGCAGCATCAATACCACAATGGCGGCAGCTGGCCGTTCGTTGGCAGTTTCTGGGTCATGAGCCTCATGGCCCTCGGCAAACAGCAGCGCGCCGCGGCCGCGTTGCAAGACCTGGCGCGGGCCAACAGCATTGGCGGCTGGCGTTTCACCGAGTGGTTCCATGGCCGGACCCAGGCGCCCATGGGGATGGCCGGTCAGACCTGGAACGCGGCTACCTTCCTGATGGCGCGCCAGGCGGTGAATGGCCATAAGGCGTTCTGAGTCGCACCGTTCTGAGCCGCACCATTGACAACGCGGGGGCCGGTCTGGAAAATTCCCGGCCCCAATTCAGTGGCTACGTAGCTCAGCTGGTTAGAGCACAGCATTCATAATGCTGGGGTCGTTGGTTCAAGTCCAACCGTAGCTACCACTCCCTCCAGCGGTTTCCAAGGGAAACGCGGTTTCCAAGGGAAACCGTGGCATTTTACCCCAGG
>JBLRXD010000008.1:9718-23500 GCA_047920935.1 Pseudomonadales bacterium | reverse complement strand
GCGGTTTCCAAGGGAAACGCGGTTTCCAAGGGAAACCGTGGCATTTTACCCCAGGTGAAGGCGCCCTACGGGCTTGATTGAGGATACTCGCGGCTGCACAACTGGCGGAGGCAGCGTGAGACTCACCAACCTGACGGAAGAACGTGGTTCGAATCGGCACCGGATCTCGGCCACCGTGGAGTGGGAGGACAGCGACCGCATCGCCAGGGAGGTGTTCTTCGAGACCACGCCGGAGTTCGCCGACGATCTGTGCTGTGATCCGCATGCGTTTCTGCTGGTCGGCAGCGTACGTGCCATGCGGCACGGCGAGCGGCGGGTCGCCATCGACGCGGAGATCTGTCCGGTGATGCACGACGGCCTGGTCAGCGCCATGAGCTTGCTCGACTCCTGGTACCCGGGCGGGTCGATTCCCACCATTGAGGCCAGGCAGCAAGGCAATCCGGAGCCCCGGCGCCCCCGGGCGGCGTCGATGTTGTCGGGCGGCATCGATTCCCTGGCCACCGTGCGGGTCAATCGCATGCGTTACCCGCGCGACCACGACTGGTCGATCCGCGACTGCTTCGCGATCTACGGCTTCGATCTCGGTAATCAGTTCCCGGACTATGCCGCCCGCTACGACGCCAACTTTTCCAAGCAGCAGGGCATTTTCGTCCGGCGGCTGGCTGGGCTGCGGGAGATCGCCGAGGAGTGCGAGGTCGATCTCATCCCGGTCTACACCAACACGCAGTCTCTGTGCGACGATCTGGGATCGCTGGCTGGCCGGTATCACAGTGCCGATCTGGCCGCCGTGGCTTATGCGTTCTCGCGGCGCGTGAGCATCACCTCCATCTCGTCGTCCACCTCCATCGACCGGCTGTTCCCCTACGGCTCGCACCCGCTGCTCGACCCTCTCTACAGCAGCGCATCAATGCGCATCGTGCACGCAGACCAGACGCTCACCCGGCTGGAGAAGTCCCGCCTGGTGGCGGATTGGGATTTCGCACTGCAGCACCTGCGGGTGTGCAACGGCTGGAAAGAAGATCCGCACAGCCCGCTGCTGAATTGTGGCAAGTGCGAGAAGTGCCTGCGCACCATGACCGCGTTGGTGGCGTTCGACAAACTCGCTGGTACTCCTGCGTTTGGGGCCAACGACGTCAGCGAAGACATGCTGCTGGAGGGTGTGGCGCTGCATCGCCACGACCAGCTCGCCGACTGGCGGGCGTTGATCGAGCCGCTGGAGGTCCGGGGCCGGCGTGACCTGGTGCGAGCCATCGAAAGAATCATCAGACGTTACCGCTGGCGAAACGCGCCGCCCGCTGTCAACAAAGTCAGGAGCGTGGCAGGCCGCCTCAGGAGCCACCTGGGGCGCTAGCTTGGGTGCGCGCTGGCCGGTAATCGGTATCTTCCTCATGCTGCTTGTCAGCAGCCTTGCGTATGCGCGAGTTTTTCTGCTGCCGGTGGTGTTGAGTTTTCTGCTCACCATGGTGTTCACACCCATTCGACGCTTCCTGTCGCGCCGCGGGGTTGCTTCGGGCGTTTCCGCGGTGCTCATCGTCGGCACGCTGCTGGCAGTGCTGATTGCCGGCGTGCTGCTGCTGGCAGAGCCGGTGCGGGGATGGATTGCCGACGCCCCGGAAATTGGCCGTAAGGTGGAAGCTCAGCTGCAAGGCGTGCTGGGCTCGGCCGAGGAGGTCATTCGAGCCACCGAGCAGGTAGACGAGATCGCCTCCCCCGATGACCAAAACGACGTCCAGGAGGTGGTGGTTCGCCGCCCGGGCATCGTCGCCAACCTTGCAGCCACGGCGCCAGGGGCGCTTGCCGAGATCGGTTTCACCCTGGTGCTGCTGCTCCTGCTGCTTGCTTCCGGCGACATGTTCTACGAAAAGATCGTGCAGGTGATGCCCACCTTCAAAGACAAGCGTCAGGCAATGCGCATCGCCCGCGACATCGAAACCAAGCTGTCGCGCTACCTGTTCGCCATCACCGTGATCAATGCCGGTCTGGGCATTGCCATCGGCACCGCCATGTGGCTGATCGGCATGCCCAATGCGCTACTGTTCGGGGTCATCGGCTTCGTCTTCAATTACGTGCCGTTCGTCGGTGCGTTTGCCGGGGTGGCCATCGCCACCCTGGTGGGCCTGGTGAGTTTCGATGTGCCCGCCTATGGTTTGCTGGCCGGCGGTGTATACCTGGCGCTGACGTCCATCGAAGCGCAGCTCGTCACCCCGTATTTCGTCGGCCGTCAGTTGAAGATGAACACCGTGGTGGTGTTCCTGTCCATCGCCTTCTGGGCGTGGTTGTGGTCGATCATGGGAATGCTCGTTGCGGTGCCGCTGCTGGTGGCCATACGGGCTTTCAGTGAGCATATTCCCGTCCTCTATCCGCTTGGCGCATTCCTCTCCGCGCGCGGCACCGAGGTCACCGAGTCGAGATGAAGATCCTGTTCGACGTGGATGGCGTGTTGATCGATGGCGGCGACTGCGACAGCGCGCGCCGGAAACCCTGGAGCGCGGCCTTGCAGCAAGACCTGGGCGTCGATCCGGCACGCTTCGATGCAGCCTTCTTCGCGCCCGGCGGTGACGGCGCGCGTTCCCTCATGCAACGCTGCCTGCGCGGCGAGTTGGATCTGCAGCTGGCACTGGAGCGCGTGCTGCGGGGCCTCGACTGCGAGGTGCGCGCCGAAGTGTTCATCGACTACTGGTTCCGCAAGGATTCCTGCGTCAACGTCGAGATGCTCGCCGCGGTCGAGCACCTCGCCGCCCAAAGCGGCGTGGAACTGTATCTGGCAACCGGCCAGGAGCACCGGCGCGCCGACTATCTGTGGAACGAGTTGGGCTTCCGGCGCTACTTTCGCGGCATGTTCTACAGTGCCCGCGTCGGGCATCTGAAGACCGAGCCCGAGTTCTTTGCCGCCATCCATCGGGCGCTGGGCGATCGGCCGCCGCCGCTGTTCTTCGACGACCAGCCGGAAGTGGTGCGGCTGGCGCGGCGCGCGGGCTTCGACGCCACCGTGGTGTACTCGGTGGCCGAGGTGGTGGAGCATCCCCGGTTACGGCAGTTTTTCCGACACTTACCGCGCGAGGGCGACTGAGCGGGCTCAGTTGTGCCCGGCGATCGCGTGGGGCTGATACAGTTCTTCGAGGGCTCGCACATCGTCGGCCGCGAGATTCACCTGCACAGCCTCCACCGCGTCCCGCAGATGCTGCGGCCTGGTGGCGCCGATGATGGGGGCGACCACCCCCGGCTTCGACAGCAGCCACGCCAGCGCCGTCTGGGCGGGTTTGATCTCCAGCCGCGCGGCAACCTCGGCGTTGCGATCCACCAGGTCGAAATCGCAGTCGCGCCGATACAGTTGAGTGGCGAACTCGTCCGACCCGGCGCGTACGGTATCTTTGATGGTTGCCCGGGTCCGCGCCAGGTAACCGCGGGCCAGCGGGCTCCACGGTATCAGGCCGACGCCCTGGTCGACGCACAGCGGGTTCATTTCGCGCTCTTCTTCCCGGTACAGCAGGTTGTAGTGATTCTGCATGCTGACGAAACGGACCCCGCCGAGGGTGTCGGCGGTGAACAGATACTTGGCCATCTGCCAGGCGAACATGCTCGACGCGCCGAGATAGCGCACCTTCCCCGCGGCCACCAGGTCGGACAGCGCCTCGATGGTCTCCTGCATGGGGGTGCGATAGTCGAAGCGATGGATCTGATAGAGGTCGATGTAGTCGGTGCCGAGCCGCTCCAGGGAGGCGTCGCATGCCGCCATGATGTGCTTCCGCGACAGCCCCCAGCGGTTGCGGGCGCGGCCATGGGTGCCGTTGAAGCATTTGGTGGCAATCACCACGTCTTCCCGGTCGACGCTCAGGTCGTGCAGCGCCCGCCCCAGCACCTGCTCCGAGGCGCCGTTGGAGTAGACGTCGGCTGTGTCGAAAAAGTTGATTCCCGCCTCCAGCGCCTGAGCGATGAACGGTAGCGACTCGTCGTACTCGAGCACCCAATCGCGCCACGCCTTGGTGCCGTAGGACATCATGCCCAGGCAGATGCGCGACACGCTGACGCCGGTATTGCCGAGATTGGCGTACTTCATGAGGTTCTCTCCGGTGGGTGTTTCATACCTTCCTAAGAGACTAACATGGAGGCCAAAATCAGGTGATTCATCATGCGTCTGACAATTTTGCTCCCCGCGCTCGTCCTCGTCCTCGGCCTCGGAGCGGCAGCAGCGGCGCATGCCGCCGACGGCCCACAGGTCGGCGACCTCGCTCCGGATTTCGATCTCCCCGCCAGCGATGGCAACCGTTACCGACTGGCCGATTTCCGCGGCCAGCAAGCCGTGGTGCTGGCGTGGTTTCCCAAGGCGTACACCCAGGGTTGCACCATCGAGTGCAAGTCGTTAACCGAGAACGGCCACCTCATCCGCGAGTTCGACGTCAGCTACTTCATGGCCAGCGTCGACAACGTCGAGGACAACACCGGCTTCGCCGCCGAGTTGAACGCCGACTTCCCGCTGCTGAGCGACCCCGGCAAGCAAGCCGCCCGCGCCTACGGTGTGCTCAGCGAGGCCGGCTTTGCCCGCCGCCATACGTACTACATCGGCGCGGACGGGCGGATTCTCGCCATCGATCGCAACGTGCGGCCGGCGACCTCGGCGGAGGATATGGCGGCCATGCTCGCCGAGTTGGAGGTAGCCAGGCGCTGACGCCGTTGCCTCTCATCGACGCTGGGTGCGCATCACGGCCGTTGCTGACGAGACGGGAACGCTGATGGAAACGGTCGCGGAAGTCCTGCAGGTCCTACGCCGGGTGCTCGATACGGTGCTGATCAACACCGGGGACGGTGCTCTCACCGTGGGTCAGGTGCTGCTGGCACTGATCGCCGTGCTGGTCGGCTTCCTCGCCAGCCGGGGCATCGAGAAGCTGGTAGCCGGCAAGCTCGCCACCACGGCCATGGGCGCCGACGTGCTGGCGCTGGTACGGCGGCTGCTGTTCTACGGCCTCATGGCCATGGTGGTGCTCACCGCGCTGTCGATCCTGGGAATTCCACTCACCGCGTTCGCCTTCGTCTCCGGGGCCATTGCCATCGGCGTGGGTTTCGGCGCCCAGAACATCATCAACAACTTCATCAGCGGTTGGATTCTCATGGGCGAACGCCCCATTCGCATCGGCGATTTCGTCGAGTTGGAAGGCGCGCGCGGCCGGGTCGAGGCGATCAACAATCGCTCCACGCGCATCCGCCGGGTGGATGGGGTGCACATGCTGGTGCCCAACAGCGCGCTGCTGGAAAGCACCGTGATCAACTGGACGCTGGTGGATGACAAGGTGCGCGCCGTGGTCAGCGTGGGGGTGGCTTATGGGTCGCCCGTCAGGCAGGTGCAGCAGCTGATGCTCGAGGTGATCAGCGGCCATCCGGATGTGCTCACGGAGCCGCCGCCGCGGGTGTACTTCGAAGACTTCGGCGACAGCGCGCTGGTGTTCGAAGGCTACTTCTGGGTCGAGGCCTTCGTCGGCAACGACCTGCGCGGGGTGCGCAGCGACGTGCGCTTCGGCATCGACGAAGCCTTCGCTCAACACGGCATCGTGGTGGCGTTTCCCCAGCAGGACGTGCACCTCGACGGCACCCTGACGCTCAGCCGTCCAACCCGGGTCAGCTGCCCTGAGTAGCGGGGGACGCGACCCCGACCGGGAGGTCGGCCTGCTCGGCTGGCGCGAATGGGTGGCGTTGCCGGCGCTCGGTATCCAGCGCCTCAAGGCCAAAGTCGATACCGGCGCCCGCACATCGGCGCTGCACGCGTTCAAGGTGGAGCCGTTCGAGCGCGCCGACGTGCGCTGGGTGCGCTTCTGGGTACACCCGCTGCAGCGGAACGAGACCGTCGAAATCTGTTGCGAGGCGCCGGTGAGCGACCGTCGCCTGGTGCGGGATTCCGGCGGCCATCAGGAGCTGCGCTACGTCATCCTCACGGAGTTGCTGCTGGGCGGCAGCAGCTGGCCGATAGAGGTTACACTGACAGACCGCGACAGCATGGGTTTTCGCATGCTGCTCGGCCGCTCGGCCATCCGGGGCCGCTACCTGGTAGACCCCGAAAAATCCTATCTCGCAGATCACCAAGGAAACCAATGAAGATCGCGATCCTGTCCCGCAACTCGCGGTTGTACTCCACCCGTCGCCTGGTGGAAGCGGCGCGTGAGCGGGGACATACGGCGGTGGTGATCGACACCCTGCGCTGTTACATGAACATGGCTACCGCCCGTCCTTCCATTCATTACAAAGGCGAGGAGATCATCGACTTCGACGCCGTCATCCCCCGCATTGGCGCTTCGATCACCTTTTACGGCTGCGCGGTGGTGCGCCAGTTCGAGATGATGGGCGTGTACGCCGTCAACGAGTCGGTGGCGATCTCACGCTCGCGCGACAAACTGCGATCGATGCAGTTGCTGGCGCGGCGCGACATCGGCATGCCGCTCACCGGCTTTGCCCACTCGCCGGACGACATTCCGGACCTGATCGACATGGTGGGCGGCGCACCGCTGGTGGTTAAGCTGCTCGAGGGCACCCAGGGCGTCGGGGTGGTGCTGGCCGAGACCCGCAAGGCGGCGGAGAGCGTGATCGAGGCGTTTCTCGGCATCAACGTGGACATCATGGTTCAGGAGTTCATCGCCGAAAGCAAAGGCACCGATGTGCGCTGCTTCATTGTCGGCGACAAGGTGGTGACGGCCATGCAGCGCACCGGCAAGCCCGGCGAGTTCCGCTCGAACCTGCACCGGGGTGGCACCGCGGCACTGGCCAAGATCACGCCGACCGAGCGGCGCATGGCCGTGCGCGCGGCCAAGGCCATGGGCCTGAACGTGGCCGGGGTGGATCTGATCCGCTCCAACCATGGGCCGCTGGTGCTGGAAGTGAACAGCTCTCCGGGCCTCGAGGGTATCGAGCAGGCCTCCGGTAAGGACGTCGCCGGCTCGATCATCGAGTTCATCGAGGAGAACGCCAGACCCGGCCGCACCCGCACCCGGGGCAAGGGCTGACCCCATGGCGAAAGCAAAGGCGGTTTCTCGCGCCCGGGCGCATGGGACGGTGGAGGTCGGCGGCCGGGCCGAGCGCCGCAACCCCGGAGTGCAGTTTGCCGGCGTCCACGTGGGCCCGGGCGAGCGAGTGTCGTTCGATCTCCCGGGCGCCCAGTTGTATACCCACACACCCCTGGACATGCCGGTGGAAGTGATCTGCGGGCGCGCGGCCGGTCCGGTGCTGCTGGTCTGCGCAGCCATCCACGGCGACGAGTTGAACGGCGTGGAGATCATCCGCCGGCTGCGCGCCATGAAGGTGCTGCAGCGGTTGCGCGGCACCCTGGTGCTGGTGCCCGTGGTGAACCTGTTCGGCTTCATCCATCGATCCCGCTATCTGCCCGATCGCCGCGACCTCAATCGCTGCTTCCCCGGCCATGCCGAGGGCTCGCTGGGCTCGCGGGTGGCGCACCTGTTCTTTTCCGAAGTGGCGTCGAAGTGCACCCACATCATCGATCTGCACACCGGCGCCGTGCACCGCGACAACCTGCCGCAGTTACGCGCGGCCCTGGATGACGCCCAGGTGGCGGAGATGGCGCGCAGCTTCGCGCTGCCGGTCATCGTCAACGCGGGGTTCATCGACGGCAGCCTGCGGCGCGCCGCCCACGAAGCCGGAATCCCGGTGATCACCTACGAGGCGGGCGAAGCGTTGCGGCTCGACGAGCGCGCCATCGTCGCCGGCGTGCGTGGCATCGCCAACGTCATGCGCGGGCTCGACATGTTGCCCGGCCGGCGGCGGGCGTGGGTCGCGGAGCCGTACGTGGCGCGCTCCACCAGCTGGTATCGGGCGCCTACCGACGGCGTCTTCCGGCCGCTGACGAAACTCGGCGCCCGGGTGCGGCGCGGCGACATCCTGGGGATCATTGCCGCCCCGTTCGGTGACAAAGAGACCTACCTCGAGGCCCGTACCGAAGGCATCGTCATCGGCGCCAACAACCTGCCGCTGGTGAACGAGGGCGAGGCGCTGTTCCACGTAGCTCGATTCGCCGCCCACGATGCGGTGGAAGAGCAGATCACCGCCCAGCAGGAGGCTGTGGAGCAGGATCGGCTCTACCAGTTGGGGCCCAGCCAGGAGGTTTGAGCGGCCTCCGCCGCCGCAGCTCACCGACAGGCCTTGAAAACCGGGCGCCGGGGCACTATATACGTAGGGTCAAGACCAGAAGTAAGAGGCTAGCCATGGCTGAGCGCAATCCGCAATCCCTGTACCGAGCCACTCCCGCAGCGGCATCGCCGGTCCGAACATCCGGCATCGAGATCAACCAGGTTCTGCGCAACACCTACCTGTTGCTGGGCATGACCCTGGCGTGGAGTGCGGTGGTCGCTGGCGTGGCCATGGCCATGAATGCGCCTTATCTCGGGCCCATCGTCACCCTGGCTGGGTTCTTCGGCCTGCTGTTCGCCGTTCACAAGACGGCCAGGAGCGTCATGGGGCTGTTCTGGGTGTTCGCCTTCACCGGCTTTCTCGGCTACACCCTCGGGCCGATTCTCAACGTTTACCTGAGTCTGCCCAATGGCGGCACGCTGGTCACCTCAGCCCTCGCCACCACGGCGGCGGCCTTCGTCGGGTTGTCGGGCTATGCCCTGGTGACACGCAAGGATTTCAGCTTCCTCTCGGGCTTTCTGGTCGTGGGCTTCTTCGTGCTCATGGGTGCGGTGGTGCTGTCGCTGCTGTTCGATCTGTCGGCATTCCACACCGCCATATCCGCCGGCTTCGTGCTGTTCGCCAGCGCCGCGATTCTCTGGCAGACCAGCGCCATCGTGCGCGGCGGCGAGACCAACTATCTGCTCGCCACGGTGCTGCTGTACACGTCGATCTACAACCTGTTCCTGTCGCTGATGCACATCTTCGGGGTGATGGGAGACGACTGAGGAAAGGGGGGGCTATCAGCGGCTGGTGAGGGTCTGGTAGACCTTGCTCAGCTGTTCCGGCAGGTCCTCGATGTCGTCGATGATCAGGTAGCGGGAATCGGGGCACATCCGCTTCAGGTAATCGTGGCCTGAACGGTCGACGGTGACGCAGAACGTCTCCACGCCCTTGTCCTGTGCCTCCTGCAGCGCCCGGGCGGTATCCTGGAGGCCGTACTCGTGCTCGCCCCGTTCGGGGCCGTAGTCGCAGTCCTGGGGAAACCCATCGCTGATGATCAACAGCACCTTCATGGCGTTGCCGGAGTCGATGAGCTTGCGCACCGCGTGGCGGATCGCCGGGCCCATGCGGGTGCTGCGTTTCGGCTTCATGCTGGCAATGGCGGCGAGCACGTTGCGGCTGAAAGCCTCATCCGGCTCCTTGGCGACGAAAAACTCCACGCAATCGCGGCCGTAGCCGGAGAATCCGTACACGCCGTAGCTGTCGCCGAGCTGTTCCAGAGCGGCCGACATCACCAGCATGGCTTCGCGCTGGACGTCGATGATGCGCCTGGGAGGGCTCTCCGGGCTGGGGCTGGCATCCAGAGGCAGGGGGTCGGTGCGCGGGTCGTAGTAGGGGTCGCGCAGGTGCGGCAGATCGTCTTCCAGATCGGTGGCCGGCGCTGGCAGCGGCTCCAGGGCATCGTCCGTGGAGGCCGACAGATCCACCAGGAAGGCGGCGCAGACGTCGCGATGGACGCGCTCCCGACGGCTGTACACCCGCTCGTCGGGGCTGACGCCGGCGCGGCTGTCCTGACGGGCCTGAATCACCGCGTTGAAATCCAGCTCGTCGCCGTCGGCCAGGCGCGATAGCCGCTGGTAGCCCAGCGGCTTGATCTGCTCGAGGCGCTTCTGCACCCCCAGGCGATGGGCGCGGATCACCGCCTGCAGACCCGCCAGCTCCTGCTCGTGGTCCGGCGCCAGCCGCAGTTCGAACAGCCGGCACCAGCGCGGCAGGTAGCGACGCTCCAGGTAACTCCACTCGTCGTAGCGGAAGCTGCGGGCATGGGGCTGGTCGGCCCCCAGCGCATCGCGGATGGCCGAGCGCTCCATGTCGATGCGTCGTGCCAGGGTGTCCCGGTCGCTCTGTTTCTTCCGTAGATCGATGTCGTTGGGGCGCAGCTGACCGTCGGCCAGCTGCTCCGCGTCGCTGACGTCGGCCTCGTCGCCGTCCAGCAGCTCCACTTCGAGGCTGGCGTCGAGGGCCGCCAGATCGTCGCGCCAGTCCTCCAGCCGCGCCTCCCGCTGCATCCAGCTGGCGGGGTCATCCAACTCATCCAGCAGCTCCAGGGGCAGGCTGGCGTCGCCGCGGAGGATGTGCGACGCCAGGGCCTGGTACAGGGCCATGGCGGTGCCGGCGGCTGCGTAGACGTCGCCGGGCGCGCGCATCAGGCCGAGCAGGGCGGCCATCGGCAGCTCGAGCAGCCCCAGCGGATCGAGCACCCGCAGCTCTGCAGGGTCGGCCCCGTTAGCCAGGGATTCCAGGGCATGCACGGTCGTACCCAAGCCGGTCACCGGCTGGGGCGGGTCCAGACGCAGCCGATGAGCCTGCAGCCGCTGCAGATGGCTGCGGATGCCGGGGTAGGCTTGCACCATCAGCGCATCCACCCGGGCCCGCTCGCACAGCTGGAACAGCGTGCTCGCCAGGGCGGGATGCTCGAACTGATGATAGAAGCGCTGGAAATCGCTGGGCCGGCCACCCAGGGCCGGCACTTCCCGATCGCTGAGCCCGGGCAGCCGCGCCACCGCCGTATCCATTCCGAAGCTGAAGGTGCCGAACTCCCGATGGCCCAGTTGCTGCAGCGCCAGCACCCGGTAGGCGCTGGCATCGGGGGCGTCCAGTTGCTCGGGCAGATACAGGGTATCGCTGGTGGCGGCGCTGTCGTCCGCGGCCAGTCTGGCGCGCCGCCCGGCGAACTCGGCGCTGGGCTTGATGTGGAAGTAGCGTCCAGCGATGCCTTCCGCGAACAGCGCCAGGCGCTCCTCCAGCGGGCCCAGCTCGATCACGGCAGTACGGCGTCGACGATGTCGCTGACGGCCTGCTGCACCGTGGCGTCGTCGGAGACGGCATGGACGATGGCGATGTCGGCGGCACGGCGGGGCGTGATGCCGCGGCCGATGAGCTCGCCGGCGTACACCAGCAGGCGGGTGCTGACGCCTTCTTCGAAGCCGTGCTCGCGCAGGTTGCGCACCTTCTCGCCGATGGTCGCCAGGCGCTCCGCTGCGGCCGCATCCACCCCGGATTCATGGGCGATGATGTCGGCCTCCCGCTGCCGGTCGGGGTAGTCGAAGGTGAGGCTGACGAAGCGCTGCCGGGTGCTGGGTTTGAGATCCTTGAGCACGCTCTGGTAGCCGGGGTTGTAGGAGATCACCAGCAGGAAGTCGGGGTGAGCGGCCAGCAACTCGCCGGTCTTGTCGATGGGCAGCAGCCGGCGATGGTCGGTGAGGGAGTGGATCAGCACGGTGGTGTCTTTGCGCGCTTCGACGATTTCGTCCAAGTAGCAGATGGCGCCGCTGCGCACCGCCCGGGTGAGAGGCCCATCGCTCCACACGGTTGAGTCGCCCTGCAGCAGAAACCTTCCCACCATGTCCGTGGCGGTGAGATCTTCGTGGCAGGATATGGTCACCAGCGGCACGTCGACGTCCCAGCGGCCGTGATCCCGATACAGCCGCCAGGTCATGTACTCGACGAAGCGCGTCTTGCCGCACCCGGTGGGGCCTTTCAGCAGCACCGGCAGGCGCGCATCGTAAGCGGCCTGGAAGATCTCCACCTCGTCCCCCAGGGGCAGGTAGTACGGTTCGTCCTGCAGATACGCCAGGTTGGCTGCTTCGCTCATGTGGGGCTATAGACCTCGCTGCCTTTGCGGAAATTGAAGAAGTTAAGCGCCGGATTGCGATTCACCAGGGGCCGATGAAACATCGGGTGCCCCATGGACCGCACTTCGTGCTCGAGTTCGGTCAGCACCGCGCCGCTGGCCGGGTCGACGATGGCCTGGAAGCGGTACTGGTGCTGGTCGGATTCCTCGGTGATCAGCCCCCGCTCCAGCAGCTTGCCGTGGGGCCCGGAGAAATCGGCTACGTAGACGGCGATGTGGTGGCCGTCGTAGGCCGCCAACGGGCGGTCGCTTTCGCTGAACGTGAGGGTCTGATTGTGACCGACGCGGATGCGCGCGCAACCCGCGGTCACGCTCGCGGGGCAGCCCATGATCTGGCGGTAGAAAGCAGCGATGCCGGGGGCCGTTCCGCCCGGAACCTGCACCTCCAGGTACGGTATGCCCAGGCTCATGGCGGGAAACCGCTCGGGGCCGAAAGCGCGCAGAGCGTTGCCCCAGGGGCAGGTAATGCGCACCTGGTCGCCGTCGCGGTGGAACTCGAAGCGGCTGCCCGCCAGGGGCTTGGCGATGGCGCCGAGGCGCTGTTCCAGGCCGTCGAGGTCGGGCACCACCACGGCGATGTGGCCGCGGAACACCTGGGCGTCGCCGCGCGGCAGGTGGAACTGCTGCTCACCGGCGTTGATCCACATGTTGCGAGTGCCGAAGTCCAGGTACGGGTCGCGAGTGAAGCCCAGCCCGCTGACGTAAAACAATGCGGCCAACTGCTGGTCGGGCACGATCAGATTGACGTGTTCGAGGCTCAGCACGTTGCCCACGTCTTCGCCGCTGCGGTCGAAGGATTTCATGCGATCGCCTCGAGTGTTGGCCGTGCTGGGACTTTAATCAAATCACGCGGCCCAGGCCAATTTCGGCCGCATCGGCAACGATGCTATGGTGATCGCAGCGTCTCGAGGAGCAGGGGGAATCAGCATGGAAGATGGCACCGATGCGCTGCTGGACGCGACCACGGCGATGGTCCCGCCGCTGTTGCGCGCCTTGGACGGGCTGGCGGCCGCAGCGCGGCACCTGCACCCGCAGGAGTTGTCGACGCTGGTGGAGGCGCTGGCGCCGCTGAGCCAGCCGCTCAGCGATGGCCTGGGTATCTTCCGGGCGGCGGCATGGCCAGATCGGTTGCAATTCTTCGAAACCCAGAGCCGCACCGCCGCCGAGCTGACGCTGCAGGCGCTCGACGGTTTCCAAGCTTGCCTCACCCGCGCCAACCCGCTGCTGGGGGCATTCCGCGCCCTCGGTCTGCAGGCCCGGGCGGTGGAAGCGTTTTATCCGGTGGCGTTCATGTTGCCGCCGGTGAACGGCTTTTTCCTCGATGCCGAGCGCCGCGGCGATCGGGAACTGCAGGCGCGGCTGATGGAGGCCGACCTGCAGCGCGACGACGTTGGCGTGATGCACGCCGACAACGACTACGAGCAGCGAGGCGGATTTTCCCTGTACGTGCCGGAGTACTACCAGCCAGCTCAAGCCATGCCGCTGGTGGTGGCCCTGCACGGCGGCAGCGGCCACGGCCGCAGTTTCCTGTGGAGCTGGCTGCGCGAGGCCCGCAGTCGCGGCGCCATCGTCATCGCCCCCACCGCCCTCGCAGATACCTGGTCACTGATGGACCCTGACCTGGACGCCGGCAACCTGCTGGCGATGGTCGACCACGTCAGGTCGGTATGGCGGGTCGACGAGCAGCGCATGTTGCTCACCGGCATGTCCGACGGCGGTACCTACGCCTACCTGGCCGGGTTGCGCGCCGACAGCCCGTTCACCCACCTGGCCCCCGTCTCGGCGACCTTCCATCCCATGCTGCTGGAGGCCGCCAGCCCCGGCCGGTTGGCGGGTCTCCCCGTTTATCTTGTGCATGGCGCCCTCGACTGGATGTTCCCGGTGCAGATGGCGCGGCTGGCGCGCGATGCGCTCACCGCGGCCGGCGCCGAAGTGGTCTATCGGGAGTTGGCCGACCTCAGCCACACCTACCCGCGTGAGGA
>JBLRXD010000008.1:0-9618 GCA_047920935.1 Pseudomonadales bacterium | reverse complement strand
GCCTGGAGCTGCCGCACTTCGGAGGGGAAGTAGGTGAAGGCGGCCATGGCGTAGTTGACCCGGTCCTCCACGGTGACGTAGTAGTCTTCGAGCTGCTCGATGTGGCGCAGCCGCGGCACCAGCCCCTGGTTGTTGGCGATCTGAATAGACAGCCCGGGACGCGCATTCATCTCCAGCAACAACGGCCCCAGGGCCTCGTCGATGACCATGTCGCACCCCATGTAGCCCAGGCCCGTGACCTCGTAGCAACGGGCGGCGAGATTGAGCATCTGCTTCCAGTCCGGCACTTCCAGGTTTTCCAGGCTGGCGCCGGTGTCCGGATGGGTGGTAACCAGACGGTTCTTGATGACGGCAGCGACGCTGCGCCCGGTGCCGATGTCGATGCCGACGCCGATGGCGCCCTGATGCAGATTGGCTTTGCCGTCCGAGGCGTGAGTGGCCAGGCGCAACATGCCCATGACCGGATAGCCGCGGAACACGATGATGCGGATGTCGGGCACACCTTCGTGGCTGACGCTGGCGAACAGCTTGCTGGTCTTCACCAGCGCCTCGATGATGGCCACGTCCTGCTTGCCGCCCAGGGAGTGCAGCCCGCTGAGAATGTTGGAGACGTGACGCTTCACGTCGTTGAGGCTGATGCGGGCACCGTTGCTCTTGACGAAGTCGTCACCGTCCCGGCCGACGATCACCAGAATGCCTTTGCCGCCGCTGCCCTGGGCAGGTTTGATCACGAATTCCGTCAGGTTGGCGAGTTCCTGCTGGATCGCTTCGATCTCGTGCTGGGTACGCACCACGTGCAGCAGAGCCGGCACCTTGAGGCGCGCTTTCTGCGCCACCAGCTTGGTCTTCAGCTTGTCGTCCACCAGCGGGTAGCGGTCGCGCGGGTTGTAGCGGGCGATGTAGGCGATGTTGCGGCGGTTCATGCCCAGCACGCCGCGGCGCGCCAGCGCCCACGGGGTGATCCAGCGCTGGGTCACCGCGCGAACACCGCGAACCGGTGCAGTTCGAGCAGGCGGTAACCGGTGTAGCGCCCGAGCAGCAGAATCACCGCCAGCACGCACAGGTTCAGCTCCGGAAAGTTGAACGCCAGATGGCGGAACAGCGGCTGATCCATGACCAGGAATGCCAGACTCGCGACCAGCAGGCTGCCCCCGCCCTGCAGCAGCACCTCCTTCGGGCCCTGTTCTTCCCAGGTGATGGACATGCGCTCGATCGTCCACGCCAGGATGATCATTGGGAAGAACGTGATGGTGAGGCCGCCCATCAGACCGAGGCGATAGCTCAGCAGGCTGAAGGCGGTGATGATGCCGATGACCACCACCACCAGGGTCGCGATCCGCGACACCAGCAACAGGTTGAGCGAAGACAGATACGAGCGGATCATCAGGCCGATACCGATCACCAGAATGAAGCTGGTGAGGCCGGGAATCAGCTCGGTCTGCAGAAACGCCAGGGCGATCAGCACCGGCATGAAGGTGCCCGACGTCTTCAACCCCACCAGAATTCGCATCACCACCACCACCAGCGCCCCCAACGGCAGCAGCATGATGAGCTTGAATACCCCCTGCTCGGCGATGGGCAGGCTGTAAAGCGACAGGCTGAACCCGTCCGGGCCCGGGTCGATGAGTGCCGTGGCGGGCCGGCTCTGGCTGATGATGCTGAACGACACCCGGCTGCGCGAGCCGCCCAGCACTTCCAGCACGGCTGGAGTGGACGTCTGCCAGAGCAGCAGGCGGTCGTCGCTGACCAGTCCGGAGATGGGGTCGTAGAGCTGCCAGCGGTCCTTGTCCCACACCTGCACCAGATCGCGCAGCGCCTGTCGGCGGCGGCCGTCCTCCAGTTCCAGCACCTGAACGGTACGTGCGGGCACGCCGGACGTCGCCAGCAGGCTGGCCATCAACTGCGGCGGCGAGTAACGATCCAGCAGCAGGCTCAGGTTCTGATCGGCGCCTGGGCGCGCCATCGCGAACGTCAGTTGCTGGGCCAGTGAGCGGGCGTCGGCGGAGATGGGTATGACCGATTGCAGCAATTGCAGCGCCGCGGTCTGATACGGCTCGTCCCAGGTCTGTATTTCCGGGTCTCCAGCCGGCGGCGGTTCCACCCGATAGCCGGCGTCCTGCACCAGATCGAGCTTGTAGAACAGCACCTGCTCGCCCCGGGCGGAGCGTTTGGTCCAGTGGGCGCGCCGCTGCTCGCCCTGGCTGGATACCTCGAAACCGAAGCCGGACGAGGCGCTGGACTCGCCGATCAGGCGGAAGCCGGTCTGCTCCGGAGGCAGGGTGAGCAGCACTTGCGTGGGGCCGCCCTGGGCCACGTACTCCACCCGCGCTTCCACCTGCCACACCGTCTGCTGGGTGCCCGGCAGCAGGGGGATGTGGTAGGCGTCGTGGCGATAGAGGGCGGTGGCCGCGCCGGCGACCATGAGCAGGATGACGAAAAACAGAAACGGACCGCGCTGGGTCATGGCGAATTAGTTTCTCGGGCCCTGATGCGCCGGCTGCACGAACTTCTGACCGACGTCGAGCAGCGCCAGGTCGGTGAGGAATCTGCGCCCCAGAACCAGATTGTATTCGTCGTCGGGCAGGTCGAGCAGCGCGACTTCCACAGTCTCCCGCACCTCGCCCAGTTGCAGCCTGAGGCTCACCACCGGGCGGCGGCTGCCGCTGCCGTCGTAGGGCGGGGGAACGCGCACGCTGCGGCGCAGGGGGCGCTCGATGCTGACCGGCTCGTCACTCACGAAGATATTGAAGCGCACCCACCTGCTGCCGTCGCGCTCGAACACCACCACCTCCTGGGCGCTCAGGGCGCTGATTTCGACCCCGACGTCCAGCTTCGCCACCAGCAGAGTTCCCGGCGGGTCGAGCCAAACCCGTTCCATCTCCCCCACCACCAGCTTTTCGCTGCTGGTGCTGACTCGCGGCAGCTCCACGGCGGCGTTCGAGCGGGCATTGCCGGGCGGCGGCTGAGTCGGCGCGGGGCACAATTCGGCCAGTTCCTCCGGTAACGCTTCCATGCGCGCCTGCATGCTCGCCAGGCGCGCCTCCACGGTTTCGGACACCACCGCCTGCTGATCGCCCCGGTCCGCCAGCCCCTGACGCACCGCCGCCAACTCGTGCTGCAGCATCTGAATGCGCAACTGCAGTTGATTGACGTTATCCAGCATGGCGGGGTCGGCGGGCTGCGTCATGCAGCCGCCCAGGGACGTGATGGCGAGCGCGCAGGCGGCCGCCAGACCCGGGCAGGCGGCCGCCCAGCCCGCGCGGGCAGTCGAATACGGCTCACGGTGTCGAGGACCGCGGTTTTCTGTTTTGTGCATGGAGTCTGGTGTCCACCAGAGAACCGCCAAGTCTACTGGTCGGCCTTAACGCTTGATACTGTATAAACATACAGATAGCCTGGCGGCTGACACTCGACTGGGCGTAAAAATGCGCAAGAATGGATTTCAAGCGCCGGGGTTCGGCTTACTTTCGACCGACGACGGGCGCGAACGTGCCATGGTGATCAAAGGTCGCGGCGCCACCGGCAACCCTGCCAGCCGTTTCCTCGCCCGCCACAGCGAGGCCGAGGCCGACGGTTGGGCAGCCGACGACGAGGAGGTCGGCAACGTGATGCGGGTGGCAACCCAGCTGTTCCCCGATCGCACCCGCCGGCTCATCACCCGCAATGACTCCCCCGATATTCCCTTCGACCGCTCCATCAACCCCTACAAGGGCTGCGAGCACGGCTGCGTGTATTGCTTCGCGCGGCCGACCCACGCCTATCTCGATCTATCCCCGGGGTTGGATTTCGAGACCCGCATCTTCTACAAGACCGACGTGCGCGAGTCGTTGCTTGCCGAGCTCGGTAAGCCCGGTTACCAGTGCGCGCCCATCGCCATGGGCACCAATACCGACCCCTACCAGCCCGCGGAGCGCAGCCAGCGCATCACCCGCACCGTTCTCGAGGTGCTGCTCGCCCACAACCACCCGGTGACCCTGGTCACCAAGGGGCAGTTGATCCTCCGCGATCTCGATTTGCTGACGGAGTTGGCCCGGCGTGAGCTGGTATCGGTGGCGGTGAGCCTCACCACCCTCAGTCGCGACCTCAAGACCCGGCTCGAGCCGCGCACCGCCAGCCCGTCCGCCAGGCTCAACGTGGTGCGTACCCTGGCCGCTGCGGGGGTGCCGACGGCGGTGATGGTGGCGCCGGTGATTCCGTTTCTCAACGACCACGAGATCGAAGCGCTGGTGGCCGCCGCGGCGAAGGCCGGCGCCTGCGGGGCGAATTACATCCTGCTGCGGCTGCCCCTGGAAGTGAACGCGCTGTTTCGCGGCTGGCTCGACGTGCATTATCCGCACAAGGCAGAGCGCGTCATGAGCGCGGTGCGCGCCTGTCGCGGGGGCAAGGCGTACGACGCTACCTGGGGCAAGCGCATGCGCGGCGACGGGCCGGTTGCCGACCTCATCGCGCGGCGCTTCGCCCTGGCGGTACGCCAGCACGGCCTCAGCCGGGAGCATCGCCCTGTGCTGCGGAGCGACCTGTTCGTGGCGCCGGGAACGAGCCAGTTGAATCTCTTCTGAAGCGGTAACGCAGCCACAGCACCACCCCTACAGCGGCCCACACCAGGATGATGGCCCACTCGTACGGCCACAGCAGCGCCGACGGGCTGCCGGGCATGAACGCGGTGAGCAAGGCCACGGCGAGGACAATGGCGCCGTAGCCCACCAGGCGCGGGTGGCTGACGCGAAACGGCCGCGGCATCTGCGGCTCGTCGCGGCGCAGCACCAGAAAGGCGATGGGCACGAACAGGTAGGCCACCACCGTGGCGAAGCTGCCGGCGTCGATCATCCAGATCAGCACCGTGCTGCCGAACAGCGGCGCGACGCACGACAGCACGCCGATGGCCACGACCCCCACCCACGGAGTGCGGTAGCGCGGGTGCAGGCGGGCGAACGCCGCCGGCACGAACCCCGACTTTGCCAGCGCGTAAAGCACCCGGCTGCCGCCGATGACGAAAGCGTTCCAGCTGGTGAGAATGCCGGCGGCGCCGCCCAGCACCAGCAGCGTGCCCGCCGCCGGGTGGCCCCACAGCGCGGTGGCCGCGTCCCCGGTGGCCATCTGGCTGAGCGTCAGGCCTTCGGCATCCAGCGCCATGGCCACCGAGAACGACACCATGGCGTACCACGCCACGGCCAGAAATACCGACACCACCAGCAAGGTGCCGATGCGTTGCGGCGGCAGGTCGATCTCCTCCGCCGACTGGGGGATCACGTCGAACCCCACCAGCAGCGCTGGAACCATGATCAGCACGCTGAGGATTCCGGTAGCGGGGGTGGCGATCCACGGTGCGGCGTTGCCGCTTTCGCCGAACGCCAAGGCGCCCGAGAACAGCAGCGCGCCGGACACGAAGATCAGCCCGATGGCCACCATCTGCAGGCGCGCGGCGGTCTTGATGCCGAGCACGTTCACCGCGGTGACCACCACAGCGCTGCCGGCGCCCACCAGCACGAAGCCCAGGTCCACCTCTGCGCCCAGCACCTCCCAGAGGGTGCCGATGCGAATCTGCGGCAGCAGGTACTCGGCCGCCGTGGCGATGGCCACCGCTTCGAACATGCAGACGTTCACGTAGGCGAGCAGCAACGCCCAGGTGCAGACCAGCGACCAGCCGTCGCCCAGCGCTCGATGGGTGTAGACGTGCTCGCCACCGGCCTGGGGCATGCTCGAGGCCAGCTCGCTGTAGGTGAGGCCGATCAGCGCAATGGCCAGGCCCCCGGCCGCAAACGCCAGCAGCGTTCCCAATGATCCGGCGGTGGTGACCCAGAAGCCGGTCATCAGCACCCAACTCCAGCCGATCATGGCGCCGAACGCCAGCACCAGGACGTGGCGGTTCTTCAACACCCGAACGAACATGTCCGCCGACCGTACTCGCTGGCTGTCTGTCATGGGTGGACGATCCCGATGATTTCGGCAAGCATAGCGACAAAGTTGCCAGCCCAACACCGCGCGGTGCGCCCCCGCGAGCGACCAGCAGAGGTTTTTTTGTGAGTCACAGCGTTCCCATACGACACCGTCACAAGCTTCTCGAGGTGCGGGTCACCGACGATGGCGCGCTGGAGTTGTATCTCGACAAGTGCCTGCGAAAGCGCCGCGAAGCCGGCGAGCAGGAGCCCCAGTACGTGTGGACCAACGTCGAGCTGGAATGGGAGGAGCACCATTACGTGGAGGCCCGCTACTGGCCCAGCAGCCGGCATCTCCGGGTGACCGTCAATCGCGCGCCCGTGCTCGACACCCGGTTGTCCGGCTGATGCTCGCGGCAAGCACCCCGGCTGCCACAGGTGCTATCGTGCGCCGGGAACTTCGATCGGCAGTGCGCGCTCTTACAGACAGGTCTTGGCTAGACGGCCGCCGCCGTTCATTCTCGTCGTGCTCTCAGTCGTGCTCTTTATAAGGAGACAAGGCCATGGAAGAAACCTCGCGCGATCACATGCTGAGCCTGGTAGAGCGCCAGCGCGAAGATTACCTGCGGGAAGGGGTGGTGAGCGCCGACAAGCGCAAAGACCGCCTCGAACGGGCCATCGGCCTGCTGAAGGCCCATGAAAAGCGCCTGGTAGAAGCCATGGACGCCGACTTCGGCCACCGCAGCGAGCACCAGTCGCTGTTCACCGACGTCGCCGCATCCATCGGCCCGCTGCGCCACGCCCAGAAGCATCTGGCGCGCTGGATGCGGCCCGAGAAGCGCAAGGTCGGGCCGTTTCCGCTCAACCTGCTCGGCGCCAAGGCGCGGGTGGAGTACCAGCCGCTGGGCGTGGTGGGCGTCATCAGCCCCTGGAACTTTCCGGTGAACCTCACCTTCACTCCGCTGGCCGGGGTGCTGGCGGCGGGCAATCGCTGCATCATCAAGCCCTCGGAGTACACGCCCGCCACCTCCGAGGTGATGGCCGAGATCTTCCCCACCGCCTTCGACGAGTTGGAGATCGCCATCGTCACCGGCGGCCCTCAGACAGGCGCCGACTTTTCGAGCCTGCCGTTCGATCACCTGTTGTTCACCGGCGCCACCTCGGTGGCCCGCCACGTGATGCGCGCGGCGGCAGACAACCTGGTGCCGGTGACCCTGGAGCTCGGCGGTAAGTCGCCGGTGGTGGTGGGCCGCTCCACCGACATCCAGAAGACCACCGACGCCATCATGACTGGCAAGCTGCTCAACGCCGGTCAGATCTGCCTGGCCCCGGACTACGTGTTCGTGCCGGAAGAGCGCATGGACGAGTTCGTCTCGTCGAGCCAGCGCTCGGTCGCGCGCATGTATCCGACCCTGCTGGACAATCCGGACTACACCTCGGTGATCGATCAGCGCCACTACGACCGCCTCAACGGCTACGTGGAGGAGGCGCGCGCGGCCGGCGCCCGGGTGGTGGAGATCAACCCGGCGGGCGAGGATTTCCGCCAGCAACCCCACCACAAGATCCCCCCGACCCTGATCGTCGACCCGAGCGAAGACCTCAAGGTGATGCAGGACGAGATTTTCGGTCCGATCCTGCCGGTGAAGGGTTACGCGCGCATCGAGGAGACCATCGATTACATCAACCACAAGCCGCGGCCGCTGGGCCTTTACTATTTCGGCCGCGACGCGGCGGAGCAGCGCAGCGTGCTCACCCACACCACCTCGGGCGGTGTCACCGTCAACGACGTGATCATGCACGTGGCCCAGGAAGATCTGCCGTTCGGCGGCGTCGGGCCCTCCGGCATGGGCGCCTACCACGGCTTCGACGGCTTCCGCGCCTTCAGCCACGCCAAATCCATCTTCACCCAGAGCCGCATCAACGTCGCCGAGCTTGCGGGCTTGCGGCCACCTTACGGCGAGAAGATGCTCAAGGCCATTCGTCAGCAGATGCGTTGATCAGCATGAGTTTTTCAACCCTGGCGCCAGATGTCAGCGACGCCGCTGTCGCCCGCGAGGTCGAGGCGTTCGCTGCCGACGGCTACCTGGTGCTGCGCGGGCTGGTGCCGCCGGCAAGCTGCGACGCCATCGCCGCGGAGGTGCACGATTCTCTGCACCCGGTGCTGGCGCCGGCGGAGTTCGAGGTCGACGTAGGGTATCCCGGCGCCCCCGAGAGCCGGGACGCCGCCGGCGGCGATACCCCGCGGCGCCTGCTGAACGCCTACTCGCGCTTCGCCGCGCTGCGGCCGCTGGTGACCGGCGAACGCATCGCCCGGCATCTGCGCGCGGTGATGGGCACCGAGCGGGTGCTGCTGTCTCAGTGCCACCACAACTGCGTCATGACCAAGGCGCCCGGCTTCAGCAGCGTCACCCTGTGGCATCAGGACATCCGCTACTGGGCCTTCGAGCGCCCCGAGTTGGTATCGCTGTGGCTGGCTCTGGGGGACGAGACCACCGACAACGGCGCGCTGCAGCTGATTCCCGGCACCCACCGTGGAGTCTTCGCCGACGAGCGCCTCGACGAGTCCAGGTTCCTGCGCCCCGACCACCCGGAAAATCAGCCGCTCATCGCCCAGGCGCGCACCGTGGAGCTCGCCAAGGGCGATGTGCTCATCTTCCACTGCCGGGCTTTTCACGCCGCCGGCCGCAATCTGACCAAGCGGCTGAAGCTGTCCTGTGTGTTCACCTACCACGCCGCCGACAACCGCCCCCTGCCGGGCACCCGATCGGCGCGCTACGCCAGCATCGAGCTGTAGCGGTATGGCGGACGACGGCGATTCCCCCGATCTCTTCAGGGAGGCCATGAGCGACGTGGTGCCCCTGGCCCAGAAGCGCATCGAGCCCGAGCCCGAGCCGCGGCCGCTGACGCCGGCGCAGCTCGAGCGGCGCGAAGCGGCGGAGGGCCGCCGCCCTGGCAGCGAGGCGGAGGATCCCAACTACTTCACCCTGGCGGAGGTCACCCCGCTGAAGCCCCACGACGTGCTCGAGTGGAAGAAAGACGGCGTGCAGCACGAGGTGTTCAAGAAACTCAAAGCCGGCGGCTACGACATCGACGGCCGCCTCGATCTGCACCGCCACACCGTGCGCGAGGCGCGCCAGGCGCTATTCGATTTCTTCGAGCTGGCCCGCGCCAAGGGCTGGCGCACGCTGCTGATCTCCCACGGCCGCGGCGAGCGCAGCCCGACCCCGGCGCGCATTAAGAGCTACGTGGCGCACTGGCTCACTCAGGTGCCCGACGTCATCGCCTGGCACAGCGCCGCGCGCCACCACGGCGGCACCGGCTCGGTGTACGTGATGATCAAGAAGTCTCCTGCGGCGCGGGAAGAGACTCGGGAGCGTTACGGCTTCAAAACCTCCTGACGATCTCCCCCCGCGAGCTCGCGCTCGATGCCGTCGCCGCGCGTCGTGCGGCGGCAAAACCCCCGGCCCGCCCCCGCGCCACCCGTCCCGGGTGCCCTCGCTACGCAAACTTGCCAGCGGCCGGGGCGACCTGCGGTCACCCGGCCGCCGTCAATTTGCTGCGCTCGGTGGCGCGGGCAAAGGCGTGCCGGGGGTTTTGCCGCCGCCCGCCGCGCTCCAGCGCCTCGGCCGCGGCTCGACTTGCGAGGTGCCGCGTGCAGGCTGATGGGATTTCCCTTCCGCCGATCTCCGCCGTAGGAGCGACCAAGCGGCCTGCGGCCGCCGCGGTCGCTTGAGGAAAAGCG
>JBLRXD010000007.1:0-39007 GCA_047920935.1 Pseudomonadales bacterium | reverse complement strand
GGCATTCTCGGCCGTGATGGCCCAGTTCAGCTACGGCCATGTCGATCCGCGCACCGGCACGCCGGTCGAGGTGGTCAACCTGCTGACGCCTCAGGCGCTGACGACCTTTCTCGGCGGCATGGTGAACACCTTCGTCACCTTTCATCCCCTGGGGGTGGTGCTGCTGGCGATGCTCGGCATCGGCGTCGCCGACTACACCGGCTTCATCAGAGCCAGCCTGCGGGCGCTGCTGTCGGTGACCAGCAAGCGAATGCTGACGCCCATGCTGCTGCTGGTCGGCATCATCAGCCACAGTGCGGTGGATGCCGGCTACGTGCTGGTGATCCCGCTGGGGGCGGTCATCTTTCAGGCTGCCGGGCGCCATCCGCTGGTCGGCATCGCGGTGGCGTTCGCCGGCGTGTCCGGCGGCTTCAGCGCCAACTTCGTGCCCTCGGCGCTGGATCCCATGCTCCAGGGCATCAGTCAGGAAGGCGCCCGACTGATCGACCCGAACATCATCCTGAACCCGCTGAACAACTGGTTCTTCACCTCCGCATCCACGCTGCTGATCATCGGCCTCGGCTGGTATGTGGCCGAGCGCATCGTCGCGCCGCGGCTCGAGCACGTGAAGGTGGATGGCGACCTGGCCCAGGCGCCGGCGCTGGAGACGCTGTCGGCAGACGAGCGTCGCGGGTTGATCGCCGCGCTGCTCGCCATGGGCCTGGGCATCGTCGCCTTGGTGGCCACCGCGCTGCCGGCCGGCTCCGCCTGGCGCGCGCCGGACGGTGATCTGGCGGCATCGGCGGCGCCGCTGATGCGCAGCATCGTGCCGCTGATCTTTCTGCTGTTCCTGCTGCCCGGGGTGGTTTACGGCTACGTCGCCCGAACGGTGAAGTCCCACCGCGACATCGTCGCCGGCATGACCCAGGCCATGAGCGGCATGGGTTACTACATCGTCATGGCATTCTTCGCCTCGCTGTTCATCGCCGAGTTCGGCCGTTCCAACCTCGGCGTGCTGCTGGCGCTGCAGGGGGCTTCGTGGTTGCAGGCGGTGGCGCTGCCCGGGGTGCTCACCATGACCGGCGTGGTGTTGATCACCGGCATTGTGAACCTGTTCGTTGGCTCGGCATCGGCGAAGTGGGCGCTGCTGGCGCCGGTGCTGGTGCCGATGCTCATGCAGCTCGGCATCTCGCCGGATCTGACTCAAGCCGCTTACCGGGTGGGGGATTCGTCCACCAACATCATCACCCCGTTGATGCCGTACTTTCCGCTGGTGGTGGTGTTCTGCCAGCGCTACGTCACCAGCACCGGCATCGGTACCGTGGTCGCCATGATGCTGCCGTTCTCGGTCGCCTTCCTGGTGGTGTGGACGGCCTTTCTGATGATCTACTGGCTGCTCGGCATTCCATTGGGGCTGCAGGCGAGCTACGTCTACCCCGGCTGAGCCCAATCACTCAAGAATCAGCACGCCCTCGGCTTCCAGCGCGTCCAACTCGGCGTCGCTGAGGCCGAGCCGCGCCTTCAGCACCGGGCGGTTGTCCGCGCCCTGCAGGTAGGAGCCCGAGCGCGGGCCCACCTGATCGGCGGAAAAGCGGAACGGCGAGCGGGGTATCTGCACCGGCTCCCCGTTGACATCGACGTCCGTGAACACGCCGCGCTCCAGGGCCCACGGCTCGGCGGCGACGTCCGCCAGGCGCTTGACGCTAC
Source organism: Pseudomonadales bacterium (assembly GCA_047920935.1). Classification (GTDB taxonomy): domain Bacteria; phylum Pseudomonadota; class Gammaproteobacteria; order Pseudomonadales; family Azotimanducaceae; genus UBA7803. Next base: position 37,321 of record JBLRXD010000007.1, on the reverse strand, counting down.
CCAAAGGGATGCGCGCGCTGTCCAGCGCCGCCTCGAACGCCGCGACGGAATCGTACTCCCTGGCCCAACCCTGCATCAGCGCGTTGATTTCCTGTTCCCGGCCTTGAGTGTTCTCCGGGCCGTGCCAGCCGCGCGCTTCGAGTTCCGCAGTACGGCCGAGGGCCCGGGCGACGCCGAAGATCCAGGTGGTGGGATTGCCGGGCACCTGCACCCAGGAGCCGTCTTGCAGCTCGAGCAGCGCCGCCCGCCCGGGCCGGAACGGGCTGATCTCGGCGCCGAAGCCGCCGTTGACCTCCACCGCGGTGAACTCGTTCACGGCGAGCATGGTCTCGGCCATCGACACGTCGATGTGCTGACCACCACCGCCGCGCAGCCGGCCGACCAGCGCTGCGAGGATGGCGCTGGCGGCCTGGGCGCCGGCCGCGAAGTCGACATGGGAAATAGCCTCCGGCAGGGGCTGGGTGCCGCGCTCGCGGGCGCTCAGGTCCACCAGGCCGAGCTCGGCGTGAATGATCGGCGCATAGGCGCGACGGCCGGCGGCGACGCCGGTCTGCCCGTAGCCGCTGATGGAGCAGTAGATGATCGCCGGGTTGGTAGCGCTGACGGCGGCGTAACCGAGGCCCAACCGATCGGCGACGCCGGGCCGGTAGTTCTCTACCAGCACGTCGGCCTGATCGGCCAACGCACGCACCAGCTCACGGCCCCGCGGCAGACTCAGATTCACCGACAGGTGGCGCTTGCCGGCGTTCTGCTGCGCAAAGCCGACCGCCACGCCGCTTACCTTCGGCACCCCGCGGCGCAGCAGATCGCCCTCCGGCGGCTCGACTTTGAGCACTTCGGCGCCGAGATCGGCGAGCGTCCGGGTGCAGGCGGGGCCCGCCACCACGCGGGTCAGGTCGAGCACGGTGATGCCTTCGAGCAGCATGAATGGTTCTCCGAGGTTCTCCGAGGTTCAGCGGCGTTCAGCGGCGTTCAGCGCCACATGCCGGGCTCGATTCCATGGCATGTCCTCGCCCGCCGTTGGCTCTGCGTTGTTGTCGAATTGGAAAGTAATGGATTCATAGCACGAGGGCCATGGTTCCCCTGCCTGCGATGGTGGCGCGCCTTTGCGGTGCGCCGCTCGACCCCGACGCCCCCGAACGGGGCGGGGCGCCCCCTCTCGAGTTTCCCGAAAATCGCCTAACTATCTGAAATGAAGAGCTATTTAAACCTGGCACAGATTCTGATTACGCAAACTCGCCAGCGTAATACCGCCAACGTTCCTGACACTGGTTTGCGCGGCTCGAAACCTTCCACTTTGCCAGGGGGCACAACACAGATGTTCAGCAGACTACGCAGATTCGCCGGCGTGATGTTGGCGGCGGCAGCCTTCGGCTCCGCCGGCGCGCAGGCCGAGACACTCAAGATCGGCTATTCGGATTGGCCGGGCTGGGTAGCCTGGCAGGTGGCGATCGAGAACGATTGGTTCGCCGAGGCAGGCGTCGACGTGACCTTCGAGTGGTTCGACTACGTGGCATCGATGGACGCCTTTGCTGCCGGGCAGATCGACGCTGTGACCATGACCAACGGCGATGGCCTGGTGACCGGCGCGACCGGCGCCAGGAGCGTGATGATTCTCATCAACGATTATTCCGACGGTAACGATATGGTCGTTGCCGGCCCTGGCATCGATTCCGTCGCAGATCTCAAAGGCAGGAAGGTGGGAGTCGAGATCGGTTTCGTCGGTCACCTGCTGCTGCTCGACGCTCTGCAACAGAGCGGCATGAGCGAGGCGGACGTCGAACTCATCAACGTGCCGACCAATGAGACGCCGCAGGTGCTCGCATCCGGTCAGGTCGATGCCATCGTCGCCTGGCAGCCCAGCTCCGGCATGGCGCTGCAGCTCGTGCCCGGCTCCAAGGCCATTTACAGCAGCGCGAACCAGCCAGGGCTCATCTACGACGTGCTGGCGGTCAATCCCGCGAGCCTGGCGAATCGCCGTGACGATTGGGCGAAAGTGGTCGAGGTCTGGTATCGCGTGGTGGATTACTTCTACGACCCCGAGACCCGGGACGACGCCATCGCGATCATGGCGTCGCGGGTCGGCCTGCCGGCAGAACGCTACGCCGCGTTCGTTGACGGCACCAGGATTCTGAAGCTCGAAGAAGCCAAGGCCTTCTTCGAGCGGGCAGACGGCTTCGAGTCCCTGTACGGCTCGTCGAAGATCGCCGATGACTTCAACATCGCCAACAAGGTCTACAGCGAACCCCAGGACATCGACAGCTACATCGACCCATCGCTGACCTTGGAGCTGTAGGAGCCGACGTGCGTACCAGGCAGGCAGGATACGTGGCGGACGGAGCAGGAATCGAGCGGAGCGCGCGCCGGTCACAATGGCTGGCCGTGCGGAAAGAGCTGCCGCCGCGGGCTCGATTGCTGCTCGCCCTCGCCAGCTTCGCGTTGCCGATTCTGCTCTGGTGCGCAGTTTCCTACCTGCCATGGTTGTGGCATCCGCTGGTGGAGATCACCGACGCAGGTGACGTCAGCTACTTCCGAACCGGGCAGCTGGTGGAGCGTGAGATCTTCGACCGGGAGTTCGCGCAGGTCACCCTGGCCGGTGGTGCGCTGCCGGCTGGTGAGCCCGCGAACCCGATTTATCTGCCGGCCCCGCATGAGGTGCTGACAGCGTTGTACACGGCGTTCGCCCAGGAGCCCCAGCGGCGCACCGACAAGTGGCTGCACGAAAGCCTGGCGAACAGCATCCAGGTAATCTTCTGGGCCTTCCTGCTGTCGTCCCTCATCGGTGTGCCGCTCGGCATCCTTTGTGGAACCTATGACTTTTTCTCGCGTCTGTTCGAGCCTTTCGTCGAATTCTTTCGCTACCTGCCGGCGCCGGCGTTCGGCGCCCTGGCGGTGGCCATCCTCGGCATCCACCAGGCGCCGAAGATTGCCATCGTCTTCATCGGTACGTTCTTTCAGCAGGTGCTGGTGGTGGCCAACACCACGCGCAAGCTCGACCCGGCGCTGCTCGAAGCGGCACAGACCCTGGGCGCCAAGCGCCTGTCGCTGCTGTTTCGGGTGGTGATCCCGAGCATCGCCACCGATCTGTATCGGGACATGCGCATCCTGCTCGGTTGGGCCTGGACGTATCTGATCGTTGCGGAGCTGATCGGCACCAGCTCCGGCATCACGTGGTTCATAACCCAGCAGGCCCGCTACAAGAATTTCGACAACGTATTCGCGGGGATCCTGATCATCGGCGTGATCGGCCTCACGACGGATCTGATCCTCGCCTGGCTCGGCCGGCGCATCTTTCCGTGGCAGCGCCGCGCGGCGACCGTTTAGGCCCGACATGATGAGAATCGAACTGCCCAGCTATCTCGAGCAGAGCCCGTCGGTGTGCGACCGCTTCACGCGGCTCAAGGCGCGCCCCGTGGTGCTCGAAGTCAAGCAACTGACCAAGACCTTCGACAGCCGAGGCGGCCCGCTGACGGCGCTGAAGGACGTTGATTTCCGAGTGCACCAACGTGAGTTCGTCTGCGTGATCGGGGCTTCGGGCTGCGGCAAGTCGACGTTGATTCGCATCCTCGCCGGGCTCGAGTCGGCCAGTAGTGGCGAGGTGCTCCTCGACGGCCGGCCGGTGCACGGCCCGAGCCCCGACCGCGGCATGGTGTTTCAGGGTTACACGCTGTTCCCGTGGCGCACGGTGAAGAAGAACGTCATGTTCGGCTTGGAGATGGCCGGCCGCTCCAGGGCCCGAGCGGAGGAAGAGGCGCGGCAGTGGATCGATCTGGTGGGTCTGGCCAAGTTCGAAAACGCCTACCCGCACCAGCTCTCGGGCGGCATGAAGCAGCGCGTCGCCATCGCGCGGGCGCTGGCCAATCAGCCGCGCATCCTGCTGATGGACGAGCCTTTCGGCGCGCTGGACGCGCAGACGCGGGCGCGGATGCAGGCCTACCTCATGGAGATCTGGCAGAACGTCGACATCACCATCCTGTTCATCACCCACGACCTCGACGAGGCCGTTTACCTTGCCGACCGGATTCTGGTGCTGAAGGCCCACCCCGGCGAGGTCCAGGAGGTGATCGAGGTTCCGGTGCCGCAGCCGCGCTCGCCGCAACAGTGTCTATCGCCGGAATTCCTCGCCACCAGGAGACGCCTCGAGGAGCTCATCCACCCGCCAGCGCAGGACGACGCGGTGGATCAGGATGCGCTGAAGATGATGCGCATGGTGGCCAAGGACAGCCCGGTATCCAGCGTCTTCTGATACCACGGAAACCAGATAATCATGACCAACGACTGGCACTCTTCGACCTGGACGGAAATCGGCGCGCTGCTCGAGCGCGGCGTCGACGCGGCGCTGCTGCCGGTGGGCGCGACGGAGCAGCACGGGCCCCACCTCGGGTGTGGCGTCGATGCCGCCATCGCCGCCAGCTTGTGCCGCCGGGTCGCCGAGCAACTCGACGTCCACCTGCTGCCGACGCTGCCCTATGGGTGTTCCATCGGACACTCCCAGCGTTGGCCGGGAACGCTGGCGCTCTCGCCCAAGACGCTGATCGACGTCGCGACCGACATCGGCGGTTGGGCCTACAGCGCCGGCATCCGCCGGCTGTTCATGGTCAATGCCCATGTCACCAACTTCGCGCCGCTGCGGTGCGCACTGGAGATGCTGCGCGCCCGCCACGACGATCTGATGGTGGCGCTGATCAACACCGGCGAGCTGTCCGAGCGCGTGCGCGCCCGGCACTTCGAGGACGCGGCGGATTGGCACGCCAATGAGGCGGAAAGCTCGCTGATGCTGGCCATGGCTCCTGCACTGGCGCGGCCGGAGCGTTTTTCCGCAGCCGACGATCCGGACCGCACCGGCGGCTGCGTGTTCGCACATCCCGTCAATCGCACCAGCAGCAACGGCGTGACCGGCAAGCCGAGCGCCGCAAGCATCGAGCGCGGCGCGGAGCAGCTCGGCTGGATGGTGGCCGATCTGGCAGAGCAGGTTGCCCGCGGCATGCGCGAGTCGCCACCGCTGCAGCACTCGTACTTCAAATGACGTTCACTCCGGGAAAGAGCACAAGATGACAAACAAAACTTCGGAACAGATCGCCGCGATTGCCTCGCAGCTTGCGGAGCGTGGCGTCAAGTATTGCGTCGGCGCCTACGTCGACATCCACGGCGTGCCCAAAGGCAAGTTCGTGCCGCTGTCGCACCTGCAGCACCTGGCGCACGGCTCCGAGCTGTACACCGGCTATGCGCTCGACGGCCTCGGTCAGCGCCCCAACGACGACGAGATCGCCTCGGTGCCCGACCTCGACCACATCATCCAGCTGCCGTGGCGGCCGGAGGTGGCCTGGATGCCGGCTGACAACACCTTCAAGGGCGAGCCGTATCCGCTCAGCACCCGGGTGCTGCTGAAGAACGTCCTCGCCCAGGCGGCGGACATGGGCTTCGGTCTCAACGTGGGGATAGAGTGCGAAGTCTTCGTGCTGCGCCAGAACGAAGACGGCAGCCTGGAAACTCCCAACCCCAGCGACAAGTTGACGAAAGCGTGCTACGACGTGCGCAGCTTTCTCGACCAGTTCACCTGGATCGACAAGATCGCCTCGGCCATGGATGGCCTGGGCTGGGGTCTGTACTCGCTCGACCACGAAGACGCCAACGGTCAGTACGAATTCGACTTCCACTACGCCGATGCGCTGACCACCGCTGACCGTTTCGTTTTCTTCCGCGAGATGGCCAAGGCCTACGCCAAGGAAGAAGGGTTGATCGCCACCTGCATGCCCAAGCCGTTCGCCAACCGAACCGGTAACGGCGCGCACGTGAACATGTCGCTCTACGATCTGCACACCGGCGAGAACCTGTTCGCCTGTGATGCCAAGGACGATCCCCGGGGGCTCGGGTTGACCGATCTGGGCTATCACTTCATCGCCGGCATCATCAAGCACGGTCGGGCGTTGTGCGCGGCCTTTGCCCCGACCGTCAACAGCTATAAGCGCCTGGTACGGCAGGGGGACATGGCCTATTTCTCCTGGGCGCCGGTGTTCAACTCGTTCGGCTCCAACAACCGGACCAACTCGATCCGGGTGCCGATGAACGGCGGCCGCTGCGAGTCGCGCAATGCAGATGGCGCGATGAATCCTTACCTGGCGATCGCGCTGGCGCTGGCCGCGGGTCTCGAGGGCATCCGCGAGCGCCTCGATCCAGGCAATCCCCAGGAGGACAACCTCTACGAGCTGACGCCAGAGCAATGGCGCGATCGTGGCATCACCATGCTGCCGCAGACCCTGATGGAAGCCGTCGCCGCTTTCGCCGCCGACCCGTTCATCGAAGCGACCCTGGGCAAGGAGCTGGCCGACGAGTTCGTCCGCTACAAGTCCCGGGAGTGGGAGGCCTATCACCAGACCGTCTCGGCCTGGGAGGTCGAGCGCTATACCCACCTGTTCTGATCGGAACCAGGAGCAGCTAGTCATGGCAGGCCTCAAGAATCAGGGCAACGTCGAGCGCATCAGCGTCTCCCTTCCCGGGCCGCTGTTGGCTCGGCTCGATGAAATGGTGGCAGCGCGCGGTCACGAATCCCGCAGCCAGGCGGTGGCTGAAATGATCAGGCGCTCGCTGGCGACCTGGGGCGAGGTGCTCGGCAACGGGGTGATGGCCGGAACCATCACGCTGGTTTACGACCGCAGCGTGCACGGGCTGCAGACGCGCCTGGCCGACCTGCAGCATCAGCACATCGACGAGGTGATCAGCTCGCTGCACGTCCAGCTCGAGCAGGCCCAGACCATGGAAGTGATCCTGGTGCAGGGCCCGGCAATACGGTTGCGCGCCATCGCCGATGCCATGGCCACGCTGCGCGGCGTAGCGACGGGTCACCTGCAACTGACCACGGCGATCATTCCGCCACTGCATCGCAAGGGAGAATCGATATGAGCAATGTAATCTGGAGCGAGGAGGTGCCCGGTGGGGCTCACACCTCCTGCGTGATGCGCCGTGGCACGGCGCTCCGGGTGACCGCCAGGCACCCCGGCGTCAATGCGTCCATCGTTTTGTTCAATTACGAGCAGCTCACCGAGCGCTACGACATGGCCGACACCTTGAAGGGTCAGCACACGGCGTTCCTTACCGCCAACCACGTGCTGTATTCCGACATGGGCCGGGCGATGTGCTCGATCACCGCCGACACCTGCGGCTGGCACGATCCGTTCTGCGGGGTGTCGGACGCCGCCGGCGTGGCTGCCAAGTACGGCGAGGCGCGCTATCAGGAGCATCGCAACGGCTACTACCGTAACGGCTCCGACTCTCTGCTGAACGAACTCGGTAAGTACGGTCTGGGCATCAAGGATCTGATCGCTCCGGTCAATCTGTTCTCGAAAGTGACGGTGGACGAATCGGGGATGATGCAGTTCCACCCTGAACATGCGGCTGCCGGCGACTACGTCGATCTGCGCTTCGAGATGCATTGCCTGATGGCGCTGACCACCTGCCAGCACCCGTTGGACCCGGAGCGGTCTTACCTGCCCGGGGCGGTGCTGCTGGAGTGTCGAGCGGTAGCGCCGCCGGGCTTCGACGATCCGGCACGGCAGCGCTGTCCTGAGAACGCACGGGCGTTCACGAACACGGAGCGGATGTTTCCGCAGGGAGTGCCGGCATGAGCATCGTCGCAAGTCCCCTGGCTGTGGGCGATGCCGTGTGCCGCACGATTGTCGCCGCGGGGGAGCCGTACGTCGCCACCCTGAGGGCGGGCCAGCACTTCCGCATCCTCGACCTGGAAGGCAATCAGGCCGTGGACACCCTGTTCTACGACGCCCACGACCCGGGCGCCTGTTACAGCGCCGTGGACACCATTCGCGCTCAAGGCAACATCTATCTGACCGCCGGCAGCCGGTTGCTGTCGAAGCGGGGTGATCTGCTGGCCACCATCACCGCGGATACCTGCGGTCGTCACGATACCCTGGGCGGCGCCTGCTCGGCGGAGTCGAACACCGTCCGCTACGCGCTGGACAAGCGCCACATGCACAGCTGCCGGGACAACTTCCTGCTGGCCCTTGCGTACCTCGACAGCGAGGGCCGGTGGGGCATGGGCAAGCGCAACCTGTCGAGCAACATCAACTTCTTCATGAATGTGCCGGTGACCCCGGCGGGCGGCCTGACGTTCGCGGACGGGATCTCCGCGGCGGGGCGCTACGTGGAGCTGCAGGCCGCGCGCGATCTGCTGGTGCTGATCTCAAACTGCCCGCAGCTCAACAATCCCTGCAACGCCTACGACCCGACGCCCATCGGGGTGTTCGTCTGGGATCCGCTGCCGGGTGATGACGATCGTGTTTGACAAGGTACTGATTGCCAACCGGGGCGCCATCGCCTGCCGGATCATCCGCACCCTGAACGCCATGGGCATCCGCTCGGTGGCGGTTTATTCCGAAGCCGACCGCGACAGCCTGCACGTGCGCGCCGCTGACGAGTCGGTGTGCATCGGCCCGGCGCCGGCGGTCGACAGCTATCTGAACGTCGCCCGGGTGCTCGAGGCGGCGCGGCAAACGGGCGCGGCCGCCATTCACCCAGGCTATGGCTTTCTCTCCGAAAGCGCGCCCTTTGCCGAAGCCTGCGCCGCTGCCGGCATCGTCTTCGTCGGCCCGACACCGGCGCAGTTGCGCAGCTTCGGGCTCAAGCACACGGCGCGACGCCTCGCTGCGGACGCGGGTGTCCCACTGCTTCCGGGCAGCGGCTTGCTCGATGACCTGGAGCACGCCCAACGAGAGGCGATGCGCATCGGCTTTCCGGTGATGCTGAAGAGCACCGCCGGCGGCGGCGGCATCGGCATGCAGCTGTGCCACGATGCGGGCGAACTCGCCAGCGCCTTTGACCGCGTCGCCCGGCTCGCGCTCAGCAACTTCGCGGACGGCGGCATCTTCCTCGAGAAGTACGTCGCCCGCGCCCGGCACATCGAGGTGCAGATCTTCGGCGACGGCGCCGGGCGCGTGGTAGCGCTGGGCGAGCGCGACTGCACCATTCAGCGGCGCAATCAGAAGGTCATCGAAGAAACACCGGCGCCTGGGCTGTCGGCGACGGTACGGGCGGCCCTCATGGAGGCCGCGGTACGCCTCGGGGAGGCGGTGGTCTATCGCTCCGCGGGCACCGTGGAGTTCATCTTCGATCCCAGCGACCAGGCGTTCTATTTCCTGGAGGTAAACACCCGATTGCAGGTTGAGCATGGCGTCACCGAGGCGGTGACCGGCGTCGATCTGGTGGCGTGGATGCTGCGCGCGGCCGCAGGCGACACCGGCTTCCTCGAGCGCTTCGACTACGCGCCGCGCGGCCATGCGCTGCAGGTGCGCCTGTATGCGGAGGATCCGGGCAAGCAATTTCAGCCGGCAGCCGGGTTGATCACCCAGTTGGCGTTTCCTGCCGACATCCGCGTCGACACCTGGGTCGAGACCGGTAGCGAGGTCTCACCGTTCTACGATCCGTTGCTCGCCAAATTGATCTGCCACGGCACCGATCGCTGTGCTGCGCTCGCCGCCATGCAGCAGGCGCTCGCGGCAACGGCCGTCCACGGCATCGAGACCAACCAGGCATTTCTCGCGGCGGTGCTGGCAGATCCGGTGTTCACCGCCGCGCGGCACTACACCCGCTACCTCGACGGCTTCGGCTACCGGCCTCACACGGTGGACGTGCTGGCGCCGGGAACCCAGAGCACGGTGCAGGATCATCCTGGTCGGGTGGGCTACTGGAACGTCGGGGTCCCGCCGTCCGGGCCGATGGACGAACTGGCGTTCCGGCTCGGCAACCGAGCGGTAGGCAACGCCCCGCACGCGGCCGGCCTGGAGCTGGCGGTGACGGGGCCGACGTTGAAGTTCAATCACGATGCGGTCATTGCGCTCACCGGAGCACGCATGCGGGCCACGCTGAACGGCCAGCCGGTATCGTGGTGGGCACCGGTTACGGTGCCTGCGGGGGGAGTTCTGCGCCTGGCGGGAATCGACGGCCCCGGCGCGCGAACCTACCTGGCAGTGCGCGGTGGGATCGACGTGCCGGACTACCTGGGCAGCAAAGCCACGTTCACGCTGGGCCAGTTCGGCGGGCACGGCGGCCGGGCGCTCAGGGCCGGCGACGTCTTGCGCCTTGGTGGCGTCGTTGGCGGCGAGCCCGCCGCGATCGCACCGGGGGAGATTCCGGAGTACGGCTGCCACTGGACCGTCGGCGTCCGCTACGGGCCGCACGGGGCCCCGGATTTCTTTACCGCGGGCGACATCGAGGCTTTCTTCGCCGCCGACTGGGAGGTGCATTACAACTCCTCGCGCACCGGCGTGCGGCTGATCGGGCCGAAGCCGGAGTGGGCGCGAGCCGACGGCGGCGAGGCCGGGCTGCATCCGTCGAACATCCACGACAACGCCTATGCCATCGGCGCCGTCGACTTCACCGGCGACATGCCGGTGATCCTGGGCCCGGACGGCCCCAGCCTCGGCGGCTTCGTCTGCCCGGTGACCATCGTCGAGGCGGAACTGTGGAAGCTCGGCCAGCTGGCGCCGGGGGACACCGTTCGCTTCCAGCGCGTCAGCCGCGCGGAGCCCGTGCTCGGCCGCATGGCGGCCACCGATGTGCGTCCGCAGGTATGTTACCGTCAGGCCGGCGACCGATACCTGCTGGTGGAGTACGGTCCGCTGGTGCTGGATCTGAATCTGCGCTTCCGGGTCCATGCCTTGATGGAGCATCTGCTGGCGCATCGCCCGCCGGGTATGCTCGAGCTGACGCCGGGCATCCGCTCGCTGCAGATCCACTACGATCCGGCCGTGCTCGACCAGCAGCGGCTGGTCGCCGCGCTGGAGCAGGCGGAGGCTGTGCTGCCGCCGGTGACCGACATGCGGGTGCCGAGCCGCATCGTGCATCTGCCGCTTTCCTGGGACGACCCGTCGACCCGCCTGGCCATCGACAAGTACATGCACTCGGTGCGGCCGGACGCGCCCTGGTGCCCCTCGAACATCGAGTTCATCCGCCGTATCAACGGCCTCGAGAGCATCGACGCGGTGCGCGAGATCGTGTTCGGCGCCAGCTATCTGGTGCTCGGGCTGGGTGACGTCTATCTGGGCGCCCCGGTGGCGACGCCCATCGACCCGCGGCACCGGTTGGTGACCACCAAGTACAACCCGGCGCGAACCTGGACGCCGGAGAACGCGGTCGGCATCGGCGGTGCGTACCTGTGCGTTTACGGCATGGAGGGCCCGGGCGGCTACCAGTTCGTCGGGCGCACGGTGCAGATGTGGAACCGCTTCCACCAGACCCGGGAATTCGAGCCTGGCAAGCCCTGGCTGCTGCGGTTCTTCGACCAGTTGCGCTTCTACCCGGTGACCGAGGCGGAGTTGGCCGCGCATCGGCGCGATTTTCTGCAGGGCCGGTTCTCGCTTGCGATCGAAGAGACGGTGCTCGATCTGGCCGAGTACAACGACTTCCTGCGGCGCAACGTGGATTCCATCGCGACGTTCAAAAACCGTCAGCAATCGGCCTTCGAGGCAGAGCGTGATCGTTGGCGCGACGCCGGACAGATGGAGTACCAGGCGGAACTGCCGGATGCGCTGGCGGCGACGGACGTGGAGTTCGACATCCCAGCCGGCTGCATGGCGGTGGCCTCCCCGGTCACCGGCAACGTCTGGCAGGTGGCGGTGAAACCCGGAGACAGCGTTGCGCCGGGCGATGCCCTGGTTGTCGTGGAGGCGATGAAGATGGAAGTGCCCATCGCGGCCGATGCGCCGGGTGAGGTGGTGGAGGTGCTGTGCGCCGAGGGCGGCGCGGTGAGTGCCGGCCAGGCGCTGGTGGTGATGCGGCCGAGCGATGGGTGAGCCGATGAGTCAGCGAATGAACGAACCCTATTCCATTGGCGCCCTGGCAGCGGCCTACCGGGAGGGCGTGGCGACCCCCCGCGAGGTGATCGCTGCCGCGCTCGCGCGCTGCCACGCCGATCGGCACGGCGCCTGGATCCGGGTGTTGAACCGGGCGGAGGTCGAGCCCTATCTGGCGGCCCTCGACCAGGCCGATCCAGCGGCGCTGCCGCTGTACGGCATTCCGTTCGCCATCAAAGACAACATCGACCTGGCCGGCATCCCGACCACGGCCGCATGCCCGGATTACGCGTACACACCGGCACGCAGCGCGCACGTGGTCGAACGGCTGCTGGCGGCCGGCGCGGTGCCGCTCGGCAAGACCAATCTCGACCAGTTCGCCGCCGGGCTGGTGGGAACCCGTTCGCCCTACGGCGTATGCCGCAACGCCATCGATGGGGAGTATCTCGCGGGAGGTTCGAGCTCGGGCTCCGCGGTGGCGGTGGCCCTGGGGCAGGCGGCCTTCGCGCTCGGCACCGATACCGCGGGTTCGGGCCGCATACCGGCGGCGTTCAACGGTCTGGTGGGCCTGAAACCCAGCCGGGGCCTGATCAGCACCGCCGGTATCGTCCCGGCCTGCGCCAGTCTGGACTGCGTGTCGGTCTTCGCCGCGACGGCGGCTGATGCGGCCGCCGTGTTCGAGGTGGCGCGAGGTTTCGACGCGACGCAGCCGTTCAGCCGCCGCGGCGGACCGCAACGCAGCGCGTTGCCGTCACGCTTCCGGTTTGGCGTGCCGACGCCGGCACAGCGGGAGTTCTACGGCAACGAAGCCTACGCCGTCGCCTTCGAAGCGGCGCTGGCCCGGCTCGAGGCGCTCGGCGGGGAGCGCGTCGACATCGACTTCGCGCCCTTCGTCGAGGCCGCGCGGCTGCTCTACGAAGGCCCCTGGGTGGCCGAGCGTTACCTGGCCATCGAGGGCTTTTTGAACGCGCAGCCGGAGGCATTGCAGCCGGTCACCCGGCAGATCATCAGTGCCGGCGGCGGCGGGCGCGCGGCGGATACGTTCCGGGCCGGGTACCGCCTGGCCGCGCTGCGCCGGGCCGCCGAGGCGGAACTCGCTCGCGTCGATGTGATCGTCACGCCCACGGCCGGCACCCACTACACGGTGGCCGAGGTGGAGGCCGATCCGATCACGCTCAACTCGAACCTGGGCTACTACACCAACTTCATGAATCTGCTGGATCTCGCCGCCTGCGCGGTGCCGGCTGGCCGTACCGATGCCGGGTTGCCGTTCGGCATCACCTGCTTCGCCGATGCCTTCACCGATCGGGCGCTGATGAGCCTGGCTGCGAGGTTCATGGGTGATGCCTTGACGGTCGCCGACGACTACGTGCCCATCGTGGCCTGCGGCGCCCACATGTCCGGCCTGGCGCTGAACGCTCAGCTCACCGAGCGTGGCGCGCGGCTGCGCGAGACGACCCGCACGGCGGCCGCCTACCGGTTCTTCGCCCTGCCCGGCGGCCCGCCGAAGCGCCCCGGGCTGGTTCGCAGCTTGGATGGCGGCGCCGCCATCGAGGTGGAAATCTGGGAAATGCCCCGTGCCGAGGTGGGCGGCTTCCTGGAGCTGATTCCGGCCCCGTTGTGTCTCGGCCGCGTGGAGCTCGAGAACGGTGCGCTGCTGCCGGGCTTTCTGTGCGAAGCCCATGCGGTCGCCGCGGCCGAGGACATCACCGCCCTGGGCGGCTGGCGGGCGTATCTGGCTCGGCCGGTGGCGGAGACGGCGTCGTGAGCCTGTGGCGCGAACCGGCAGGCGCGTGGCCGAACTCGCTGGCGTTGGCGTACGCCTTCCTCGGCCACGCCGCCGGCCTGGCGCTGTTGCTGCAGGGTTCCTGGCTGGCACTTGCCGCCGGGGTGCTGCTCACGGCGCACAGCATGATCATCGCCGCCTATCTGGTGCACGAATGCGCCCATTCCACGCTGTTCGCCGCGCGGCGGGTGAACTCCGCCGTGGGTGAGGCACTGCTCTGGGTGACCGGCGCGGCGTACGCATCCTTCGACCGCGTCCAGCACATGCACCTGCGCCACCATCAGGATCGTGCCGACGTAGCTTTGTTCGACTACCGGAGCTTCCTGCGCCGGATGCCGCCCTGGGCAGCGCGGACGGTAGAGGCGCTGGAGTGGGCCCATGTGCCGGCAGTGGAGCTGCTCATGCACGCCCAGGTGATGTTGCGGCCATTCCTCGACGACGGTCAGCGCCGCTATCGGGATCGGGTAGTGCGGGTGCTGCTCACCCGCATCGCTCTGTTTGCGCTGCTGGCGAGCATCTCGCCCTGGGCGCTGGTCGGGTTTGCGCTGGCCTACCTGCTGTTTCTCAAGGGCCTGTTTCTTGGCGACGCCTTCGCCCACACCTATCCGGAGTTCTTCGTCACCGATCCCAACCAGCCGGTGCCGCGGGACGGGCGCGACCGGGCGTACGACACCGGCCATACCTTCTCGAATCTGCTGTCGCCGCGCCATTCCCGGCTGAACCTGTGGAATCTGAACTTCGGCTACCACACGGCCCATCACGAGCGCGCCAGCATCCCGTGGTATCGGCTGCCAGCGGCGCACGCCGAGCGCTATGGCGCCGATCATCCGCAGGTGCTGCCGTTTGCCGAACTCACCCACACGATCCACCGGCATCGGGTGCGGCGCGTGCTGGGTGAGGACTACGGCGCGGTAGGCGAGGGTGCGGACAGGGCAAAGGGTTTCGCCGGGGTGCTCGGCGTGAGTTTTCTCTCCATCGTCTGACTGAGGGCTGTATGCGCATCGACCTGTCCGATAAGACCGTTCTGGTGACCGGCGCAGCCCGCGGCATCGGCCGGGCCATGGCGGCGGCGTTTGCCGAGGCAGGAGCCAGGGTCGCGGTCAACGATCTCGAAGCGCCCGCCGAGTTCGAGCTGCCGTTCTTTCGCGCCGACGTTTCCCGCAAGGCCGAGGTGGACGACATGTTCGCTGCCATCGGCCACGAGCTCGGCCCCGTGGACATTCTCGTCAACAACGCCGGCATCACCCTGGTGCGGCCCTTCCTCGAGCTCAGCGAGCATGACTGGGATCGGGTGCTGGCGACCAATCTGAAATCCATGTTCCTGTGCTGTCAGGCCGCGTTGCCGGGAATGCTGGCTCAGGGCGCAGGGGTGATCGTGAACATCGCCTCCGAGCTCGGTTACCTCGGCCGGGCGCGGTTCGCACCGTACGCCGCGGCGAAGGGTGGCGTGTTGAGCCTGACCCGCTCACTGGCCCGGGAGTTCGCACCGACCGTCAGGGTCAACGCCATCGCCCCGGGCCCGGTGGACACCGACATGCTGCGCAGCGAGATCCAGCGCCCGGAGGAACTCGCGGCAGAGATGGCAATTCCCATGGGCCGACTCGGTAGCGCCGGCGAGATCGCCGCCACCGCCGTGTTTCTGGCGTCGCCGGCCGCGAGCTTCTTCTGTGGTGACGTGTTGAGTCCGAGCGGTGGAGCGTTGATGCGATGAACGCGATCAGCCCGGCCAACCTGCGCACCGACGCGATGAGCTGGCCGGAATACGCCGCCCGGCTCAAGGCGCAGCCGATTCTGATCCTGCCGGTCGGCGCCCATGAGCAGCACGGCCCGCACTTACCCATGGGAACCGATGCGCTGTTTGCCACCCGGATGGCCGAGGAGCTGGCCCAGCGGATTGGCGCTCTGGTGCTGCCCACCTTCGCGTACGGCTACAAATCCCAGGCCCGTTCGGGAGGCGGCCAGACCTTCGTCGGCACCCTGAGCCTGGATGGCGCGACCCTTACCGCGCTCACCCTGGACGTGCTGCGCGAGCTTGGGCGGCACGGTGTCACCCGGCTCGTCGTGCTCGATGGCCACTACGAAAATCAATGGTTCCTCACCGAGGGCATCGAGCTGGCGCAGCGGGAGTTCGCCCGGGACGGCGTCGCCATGCGGGTGATCCGCACGGAGTACTGGGACTTCTGCCCGCAGGCGGTGCTGGACGAGGTTTTCGCGGGATGCTTTCCGGGCTTCGATCTCGAGCACGCGGCGCTCATCGAGACTTCGATGATGCTGCATTTCCACCCGGAGCGCGTCGATCTCGATGCGCTGCCGGACGACGGGCCGGCGCGCTTTGCTGCGTTCGATACCTATCCGCAGACCGGCGCCGGGGTGCCACCGTCCGGCGTGCTGGCGCCAACCGCTGGCGCCAGTGCCGATAAAGGGCGACGGATCGTGGAGGGCACCATCGCGGCACTGGCCGAGGCGGTGCTCGCCCACTTCGCCCGAGCACACCATTCATGAAATCGAAAAAAACCGAGGCAACGGAGAAACCCATGCAGCTGGCCCTGTTCAAGACCCTCTGGGGCCACGTCGGCCCCGCACACGACGGCGCCCGCCTGGCGGCGGAAGCCGGCTTTCAGGGCCTCGAGGCTCCGGTGCCGGCGGACGATGCCGATCGCGAGGCGCTGGCCCAGGCGCTGGCGGCGCACGGTCTCGACCTGATCTGCGAGATCTGTACCGCTGGCAGCTACGTGCCCGACCGTCATGCCACCCCCGAGGAACACCTGGCCGACCTGGAGCGGAAGATCCGCAACGGCCTGGCGCTGGCGCCGCGTTTCTTCAACGTCATGGGCGGCTGCGATGCCTGGTCCGTCGACACGCAGGTGGAGTTTTTCGGCCATGCCAGCGAGATCGCCGGCCGACATGGGGTGCTGTGCAGCTTCGAGACCCACCGCGGCCGCTCCTTCTTCAATCCCTGGGTCACCCGTGACGTGTTACGGCAGTTGCCCGGGCTGCCGATCACCTGCGACTTCAGTCATTGGGTAGTGGTCTGCGAGCGGCTGATGGACAGCGAGTGGGATGTGATCACCGAAGTCGCCGCCCACGCCCACCACATCCACGCCCGGGTCGGCTACGACCAGGGCCCGCAGGTGCCGCATCCCGCTGCCCCCGAATATGCCGCGGCGCTGGCCTCCCACGAGCGCTGCTGGGAAGCGTTGTGGGCGTCGCAACGGCAGCGCGGCTACGCCGTCACCACCATGACCCCCGAGTTCGGGCCGGACGGTTACCTGCATTGCCTGCCGTTCACCAACGCCCCGGTTGCCGACCTGTGGCAAGTCAACCGCTGGATCGGCGAGCGCCAGCGCGGCCATTTCGCGGATTGGCTCGCCAATACCACCACGTCTCGGTTCCCCGGATCCGAGATATGAATCAGGAGGAAACCATGTCAAAGCTGCGAACTCTGCTTCGGGATCCAACGAGCCTCTGGCCGAACACGATCGCTATGGGCTACATCCTGCTGGCCTATGGGGGTGGCTGGTGGGCGCTGTTCCAGGACAGCATCTGGCTGTTCGCGCTCGGTGTCGTGGCGCTCGCACATGGCATGACCATCGCCGGCTACCTGATGCACGACTGCGGCCACAACAGCATCTTCAAAACCAACGAGCACAACGCCTGGCTCGGCCGCTGGTTGAACGTGATCTGCGGGACCAATTACGGCACGTACGAAGACATGCGCTACAAGCACATGCGTCATCACGTCGACAACTGCGAGCCGGTGACTTTTGATTACCGCGCCTGGTTGCAGCGCCGTCCGCGGGTGCATCAGTTGGTGAACGCGCTCGAGTGGGCTTACATCCCGGCGGTAGAGCTGATCATGCACGGTATGCAGATCGCGGCGCCTTTCGTCTACGAGGACAAGCGCAGCCTGCGGGTTCGGGTGGTGCGGGTGGCTGCGATCCGCTTCTCGTTGTTTGCTCTCATTCTGTGGTTCGCCCCGCTGGCCGCGCTGGGTTATGTGCTCGCATACCTGTTGATGCTGACCCTGCTGCGGTTCCTGGACAATTTCCAGCACAACTACGAGATCTTCTACCGGCTGAACGATCCGCACTTCGTGCCGCCACGCAAGGGCGACGGCCGTTACGAGGAAACCCACACCTACAGCAACCTGCTGTCCGCTCGCTGGCCGTGGTTGAACCTGCTGGCGTTGAACTTCCCCTATCACAATGCCCACCACGCTCGCCCGACCATGAGCTGGCACCGGCTGCCGGCCTTCCATCGCGAGCGCTATCCCGACGGCTGCGGTCAGCAGCTCAAGCTGCGCGACCAGTTGATTTCGTTCCATCGCCACCGGGTTGCCCGAGTGCTTTCCGAGCACTATGGCGAGGCGGACGTGATCGACCAGCTGCGTCGACGGGAAGCCGTTGGGGTCAATGCACTGTCGTTCCTGACGGCGTTCTGAGCGGCTGTACGGGAGACGTTGATGCTGCAAGCAAACCCGCCGTCCGCGGCGGCCGCATCCGGTGCTGTGGCGCATATCGTCAACGGCGCGGCAGCCTCCGACCGCGAGCAGACCATGCCGCTGGCGCCGCTGGCCGTCGGCAGGCGCTGGTTCGAGTTCAAACGGCCGGTATCGGTGGCGGCCAAGGTCGCGCTGGGGGTGGCAGCCTGGCTGCTGTTCCTGCTTGGCTGGCACCTTGCCGCGACTTCGGGTGTCGCCAACCCGCTGTTTCCCTCTCCCGCCGGGGTGGTCGAGGCGCTCTGGAGCCTGTTCGCCGAGCGCGGCTTCCACACCGACGTGCTGGCCAGCCTGAGGCGAATCCTGATCAGCTTCGCGCTTGCCGCCGCCATCGCCGTGCCACTCGGCGTCCTGATGGGCGCTTTCCCGGTGGTGGAGTCCAGCTTCAACCCGCTGGTGTCCGCATTCCGCTATCTGCCGGCGCCGGCGTTCATTCCCTTGTTGCTGATGTGGCTCGGCACCGGCGACAACCAGAAGATCGCCCTGCTGATGCTGGGCGTGATCTGGTTTCTGGTCACGCTGGTGTGCGACACGGTCAAGCAGGTTTCGGTGGACTTCATCGAAACCTCGAAAACCCTCGGCGGCTCGCGGCGCACCGTGCTCTGGACGGTGGTGGTGCCATCGTCACTGCCAGGCATCGTCGATGTCTGCCGGCAGATGCTCGCGGTCAGCTGGACCTATCTGGTGATCGCCGAGATCGTCGCCGCCACCGACGGTATCGGCGCGATGATGATGCGCGCGCGCCGCTTCGTGCACGTCGAAGACATCATGGCCGGCATTCTGGTGATCGGCATGCTTGGCCTGCTCTGCGATCTCGCCTTTCGTGGCCTGCATTGGCTGTTGTTCCCGTATCTGCGTCGACGTTGACTCAACCCCTGAAGAGGAATTCTCCATGTCCCTGCGTTTCTCCACCATCCGTTTCCGGGCTTTGCTCGGCCTCGCCATTGCCCTGATGCTGTCTGCCTGTGGCGGCGAGGATGCCGCTGCCGGCAAACAGCAAACCGACGCGGGTGACGCCGCGGCAACTGTCGAAAAGGTGCGCGTGTCACTGTTCTCCTGGCCGGGTTACGGCTTCTGGTTCATCGCCAAGGAGCAGAACCTGGTTCCGGGGCTCGAGCTCGACATTCAGATCATCGAGGATCCCTACGAGAGCTTTGCGCTGATGAGCGCGGGGCAACTGGACATCACGTCGAGCACGGTGGAGTACGGGCCGATCGCCGTCGATAAGAATGTGCCGGTGCGGCTGGTGACCTACACCAATCCATCCTACGGGACGGACAAGATCATCCTTCGCCCGGACATCGAATCGCCAGCCGATCTGCGGGGCAAACGCATCGCCGTGCTGGAAGGCGGCCTCACGCAGATCTTCATGGGCATCTGGCTCGAGGAGAACGGCGTCGGTATCGACGAGGTGCAGTTCGTCAACGTGATCATGGACGAGGCGGTCGGCGCCATGCTCGGCGGCGACGTGGCGGCGGGCGAGTTCTGGGAGCCCTTCGGCAGCAAGGTGCTGGCTGGCATGCCCGGTAGCCGCGTCGTGGCCACGTCATCGGAACAGCAGTGGATCAGCACGGCCCTGTTGGGCGATGGTATGTACATGACGCGCAGTCTGCTGGAAAACCGTCCGGAAGCGGCCACGCTCGCCATGCAGGCATATTTCGCCGCCGTCGATTGGTGGAAAGCCAACCCGGTGGAGGGCAATCGCATCATCGCCGAGGCCATTCAGTTCAGCGTCGATGACGTGGCGATGGTGATCGGCGCCGACGGCCAGATCAATGAAGGCGGCATCTGGGTCTTCGACCAGGAAGAAGCCGGCAGATTCATGGGCCTGCTTCCGGGCGATCTGCCGTTAGGGTTGCGCAACGGTCAGATCGCCGAGCACTGGAACACCACCAACGAGTGGTGGGTGAAGTTCGGTCAGGCAGATGCCCTGCACGACTGGGCCGCCGGGGTCGTGCTGACGCCGCTGGAGGCCGCGCTGAAGACCGCGGGGCTGCTGGTGGACGAGGCGCCATGAGCGAGGTGCAGGCTGATGCCGGCCTTCGCGTAGACCGCCTCGGCAAGACCTTTCCCGGCAGGGGCGTCCCGGTGGTGGCGGTCGAGCAGGTGAGCTTCCTGGTGGAGCCACGGCAGGTGTGCATCCTGCTCGGCCCCTCGGGCTGCGGGAAGTCCACCATCCTGCGCATGATCGCGGGGCTGGAGATGCCCAGCGCCGGCCGCATCTACCTGGACGGTGACCCGGTGCGTGGCCCGCACCGGGACCGCGGCATGGTGTTCCAGGGCTACACGTCGTTCCCGTGGCTCACCGTTCGCCAGAACGTGGCCTACGGCCTGCGCATCCACGGGGAGGTCAGTGCCCTGCGGGAAGGCACCGTGGATTATTTTCTCGAGCGCGTCGGTCTGTCGCGGTTCGCTGATGCCTGGCCCCACCAGCTATCGGGGGGCATGCGCCAGCGGGTGGCATTGGCCCGGGCATTGGCGGTCTCGCCCAAGCTGCTGCTGATGGATGAACCCTTCGGCGCGCTGGATTCGGAAACCCGTGGGCAGATGCAGGAACTGCTGCTGAACGTGATCCGCAAGGAGCGCATGACGGTGGTGATGGTCACCCATGATGTGGAAGAAGCGCTGCTGCTCGGCGACCGGATCGTCTTCCTCTCGGCCCACCCCGGCCGGGTGAAGACGATTCTGCATCCCCCGTTCAAGCGCGATACCAGCATCGCCACCCGTGAAGACCTGCGCGCTCAGCCGGAATACGCCGCGATGGAGCGCGACATCCTGCGCATGATGCGAGAAGCAGGTCATCCCTGAGGCACCAGGCGGCCCATCGTCCGCCTGGTGCCGGGGTCAAGAGCCGTTCGGTCAGAGCGCCTTCGACAGAGAGACAACCGCTCGCGTCTGGCACGCCTTGTCGCCGCCGAAGCAATCTCTCTTCTTGATGTCGGTGCCAACCACGCCGAAGCCGACGTCCAGCCCGGCAACGGGCACCGAGTAGGTGATGCTCCAGTCGAAGACCCGATCGTCGCCGAACAGGGCCGCCCAATCCTGCGCGCTGTTGTCGTCGAGGATGCTGTAACCGAGGGTGACGTCCAGCGTCCACTCGTTGCGTAGGCTCAGGCTGTAGGAAACGTTCGGATACCACCAGGTGACGCTGTCCAGCGCCAGGTATTCCGGGGAGTAGCCAAGGCCGAAGGTGAAATCCCTCCACGCCAGGGAGGCGTGGAATTCGTTGTAGTCGAGCTCGCCGGCTTCAGGGTACTCGAAGCGAAAATAGGAGACGTCGTAGCCGATATCGTCGGTGATCTGCCCCGCATAGCCGAGGTAGAGGTCCCACTCCATGCTGGTGATGCCGAACGCCACGTTCGAAGCCCACGTGCCGACGTAGAACCCGGAGCCGAAGGCGACGTCGAAGCCCCCCTGAATCGCGGGACCGCGATCGGTCTGGGACACGCCGCGCAACGAGTAATCCGACGCCAGGGTGACGTTGGCGGATACCTCCAGCTCCTGAGCGGCGACCGTGCCGCTCAACATCAGTGCAGCGGCCGTTACCGCTGCGAATCTGTTTCTCATTATGAGCCCACTCCAATTGATCTGGCTTAATGTTCGTAGAACGGCCTGCGACCGTTGGGCCTGCGACCGTCGAGCTTGTCAGCAGAAAACGTGCCAGTTTTATTTTCTTTCAATTTCAGGGGGTTACGCGCCCTGTTGGAGAAGGTGGCGAATTTCGGCCGGTGAGTGCCCAGCAACGGCGCGCGCCGGCGAGGCAGGCGCACCGAAACGGCGCGCGCGTCGCGCGGAGTACGCCGCCGCCGCAAGGCCCGGCTCAAAGCTGGTCGCGCTGGACGGGCCTCTCGATGCGGCTGAACTGGTTCAAGGTGTGGAACGGCTGGCCGTCCTCGAGCTGCTCGTAGACGCCGGCGAGCGCGGCGTCGTTGCCCGCCTCTGCGCCGTCGTGGTCGCGCACGCGTCCGTCGTACACCACGTCCGGACCCATGAACCGCAACGACGCCGTGCGGCGGCGCATGCCTGGCTCGGTTCCCGCGCCGCCGTGGAGAATGCCCAGGTGGAAAACCACGATGTCCCCCGGTACGAGATCCCAGGAGACGATGTCGAAGGCGCCGCGGTTGCCCTGGATGTCGGGCAGCCGCGGTAGCGGCGAGTTCTTGTAGAGCCGGGCGGTATCGTCCCTGGGGGAAAAGGCCGAGCCGTTGTACAGCACCCCATGGTGGGAACCGCGGACGAACTCGAGGGAGTGGTGTTTCGGCAGCGGATCCAGGGTGATCCAGCAGGCGATCAGCTGCTCGCCCCGCATGCGCAGGTACGAAGTATCCTGATGCCACGGCGTGCGCCGACTGTGGCCGCCGTCTTTGAGAAACAACTGCTCGCCCATGTACCAGATGCGCGGCTCGCCCCACAGGGCCTCCACCATCGCATCCAGGCCGATGCGGCGCACCAGCGGGATGTAGCTCTTGCCCGTGTCCTGGAAGAAGCGCGCGGCTTCGTCGGCGTAGAAGTGCACGGCCCCGGGGCTCGGGTTGGCGAAGCTGTGTTCCATGGCGGCTTCCACCTCCCAGAGCGCTGCGGCGGAGAGGGCGCCATCGAGCCGAACCACGCCCTGGGTCCGCAATTCCTCGGCGGCCGCCTGCCAGTCCCGCGGCGGCAACTGAGCGAGAGTCACAGAGGTTACCGCGTCATCCCCAGACATCTGCTGCGGCCCTCCTGCTTCAGCCGTTCTGTCAGCATAGCTCCAGACCATCGAGATCACCGCGGCTGCGCCACTCGGCGAGCACGGCGTTGAAAGCGTTGATGCCGGGCGCGTAGACCTCGCTGCCGATGCCGCCGTCGGAATGGCCGAGTTTGCCTTCGTTGTTGTAGTAGCCGGGCGTGCACGCCTCCTGGTAGGCGCGGTTGCTCACCGCCAGCCGGCGGATCTCCGCCACCCACGCAGCCTCGGCCTCCGGGGTCACTTCGGCCACCCGGCTGCCGCGCTTGCGCACCTCGTCGATGATGTAGGAGATGTGCTGCGCCTGGTCGTCGAACATGGCGGTCATGTTCACCGACAGGCCGTTCTGATTGACGCCGATGTAGAACCAGTTGGGAAAGCCGTGACTGGCAAGCCCGTGGAGGGTCTTCAGCCCGCCTTTCCAGTGGTCGAACAGCGAGCGGCCGTCCCGGCCGATGATGTCGTAGCTGACCCGGCGCCGCGGCGCCGAGGTGATCTCGAAGCCGGTGGCGTAGATGATGCAGTCCACCGGGTATGCGACGCCCCCGGCAACCACCGCGTCGCGGGTGATGCGCTCCACCCCCTGGGTGGCGCTGACGTCCACCAGCTTCACGTTGGGGCGATTGAAAGTAGCCAGGTACTCGTCGTTGAACGTCGGCCGCTTGCAGAACTGCCGGTACCAGGGCTTGAGCGCCTCGGCTGCATCCGGGTCGCGTACCGTCTCGTCCACCCGGGCGCGGATCTCGTTCATCTTTTCGAAGTCCGCGAGCTCCGTGCGCAGCGCCACCTCCTCAATGTCCATGGGCTCCTCGGCCTGGCGCCGCATGGCCGCCTGCAGACGTCGGAAGATGTCCGTCCAACCGTCGGCCACCAGATCCTCCTCGAACGGCCGTCCGACGACGATGTCGGCAAAGTTTTCCCGCCGTGCCCGCTGCCAGCCGGATTGCAGGGTCCTGGCCCACTGCGGATCGGTGGGCTTGTTGCCGCGCAGATCCACCGACGATGGCGTGCGCTGGAACACGTAGAGCTGTTCGGCGTGGGCGCCGACGAACGGCACGCACTGAATGGCGGTGGCCCCCGTGCCGATGATGGCGACCCGCTTGTCGGCCAGGTTCACCAGGCCGCCGCTGTGGTCACCGCCGGTGTACTGGTAATCCCAGCGGCTGGTGTGAAACGAGTGCCCCTGAAACTCGGTGATCCCCGGGATGCCCGGCAGCTTGGGACGGCTCGCCGTGCCAACCGCCTGAATGACGAAGCGGGCCCGAAACGCGTCGCCGCGGTTGGTCGACACCAGCCAGCGTTCCGCGTTTTCGTCCCAGCGCAGCTCGGTGACCCGGGTCTGGAAGCAGGCGATGTCGTAGAGGCCGTACTCGCGGCCGATGCGCTGCGAATGCTCGTAGATCTCCGGCGCGTAGGAGTACTTTTCCCGGGGCAGCACGCCGAGCTCTTCCAGCAGCGGCAAATAGCAGTAGGACTCGATGTCGCACTGGGCGCCCGGGTAGCGGTTCCAGTACCAGGTGCCGCCGAAGTCGCCACCCGACTCCAGAATGCGGACGTCGCGGATACCGCGCTCGCGCAGGCGGGTGGCGGCCAGCATGCCGCTGAAGCCGCCGCCGATGATGACCACCTCGATCTCTGCGTCGATGGGATCGCGGCTGAATCCGGGTTCGACCCAGGGGTCGTCATCGGCGTAGTGCGCGAACTCACCATCGAGCTCGATGTACTGATCGTCGCCGTCCGTCCGCAGGCGCTTGTCGCGCTCCTGGCGATACCTGTCGCGCAGGGCGTCGGGGTCGAACCCGAGGCTGGAGATCTCCTCCGCGAGTTGCTCTTTCATTTCCATACGCCTTTCCCGTCCCCGGATGAATTTAGAACACATTCTAGTCTTCAGTCCAGCGTTGCCGCGGCCGCCGGTACGGTCGGCTGGACAGTCGGCTGGGGCTGAGGTAGAAGTCAAGGAGGGAATGCGAGTCAACGAGGGAATGAGGGTGAATCGAGGAGGGGCGCAATGACGGTACTGGATGACTTCCGGCTCGAAACCCGGGCGTGGCTCGAGCGCAACTGCCCGCCGGGCGCGCGCGGCCCTGGTCAGGTTCCCAACGGCTCCACCAAGATCGAGATAACCGATCCCGACGTGCGCCTGTGGCTCGAGCGCATGATCGAGAAAGGCTGGACGGTGCCCAGCTGGCCGAGGGAGTACGGCGGCGGCGGGCTGGCGAACGACCAGTACCTGATCCTGCTGGAAGAGATGCGGCGCATCGGCGCGCGCCCGGCGCTCTCCAGCTTCGGCACCAGCATGATCGGCCCCACGCTGCTGGAGTTCGGCAGTGAAGCTCAGAAGCAGCGCCATCTGCCGCGCATCGCCCGGGCCGAGGTGGAGTGGTGCCAGGGCTACAGCGAGCCGGGCTCCGGCTCGGACCTCGCCAGCCTGCGCACCCGGGCGGACGATCACGGCGATCACTTCCTGATCAACGGTCAGAAGATCTGGACCTCGGGCGCTCACAACGCCGACTGGATGTTCATTCTGGTGCGTACCGATTTCAGTGCGCCCAAACATGAAGGCATCAGCTTTCTGCTGCTGCCCATGGATCAGCCCGGCGTCACCGTGAAGCCCATCCGGCTGCTCAGCGGCGAGTCGCCGTTCAACGAGACCTTCTTCGACAACGCCGTCGCCAGCAAGGACGATCTGGTGGGCGAGCTGAACCGCGGCTGGACCGTGGGCAAGCGGCTGCTTCAACACGAGCGCTCCGGCATGGAGGCGCTGGTCGCCGGCAGCGCCGCGGTCGAGAGCGGGCTGGTCGCGGAGGCCAAGCGGTGCGCCGGGGTTGCCGCCGGGCGCATTGCCGACCCCGACCTGCGCCGTCAGATCCTCGACTACGAGATGAGCAACCTGGCCTTTCGGCTGACCCAGCGCCGCGCCGTGCAGGAATCCGACGGCGGCACTCCGGGGCCGTCCACGTCGATTTTCAAGGTGTACGGCAGCGAGCTGCAGCAGGACTACTACGACCTGCTCACCAGTTTGCGCGGCATGCAGGGGTTCGGGGACGATGGTGATGGCTTCAGCAGCGACGAACTCGAGACCACGCGCCGCTGGCTCTACTATCGCGCCGCGTCCATCTACAGCGGCAGCAACGAGGTGCAGCGCAACATCATCGCCAAGCGGGTGCTCGGCCTGCCGGACTGAGCGCAGCCATCGCCAAGGCAGCCATCGCCGCTGGGTCGCTGCTACGGTTGAATGCCGAATGTGGCCTCGACGTCGCGCCGGATGGTCATCTCCCCCGGCTCGAAGCTGTCAGCGGCGCTGCGCACGGCCATGGATTCCATCATCATCGGCCGCACCGTGTGTCTGCCGGTTCTGGCATGGGCGAGCGCTCCGAGGGTGACTTCGAAGCGCTTGGCGATCTGCCGCGCTTCACGGATGGCGTCGTCGATGGCCAGATCCAGCGCCCGACGCTCCAGCTCGACCCGGTTCTGCGCATCGAGCTGCACGCCGCCGACGCCGTTGACGCCGCGCTCCAGGGCGCCGTTGATCAGATCTCCGAGCAGAGCCAGATCCCGCAGGGTCACCTCGATGGTGCGCACCGCGATGATGCCATCCACGGTCTGGGTATCGTTCCGCTGCCGGTAGCGCGGATAGATATTGACCGCGGCCGCGGTGACCTCGCGGCGGGGAATGGCCAGCTCGTCGGCCAGGGCCAGCACCCGGGCGGCGACTTCATCCAGGGTGTGTTTCAAGGCTGCCGCGTCCTGACCCTCGCGGCGCACCTGCAGCGACACACGGGCCATGTCCGGCACCACCTGCACCTCGCCGGAGCCGGTAACCTGTATGCCGCTGTCCGGTTGTGCTGCCATGGGCGCAGCGATCGGTACCGTCAGCAACGTCGCCAGCAGCAGCCACATCCGGTTGCGGAGCGGTGCAAGCATTTTCATTCCCATACTCCATTTGGCCTGCCGCCACTATAAGCTTTAGCCATGGCGAAGAAAGAGCTGCGGCTGGCGGTGGTGATCTACGGCGGGGCTTCCCTGGCCGTCTACATGCACGGCATCACCAAGGAGTTGCTGAAGGTGGTGCGGGCGTCGAAGGTGCTGCACGAGGTGGGCCGGGACGCCGCCGCGGACATGCGCTACGAAGACGGCCCGGATGGTCGACCCTGCGACACCGAGAGCGTCTACTTCGAGATCCTCAAGCAGATCAACCGCACCAGCCACTTCCGGGTGGTCATCGATGTGCTGGCGGGGGCGTCCGCCGGGGCCATCAACGGCGTGATGCTGGCGCAGGCGCTGGTGAGCGATGCGCGCCTGGACGCGCAGACCACCGGCTGGCTCGAGCAGGCCGACGTGGAGCACCTCGGCGCGGAGCAGGTGACCCGCTGGCGCAAGTGGTACCTCTACCCGTGGCTTCGGGCCTTGACCCTGTGGCTGCCCCGCGACGTCGGCTCGAATACCGAGACCCGGCAGAAGCTCGCGCGGCTGGTGCGCTCCTCCTGGTTCCGGCCGCCGTTTTCCGGCGAGCGGCTGTGCGAGCACTTCTTCGCCGCGCTCAAGGCCATGGCCGCCAGCCGCCGCCCCGGCAGCAGCCTGCTGCCTCCCGGGCAGCGGCTCGACGTTTACGCCAGCATTACCGATCTGCTGGGGTACCCCAGAATCATGCGATTGCACGAGCAGTTGATCGCTCGGGAGCGGGAGCACGCGGCGTTCTGCCAGCTCTCCCACCTGGCGACCGAAGCGGGCGCGCTGCAAAGCGACTTCCGTGACGACAACGCTCCTGCCCTGGTGTGGGCCGCCAGAGCGAGCTCCTCCTACGCCGGCGCGTTCCCGCCGTTCCGCCACGCCGAGATGCGGCGGGTGCTGGCCCGCAACGGGCTGCAGTGGCCAGGGGAGCAGCGCTTTCTGCAGGGCAGCGTCAGGGCGCGCGACGGCACCGCGGCAAGCCGCCACTTCGACCCGGCGGATCGCTACTTCGTCGATGGCGGCATCGTCAACAACAAGCCGTTCCGGGCCGCCCTGGAGGCGCTGAATCATCGTCCCGCGGATCGGCAGGTGGCGCGCTCCCTGGTCTATGTGGAGCCGGACCCCCACACCGAGGAGATGGTCGATCCGGGGCGCAGCCTCGGCTATCTCGCCACCATTCGGGCGGCGTTGTCGACCATTCCACGCAACCAGCCGATCCTCGAGGATCTCAACGACATCGTGCTCCAGGACGCCCGGGTGCAGGTCAATCGCACCATCATGGACGCCAATCGCAGCCAGGTGGAAGCCATGGTGCGCGAGCTGGAGTCCGCCCATCCGGCCAGCCCCATGAGCGCTGAAAGGGTCACCGACCTGCGCCAGGCCATGGCGGGTCGGGCGGCGTCGACCATGGGCCTCGCGTACCGGGCGCATCTGCAGCGGCGCCTCGGCCGGCTCGTGGACACCATGATCACCGCATGGGCAGAGCTGTCCCCGGTGCCGGGCGATCCGGCATTGCGCGGCGCACTCGAGGTAAGCGTCGCCCACGGCTGGCGCGATGGCGACGAGCCGTCAGCCGAGCTTCCCGGTCCACGGCCCGATCCGGTGGCCCGGTTTCTGCGGCGCTTCGACGTCGGCTCGCGCATCCGTCGACTGCAGTTCCTGATTCGCCGCATCAATCAGCGCGAGAGCGATCCAGGGCTCGACGAGGCGGCCCGCGACGCGCTGGACGAGTTCAAGCAGCAGGCCTACCAGTTCATGGAGCGGTGCTATCGACTGCGGCGCTCCGAGCAGATCGACCCTGCTCTGGCGGGCCGATTGAGCGAGGGCGCGCGGCAGGCGCCGCTTGGTGCAGAGCAGGCGCTGGCGCTGCTCGACGAGTTGGCGGGCTTCCTGGGGTTGGAAGCTCTGGATCGCGAGCTGGACGCGGAGTTCTGCGGGTTGCATCGGCGCATAGCCGGCGATGGTCTGCGCGCGTCGCTGCTGGGCGATTACCTGGGCTTCCCGATTTACGACGCGTTGCTGGTCACGCCCGGGTCGTCGGAAAACGGGCCCGACCCGCTCACGCCGATTCGCGTGGAGCGCATCAGCCCGGCGGACGCGCCGGCCCTCAATGCCGTCTTCACCGGGCTGCGCTGCCGCAAGTTCATGGGGTTTCTCGGCTTCTTCAATCGCGCCTATCGGGAGCACGACTACCTGTGGGGGCGGCTGAACGGTGCGGAGCGGGTGGTCGACCTGCTGATCAGTGCCGCGGGCGACGCCGCAGGCGATGCGCCCGCCCTCAAGCGGCGGCTGTTCCAGGCCATCATCGACCGGGAGCGCTCGCAGCTTCGGCGCTGTGACGTCGATCTCGCGCAAATCCAGCTGGCCATCAATCAGCTCGACACCCGCTGACCCGCTCCCCGCTGCCGTTACTGGGTGGTGAAGCGGTCGACCAACTCGATCATGAAACGGGTGCCTTCCACCAGGGTATCGACGCCGATGCGCTCGTCGTTGCCGTGCACCCCGCGGCGATCTTCCCTGGGTATCACGAAGGCATTGAAGCCGTAGCTGGCGATGCCGAGATCGCGAAAGTAGTGGCTGTCGGTGAAGCCGGTGAGCACCCCGGGGATCACCCGGGCCGCGGGCATGCGATCAGCCGCGGTGGCTTCGATCATCCGGTACAGGCTGCTGCTGGTCGGGCTCACGGCGGGCGTGAACGACAGCAGCGTCTCGATGGCGATGGCGGGGTCGTTGACGATGGTTGCCACCTCGGCGATGAACGCCTGCGGATCCTGATCCGGCAGCAGCCGGCAGTCGAGTTCCATGGCGGCTTCGGTAGGCACCACGTTGATCTTGCTGCTGCCTTCCAGCCGGGTGATGGAACAGGTGTTGCGCAGCAGTGCGTGAGCGCCGGGATCGGTGAGCTGCAGATAGCGCATGAAGGCGTCGTCCTGAACTGCGCTGTCGATGCTGGCGTAGCGCTCGCGCAGCGGCTCTGGCTGATAGGGGGCGATGCCTTCGAACAGGTCGCGTACCGGGGCGACCACCCGGGGCGCGAAGCTGGTCTGCGCCAGGCGATCGCCGGCCCGCAGCAGGCGCGTCACCGCGGTGGCCGGCTGCGGCGCCGAGCCGTGGCCCGGCTGGCCGTGCGCCGTCAGCCGCAACCACAGCGGCACCTTCTGGGTCACCTCGACGCTGAGCACCACGTCGTCGCCCATGACCGTGCCGCTGCCGCCCTCGTTGAGAAGGAAACCGGCGCCCGCGAAGATCTCCGGGTGGTGTTCGATCAGCCAGCCGGCGCCCAATGCGCCGCCCGCTTCCTCGTCCGCGGTGGCAACCAGCAGCACGTCGCGGTTGAGTCGTTTGCCCGAAGCGTGCAGCGCGAGGAAGGCCTGCAACTGGGCGATGGCCGTGCCTTTCATGTCAAGGGCGCCCCGGCCCCAGACGTAGCCATCGCGGATCTCACCGCCGAACGGATCCACGCTCCAGTAGCGGGGGTCGGCGTCGACGACGTCGATGTGGTGCAACAGCACCAGCGCCGGCTCCCCGCCGTCAGGCGGGCGGCTGCCGGGCAGCCGCGCCCACAGATTGCCGCGCCCCGGGGCCGATTCAGCGCTTTCGTAGGGGATGCCGGCGGCGTCGAGAATCGCCCCCAGGTAAGCCACCCCGGCGCTTTCGTTGCCGGGGGGGTTGGTGGTGTCTATGCGGATGTATGCGGCAAGACGCTCCGGTGCCTGGCTGGCGAAGCGCTCCGTCAGTGTGGCGTAGCTATCCGCGGCCGCGCCATCCGCGGCCGCGCCATCCGCGGCCGCGCCATCCGCGGCCGCTGGCTGCGTCCATCCGAGCAGGGCCAGCAGCAGTGCGGCGCCGAACAGGCGGGCGCTTGAGCGGTTGATGGGCGTCATGGGCGATCTCCTCGTTGAGTCACGGGCGGCGCCGCAGGGCCTCGATCTCATCGAGCAGCTCCAGCGCCAGGGCGATCCCGGCCAGATTGACGCCCAGATCCTGCTGCAGGCGTACCGCCCGTTGCACCCGCACTACCGCAATGCCGTCGAACTGCCAGGCCTGGGCGGCCTTGGCCGCGGGCTCGCCGCGTGGCGCGATCACCCCTTCGTCCATCAGTTCTACCAGAAACTCGGCATGAACGCCGCAGATGCGGCACATGTCGCCCAGGGTGAAGTGGTGTCGCTCGTCGAGAAGTTCCGGATCGATGCTCCTGCTCATGAGGCTGCCCTCGCTTCTTCGGCGGCCCGGGGATCGAAGTTCATGGCTTCCGCCATCTGCTGATACAGGGCCCGCCGCTCGGGGCTGTCGGCTCTGGGCAGCACGACCTTGAGGGTTACGTACTGATCCCCCGGCGGGTCACCCGGCAGCCCCCGGCCCTTCAGCCGCAGTTTGCTGCCAGACTGCGAGTTGGCGGGTACTTTCAACTTCACGTCGCCGCCCAGAGTGGGCACCGCCAGTTCGGTGCCCAAGGCGGCCTCCCACGGGCTCACCGGCAGTTCGTAGTGGATGTCTCTACCGTCCACCCGGAAGCGCGGGTGGGGGACCAGGCGGAACTCGACGAACAGATCCCCCGCCGGCCCGCCTCCGACTCCGGGGCCGCCCTGGCCTTTCAAGCGCACCCGTTTGCCGTCGCTGACCCCCGCCGGAATCTTCAGGCGCAGCCGCCGCGGCTTTTCCCCGGGTTGCGGTACCGTGATCTCCACGCTGTCGCGGCGAAAGGCTTCTTCCAGGGTGATGCCCACCCGGGCATGCTCGTCGGCGCCTTTGAACGCGCCGGCCCGCCGCCCGTGACGCCGCAGCTCGTCGGCGCCGAACAGCGTTTCGAAGAAATCGCTGAAGCCGGTGTCGTGCTGGGTGTAGCCACCACCGCCGAAGGAGAACTGCTGCTCCCAGTTGGGCGGCGGCTGGAAGTCCTGGTGCTGCTGCCAGTTGGCCCCAAGAGCGTCGTAGGCGGCGCGTTTTTCCGGGTCGGACAGCACTTCGTAGGCCTCTCCCACCTGCTTGAAGCGATCCTCCGCGTCTGCCGCGGGATTCACGTCCGGGTGGTACTTGCGCGCCAGCTTGCGATAGGCCTTCTTGATCTCGTCCGCGCTGGCCTTACGATCTACCCCCAGCACGGCATAATAGTCACGGTATTCCATGAGGTATTCCGGGTACGTTCCCCCACAAGATGCGGCCGCGGGAGGCAAGATTCAACGTCCCGCGACAATCTGCAGATTGCCGCGGCCGCGGCCGCGGCCGCGGTCTCCGGCTCGGGCAGCAGCGAACCCTCCCGCCACTCTGCCCATTGGCGCTGGGATTGGGGCATAATGCGCGCCCTCGCCGCCCTCACTTGAAGACTCCTTCGCCATGACGCAAACCCTGGTTCGGGTCGGCACCCTGTTGCTGGCTGTCGCGATACTGCTCACCGGCCATGGGCTGCAGCTGACGCTGCTGCCCATTCGTGCCGAGTACCTGGGGTGGACCACCCAGTCCATCGCGCTGACCGGATCCGCGTACTTCCTCGGTTTCGTGGTGGGCTGCCTGGTCATCCCGTCGATCGTCGCCCAGGTCGCCCATATCCGCACCTTCATGGTCATGGCCGCGCTGGCGACCATCGCCCTGCTCGGGGCGGGGATGTTCGACGACTTCGCAGCATGGCTGGTGCTGCGCTTCGGCACCGGCTTCGCCTTCGCGGGCTTGTACATGGTGATCGAGAGCTGGCTCAGCGAGGCGGCCCCCCCCGATCGACGCGGCACTCTGCTGGCCGTGTACTCGGTGATTTCGCTGTTGGCGATGGTCGCGGGGCAGAGCTTCCTGGCTCTGGCCGAGCCCCACGACCTGAGGCTGGTGATGGGTGCGGCGTTCATCCTCGGGCTCGCCATCCTCCCCATCGGGCTCACCCGTATGGTGGCGCCGCACCCGATTCCCCGGGTGCGCTTCTCCCTGCGGGTGCTGAGCCAGGCCTCGCGGGTCGCGGTGGTGTGCGCGCTGTTCGGCGGGCTGGTCACCGGTGCGTTGTGGTCGGTGGGTCCGCTGGTGGGGCGGGCGTTCGGGCTCGACACCGGCAGCATCGGGCTGATGATGGCCTTCGCCATCTTCGGTGGAGCGGCGGCGCAGCTTCCGGTGGGCCGGCTGTCCGACCATACCGACCGGCGCTTCGTCATCGCCGGCATGTTCACCCTGGGCTGCCTGCTGTCGGTACTCGGCTGGCAGTTTTCGGCCCAGAGCCCCGCCATGCTTTACGCCGCCATGTTCTTCATCGGCGCCGCCAGCATGCCCATCTACGCCCTGTGCATCGCCACCGCCGCCGACAACTCGCAACTTCCACTGATCCACATCGCCAGCGGCATTCTCATCATGAACAGCATCGGTTCCATCTTTGGTCCGATCCTGGTGGCTCCGTTGATCGGTGCCCTGGGGGGCGAGGGGTTCTTCCTGTTCGCGGCGGTCAGTATGCTGCTCGGCGCGGGTTGGGCCTTCTATCGCATCTCGGTGGTGGAACGCTCCCGCAGCCACGAGCAGAAGTTCCTGGCGATGCCGAAGACGTCCATCGTCGCCGCCGAACTGGCCGATGCGGAGTTCGATGCCAGCATCATCGACCCCCCGCCCGTACACGCCGCGCCGCCGGACGACGTGGGCGGATCGCCCGATGGCGAACATCCACAGCAGACCCGCTGACTGCAGTGATGGAGGTTTCATGACCCGCAGTGACCACGACATCTTCAATGATCATGTGGCGGTACTGACGCGCCAGCTGGGGCTCGATCTGGCGCGGCTGGACGAGGCGGAGCGACGGCAGTTGCTGGCCGACGCCTGGCGTCGCAAGGCGAACGACCACGAAGCCGCGGTTGCAGTGGCGTGTGCTCACGTGCAGCGCTTGCTCGAGCATGACGTCGAGCGGGCCCGGGTGCTGCTCGATCGTGTCGGCCTGCTGTGCGACCAGTGGCGGGAGCGGGGCCTGGTGGATGCCGCGCTGACGACGGCATTCGAGCAGCAGGCGCGCCGCGCGCTGCGGAGCGCGGCGTCTGAATGAAGTAATCGGCCAGAGAACACCTCGCTCTACCCATTGTGGAGCATTATCTGCTTGGCCTTCGCCATGGGAGACATCGATGCTCAGTTTGCCACCGCCGGCTGCATGCTGATCCGCTCATGGATCCCATTGCCCATACCCTCACCGGCGCCGCCCTGGCGGCCGCCGGCCTGCGCCGAGCCACCCCTCTCGCCACCGCGGCGCTGATCCTCGGCGCGAACGCGCCGGATATCGATATCGTCATGGCATTTGCCGGTGACTATGCCGGCCTGGCGCACCGCCGTGGCTGGACGCACGGCATACTGGCCGTGCTGGTGCTGCCGTTTCTGCTGACCGGCCTGCTGCTGCTGTGGGAGCGCTGGGTGCGGCGTCGGCAATGGCCGAACTCCGAACCCGCTCGCGCCGGCCCGCTGCTCGCCGTCGCCGCGCTTGGGGTGGTCTCGCACCCGATCCTCGACTGGTTGAATAATTACGGCCTGCGCTGGCTGATGCCGTTCGATGGGCGCTGGTTCTACGGCGATGCCTTGTTCATTATCGATCCCTGGGTGTGGCTGGTGTTCGGTGGCGTGTTGTGCGTGGGCTACTCACGCCGCCCGATCGAGATCGCGGCATGGCTCGCGTTCTGGCTGCTGGCTTCTGCGCTGGTGCTGTTGAGCGGGCAGGTTCCGCCGCTGGCGCAAGGGCTGTGGCTGGCCGGCATCGGCGTCGTGCTGGCGGCGCGTCTGCTCGGGTTCGGATCCTCCGAGCGCGCTCCCACCTTGGAGCGTGCCACGCGCGCGGCTCTGGTCGTGGTGGGCGCTTACATGGCGGCTGCGGCCGCTGTCAACGTGCCGGCGCGTGCCGAGGTGCGGGCCGAACTGGCGATGCAGGGCATCGAAGCCGTCGATCGGGTCATGGTGGCGCCGGTGCCTGGCAACCCGTTCGGCGGCTCCGTGGTTGCGCAGACGGCCGGTGGCTACTACCTGGGAACCTGGAACTGGCTGGGCCGGCCCCGGTTCGAGCCTGCCGACAGGCGGATTCCGCGGCGGCTGGGGGAGCCGGCGGCCGCAGCGGCGGCCGAGACGCTTGCGGCGCGCCGTTTCCTGACCTGGTCGCGCTTTCCCTTCGCGCAGATCGACTGGGAGGAGGGCGGCGGCTATGTGGTGACGTTCGCCGATGCCCGCTACGTCGGCATGGGCGGGCTACTCGGCGGCCCGACGATACGCCTCGACCGACACCTGCAGCCGGTGACGCTCGAGCAATGATCACCCGGAGGAGTTGTTCATGACCGGCATTGCCGGGCGCTAAGACTCCACCTCGATGCGCTTGCGTTTCGCTTTTTCTGCCTTCGGCAGGGTGATTTCGAGCATGCCTTCCTTGAGCCGGGCCTTGGCCTGGTCGCCGTTGACGTCGCAAGGCAGCGGTACGGTGCGGGATACGTAGCTGCTGACGATCTCGCGGCGGTGGTAGTCGCCCTCGTCCTTCTCTTCTTCCTTACGCGTGCTGCCCTTCAGCGTGACGGTGTTGTCGCTGACCGAGATGTCGATGTCGTCTTTCGACATGCCGGGCATCTCGGCACGCACCACCACCTCGCTGTCCCGATCCATCACGTCGACTCGCGGCGCGCGGGTGCTCAGAGGCGACTCCGCCAGCGACCAGTCCATCCAGGGGCGCAGCCAACGGCGATTGAAGAAGTCTTCGAACACACGCTCGACCTGCTGATCGAGCCGCTGGGGGGAGCCCTCACCCGATTGCCTGACGGCGACGTCTTTGTCTTTGGCCATTCCGGTCCTCCTGCAGGCGGCGATGGCCGCCTGGTCGTGAGGATTGTTCGCCTGCTGCTCGAGCCGCGCCTTGATTATGATCAACCGCTTCGGTACGGCCCGCCGTCGGCCTGCGTCACCATTTGGGATAAATGATGATGTCGATGCGGCGGTTGCGCGCGCGCCCTTCCGGCGTCTCGTTGTTGGCCACCGGGCGCGACTCGCCGTAGCCCAATGCCCGCACGTCCGCGGGCGATATCGGCGTCCGTGCCAGCAGGTACTGCAGCACAGCGGCGGCGCGATCCTGGGACAGCGCCTGATTGGCCGCGTCCGAGCCGAACGAGTCGGTGTGGCCTTCGATGATGATGTTGGCCTCGGGAAACGACGACAGCGCCTGTTCGACTCGGGCGAGGATGGGCTCGTGCTCGGCGGTGAGGTTGGCGCTGCCGCTGGCGAAGCTGAGGCCGATGAGCCGCAGGATGATGCTGTCGCCCTGGCGCAGCACCAGCGCCTGGTCGACGGGAAACAGCGACTCGACCCGCTCGATGCGCTCCCGCTGCCGGTCGCGCCTGGCCAGCGCCTGGTTCACCCGGGCGAGGCTCTGGCTCTGGCCGCCGAGTTCGAGCTCGAGGCTGGCAATCTGCGCGTCCCGGTCGGCCATGCCCTGGCGGAG
Organism: Pseudomonadales bacterium; assembly: GCA_047920935.1. Lineage (GTDB taxonomy): Bacteria > Pseudomonadota > Gammaproteobacteria > Pseudomonadales > Azotimanducaceae > UBA7803. The sequence continues at coordinate 1,153 of JBLRXD010000007.1, read as the reverse complement.
AAAGCTCAGGTCCGCCTGCAGGGTGGCGATGGCCCGGGAGATGCGCTGCACCGCGTCGGTGTAACCATCATCGAAGTACACGGGTACGTCCAATGGGTGAGCGATGGCGGCGATGCCGCTCTGCCAGTCGAGCAGGATCCGCTCCACGCTGGTGTCGCCGTCGCGGATGCTGCGCTCCAGCCGAGCCACGTAGATCGCGTGGTGGGCCATGTGCTCCGCCCGTTGGGCCAGGTTGCGCGGCCGGTCGGTGTCGTAGCGATCGTCGGTGAGCGCCTGCTCCGCCGCGGCGAGCAGCTCCCGAGCCTGCTGGTACGACAGCGGCGCGTGGCGTGGGGCCCGCAGCTGATTTGCGGTCTCCAGCAGCGAACGGGTCTTGTTCAGGTAGTTGGACTTGATCGCCGCCAACTCCGCCTGCTGGAAAAGGTCTTTGGCCTTGGCTCCGTCGCGCTCCACGTTCCGATCCCGGCCTCGCTCCAACCGCAGGGTGGCTTGCCCCAGGGCCTGCTCGGCCGCTTTCCAGGCGTCTGGCTCGAACTCTTCTGCCTTGGCGCCGGCCGCGTCGGCACGGGCTTTGAGGGCCTCCGCGAAGGTCTCGCGGGCAATGCCGGCTGCCTGCGCCGCCTGCTCGAACAGGCTTTCGGCACGCCTCAGGTTGCGCTGGATGGCATCGATGCCGCCGCCGGCCTCGAGCATTGCTTCGGCGCGCCGATAGGCATCGGCAGCCTGGCCGTAGCTTTGCGGCGCCAGCAGGCTGGCCTGGGCGTCGTTGGCGGCTGCCAGCGCGTCGTCGCTGGCGCGAAACAGGGTGGTGCGCAGTTCCTGGTGGGGCGAACCGGCAGTGGCCAGCGCCGGCAAAGACGGCACGGTGGCCGTCAGCATCAGCAGCAGGGCGCCGATGACCGACGAAGCGCGAACCTGGTTGAGAAGCATCACTGGGGCTCCAAGGGCATGGGCGGATGGGGCGTGCACCATACCGCCTCCGCACCCCGCCGAGAAGAGCCCGGGGTGGCGTCGACCTTCCCCGGAGACGCGCCCGCCGGGCGCCGGCGCCGGCTTGGGTCAGAGCGCGCGCTTCGACCGCGGCACCCGTGGCGCGTCACGTAGACAGGGTCTCCGGCGCGAAGAACGCCTCCACCACGAAGGTGCCGTCGTT